>JBFYNQ010000133.1:0-18859 GCA_041304265.1 Candidatus Bathyarchaeota archaeon | reverse complement strand
AGTTAGCGCCTGACTGATACGGGTCTCATTCATACTCGCCTGAGCGCTACTGTTGATGAAGAGACCGATGAAGAGTAGCCAGATGCCGCTAAAGTCGGCGTAGAAGAGTGTCTGGGCTAGGCCGAGGCCTATGAAGCCGAAGCTGATGAGCCTCGAGACGCCGGTGACCGTCCGCGTCGCCTTCAACACGTCCTTGTTCCAGCCCCAGATGAAGCCCCTAAGGACCCTACCGCCGTCCATGGGAAAGGCGGGGATGAGGTTGAAAAGCGCGAGGATTATGTTAATGTAACCGGCGTACTCGATAACCGCCGAGACGGCGATGGGAAGAATGCTCCCAGCATACGTATGGATGGCTGTAAAGACGACGCTGAGAAGGACGCTTGTGAGTGGCCCCGCTGCGGCCATCCGGAGTTCGGCACCTGGCTCGTGGGCCTCCTCCGCTATCTCGGAGACTCCGCCGAGAAAGTAGAGGGTGATGCTGTTTACGGGTATCTTATACCTCTGAGCCACAGCGCTGTGGGCGACCTCATGAATGAGCACAGATATGAATAGCATGAGGGCGGATGCGGCGCCGACGCCCCAATAAAAGGCGTCGCTCTGCCCAGGGTAACCGAGGGGAAGGTAGCCCCATGCCAGTGACCACGTAAGGAAGGCGAAGATTAGGAACCACGAGTAGTGTAGGCGAACTTCGACACCTGCGAGGCGGCCGATCTTCAACGACAATGGGATCGTGGGCTGGTTTGGAAGCGATTATTATGAACCTTACCCAGTGCGCCGGGCGTACTCGCAAACGTCTTATCCGCGAAAAGTCGAATATCAACCGGATTTTCATGGCAAAGATCGTGATGCGCAAGGATGCCCCGAGACTGGAGACGGTGAAGGGGCGCCACGGCGAGATACTCATCGCCGGCGAGAAATGTATGATGATGATCAACACAATAGAGCCAAACCTCCCCACGCCGCCTCACAGTCACCCCCACGAGCAGATAGGATACCTGCAGGAAGGCGAGGGCGACCTCTACATAGGCGACGAGAAGATACACATCAAGGCACAGTGCAGCTTCGTCGCTCCCGGAGGCGTCCCCCACAACTTCGACGCAACCGGCAACAAACCCGCCGTCCTCATAGAGTGCTTCGCGCCCCCGAGAGAGGACTACCTCGAACGAGTAGCGAAAGATGCTAAGAAGAAAAAGTAGCTACTTCAGATTGCCCAGCATCCTGAAGTCCTCCTTCACGGTATTGAGGACGACGTGGGTGTTTGTCCTCTCGATGTCTGGCATGCTTAGTAGGGCCTTTGGGAACTCGCTTAACTCCTGCCTGTTCTTGAACTTGGCAATAGCTATGCTATCTATCTCGCCGGTGATGTCGTAGACGGCGCAGACGTAGGGTAGCTTGCTGATCGCCTTTTGGACCTCGATGAGCTTGCCGCGAGACACTGTGATCTCTATGATTACAGTGAGCTCGTAGCCTAGGCGCTCCCAGTCCACCATAACCGTGTAGTCCTTGACGACCCCCGCCGACTCCAGCCGGCTGATATGGTTGATCACAGTGGCCGTAGAGACGCCTATCGCCTTAGCCAGCTCCCTCTGGCTTCTCTTCGAGTCCTTGAGCAGTTCCCCTAGGAGCTTCCTGTCTATCTCGTCGAGCATGAACATTGCTGTTTTGCACCTTTAAGGGTGTACAAGTATACACGTGTATATGAAACTTGTCATAAGTTTAATATATGTAGATGATGGAAGCGCTTTTCATTAATGGGTGTCGCCTTGGCGTCTGAGAGAGGTTACGGGACCGCGACCGCGATAACTGTCGCCATAATCTGGGGCCTGAGCTTCGTCGCGGCGAGCGCTATCCTTACGACGATCGCGCCGCTGATACTTGCCACTATCCGCTTCATCATAGCAGCATCTCTCTTCTCACCCATCATCGTCTGGGAGTACCAGAAGGGCAACAGGCCATCTATAACGGACCTGAAGGAGTTAGCGCTCCTCGGCCTCCTAAGCATGAGCATCTACTTCTGGCTCCAATACACGGGGGTACAGTACGCAGGAGCGGGTATCTCGGCGGTGCTCGCTACGGGTTTCACACCCGTCCTCACCGGCATAGCCGGCACCGTACTGTTGAAGGAGAGAGTCACCGCCAAGAAGGGAGCGGGAATTGCCCTCGGGCTCACGGGAGTCGCGCTCATAGCCCTACCAAAGATCGTCATCGGCAGCATCGACTGGCTCTTCCTCCTCGGGGTCGCGTGCCTGCTCGGAAACGCAGTATGCTGGAGCATGTACTCAACGCTGAGTAGGCGGCTGATGAAGAGGATCGGCAACCCCCTCATGGTGACTGCATACACAACCATGTTCGGCCTCCTGTTCCTCATACCGCTCAGCCTCACCTCGGACTGGAGCGCCGTGGCGCGGCTGACGACGGATCAGTGGTTGAGCATACTATACCTCGCCGTCGTCTGCAGCTGTGTCGGCTACTTCCTCTGGAACTACACCCTAAGTAAGCTCGAGGCTGTCAAGGCGACGGTGTGGCTCTACCTCGAGCCCGTCGCAGCCTTCATCGGATCCTTCGCCCTCTTCGGACAGGTCCCCACCGCCTTAACCATAGTAGGGGGAGCCGCTATCATCATCGGCGCGTTCCTCACGAACAGGTCCAAGTAAAGCTGATTTAAACTACACTATTATACTATACAAATGTATAGATAAAACGGGATAAAGTATATATCAAACGTCCGCAATGTACGGGTATTATGACTAAGTCCGATTTGACCCACCCAGACAGCATCGAGTCCATCATGTCCGAGGTGAAGAGACGCGATATTCGATACATTCGTCTAATAATCGTGGACCTGAATGGCATGCCGCGCGCCATGCTGATCCCCGAGTACCAGCTGCCCACCGCCCTCAAGGAGGGTATAGGTTTCGACGGCTCTAGCATGGGGCTGGTCAACATCGAGCACAGTGACCTGACCTTACATCCAGATCCATCTACCTTCATCGCGCCAATGTGGGAAACCCCCGGCGTCGCCGTCATGTTCACATACCTTAGTAACCCGGACGGCACCCACTTCGAGGGCGACTGCCGTGGCCGCCTCAAGCTGACCCTCGACGAGCTCGAAGAGAAGAACATGGGACTCAACACGGGTCCGGAGCTCGAGTACTTCTATATCAGCAGGAGCAATGGCAGCGTCTCCCCCTACGGGGCGGGCGGCTACTTCTACATACCCCCCATGGACCCGACGGAGGACCTCAAGCTTGACACAATGATCAACCTCGAGGCCGCTGGGTTCCAGCTCGACAAAATACATCACGAGGTGGGTCAAGGGCAACAGGAGATTAACTTTCGCTATGCCGACGCCCTAAAGACGGCGGATAATGTCGTCCTCTACAAGCTCGTGGTAAAGACGATCGCTGAGAAGAAGGGCGTCTCCGCGACCTTCATGCCGAAACCATTCTGGGGTATGAATGGGAGCGGCAGCCATTACCACCAGAGCATGTTCGACCTGAAGAATGGCAGGAATCTCTTCGGTGACAGGGACAGCGAGACAGGTCTGAGCAAGATGGCGTTTCAGTACGTGGCAGGCATCCTCAGCCACGCGAGGGGTATGAGCATGGTCGTCGCCCCTATAGTCAACAGCTACAAGAGGCTCGTGCCCCACTACGAGGCGCCCGTCTACATAGCCTGGGGCCTCGGCAACAGGTCCGCCATAGTACGCGTGCCCCTCTACCCCGGTGACAAGGCGAAGGTCAGCCGCATCGAATACAGGCACCCTGACCCAAGCTGCAATCCCTACCTAGCAACGACCGTTATGCTCAGGGCGGGACTCGACGGCCTGAAGAGAAAGGCAGACCCCCCAGAGATATTCGACGAAAACGTATACAACGCATCGGGGCTGGAGACTCTGCCAGAGCACCTCGGCGAGGCCGTCAACGTCTTCGAAAAGGACAAGGTCCTCACGGACGCCCTCGGCGACTACATAAGCAACAACCTCGTCAAGGCGAAGAGGGCGGAACACGAGGCGTACCTCAAGTATGTAGGCACCGACTGGACGTCGAGCCGACCACGCATAACACCGTGGGAGATAGACCGATACCTCGTCACCTGCTAAACCTGCGGGGGCACCCCATCTCCTCGATCTTCGAAGGGAGATCCTCCAGCTCCCCAACCATCTTTGAATACCACTTATCAAGCATGCCCTTGATAGCCGCCTTGAGCTTCTCCGGAGGCACCGCCGCGTAGACAAACTTGTAGCCTCCGAGGCCAATGAGCTCCTCCTCACGCGTCGCGAGCCCTTTCTCCACGAGCGACTGTAGGAGCCTCTGTGTTGTGGGCCGGCTCTTATCGAGACGGTCTGCAACTTCCTGGACTGTAGTCTTGCCGAGACCGGAGAGGGCGCAATATGCCTCGACTTCCGCCGTCTTGACACCAAGGGCGCACCTCATCAGCTCATCGGCGCCTAGCTCGGGGGCGTTTATTATGCTACTAAGCTCCCTGAGGCTCATCATGTTCAATGATGTTGAACACCTTAAAATATCTTTATATCGTCGTATCCCTCTGTGGAAACACGAGAAGAAATGGCTGAACACAAAACAGTAGAGGTAACCGACGCCTCATTCGACGAGTTCGTCGCGAAGAACAAATTCGCCGTCATAGACTGCTGGGCGGCGTGGTGCGGTCCATGCAATATGCTCAGCCCGGTCATCGAGCAGCTCGCAGGCGAGAAGCCCAACATAACCTTCGCCAAGCTAAACGTTGACCAGAACCGGAGCATACCCATGAGATACGGAATCATGAGCATTCCTACTCTCCTCTACTTCAAGGACGGCAAGCTCGCAGACAAGACCCTCGGCGCACTGCCGAAAAAGATGCTTGAGGGTAGGTTAGAGAAACTTACCTCGTAACCCTACATATTCGCCCACACCAGAGGGCATAGTCCCACGTATCAGGTATGTGCATACGAGTTTCTTAGTATGCTAGTTGTTCCAAATATATGATATGTTAATGGATAATTGAATCAACTTATGCAGGGATGTCAAGAGCAGAGAGTATCTCCTGAGTGCTCAATACACCCTTGTACGGCTTACCATTGATGAGTAAGGCGGGCACTGTGAGGAGACCGCTCCTCTGAGCGAGCCCTATATGGTCGGGAAGGGTGTAAATCTGAACCTTAACGGCAGGTCGAACTTTCTTCACCTGAGATAAATTTGCGACTACCTGCTTACACTTCCCGCAGAGTGGGATCCTAAATAGGACTATGTCAGCGTTCTCCGTCATGGATGTAGGATCTCGGAGGGGAAATAAAACGGCATCCACGGCGGTAAGGGTTTAATAGAGACACGATCGATTCGAGTGGATAGCTGGCGCAGGCATGATTGAGCTGCTCGGTTTACTACTCGCCTTCATCGTAATCTTCTATCTCAGGTTCAAGGAATTCGACTTCGCCGCGAGCATACTGATCGCCGCGGGGATAATCGGCATAACCTCGGGGAAGCCTCTTGGAATCTTCGTCGACGCCTTGCTAGAGACTATTGGGGACAAGACGACGTGGGAGCTCTGCGCCGCAGTGGGTTTCATCACTGTATTCGGCTACGCGTTAAAGGAGACGGGTCATATGGTGGAGCTGATCGACAAGCTCCGCGGTTTTGTGCCGAGTAGGTTCCTGTTGGCGCTAATTCCGGCGCTTTTTGGGATACTCTCGATGCCTGGGGGGGCGCTCATGTCGGCGCCTTTCAACGAGCCCGAGTCGGAGCGTCTTAAGTTGAAGCCCGAGCACAGGACATTCATCAATGTCTGGTTCCGTCACGTCTGGTACTGGGCGAGTCCTATCAGCCCCTCGACGCTCGTTGCCTGTAGCATCGCTGGCATCGCCATCACCGACTTCATCAGGGTCAACTTCCCCCTCTTCATCGCGACATGGGTCATAGGCTTCGCGATAAGTTGGAAGTGGATTCAAAAGGAGGAGACGCTGGTGGGCGGCACCAAGGACTACGTGGGCAGCCTCGTGGGGCTATCCCCGATACTCATAACGGTCTTCCTCACGCTTATCGCAATACCCGTCTGGATATGCGTAGCCATCGGCATCGCTATGTTAATAGTGATGAAGAAGGTGAGCCTCAGCCGAGCCAAGACCTATGCCACCAAAGGGTTGAAACTTGACCTCGTCGCTGCCGTCTTCGCCACCCTCTATTTCAGGTACATGGTTGTCTCATCGGGGAGTGTGAGCACCCTCCTCAGCAGCATACTAGGCATGGGCGTGCCGCTTCTCGCACTCTTCATCGTTGTGCCCCTACTCGTCGGCGCCATCTCGGCCCAACCCACGCTGGGCATCGGTATCGTCTTCCCCATTCTCATGCCCCTCGTCGCCCCCATCGACGTAAACTGGATGACAATCATGTTCGCCGGCATTGTCGCAGGCTACACGGCATCCCCCCTCCATCTCTGCCTCATATTAACCAACCAGTACTACAAGTCCGACCTCAACAAGGTCTACAAATACCTCATACCGGGTCTGCTGATCCTCGTCTCGGCGATGGTTATCTACCACGTCACCCTCGGTGGCCTGTGGTAACCATTTAAACCCCCTCTACCACTCATTATCCGATTCATTTGGGCGTAAACCTCACCCCGATAGTCGAGAAGAGGGTGGTCACCCTCGACGACCTGAGGGGGAGGAGCTTCGCCGTTGACAGCTTCGTCGTGCTACACCAGTTCCTCGCCCTCATCCGAGCGCGTGACGGGACGCCACTGATGGATAATAAGGGCAGGACGACGAGCCACCTCGTCGGACTCGCCTTCCGAACTACGCGACTAATCGCTGACTACGGCATGAGGCTCGCCTTCGTCTTCGATGGGTGCCCGCCACAGCTCAAGCACACCGAGGTCGAGAAGCGCCGAGAGATCAGGCAGAGGTATGAGAAGGAGTACCGAGAGGCGATCGCCACTGGAGACTACAAGACCGCCATGTCCAAGGCAGTTATGACGAGTCGCCTCACAGGAGAGGCGATCGCCGACGCGAAGAGGCTCCTCGACCTACTCGGTATCCCCTGGGTACAGGCACCGAGCGAGGGGGAGGCCCAGGCAGCATACATGGCGGTGAAGGGAGATGTCTGGGCGGTCAACAGCCAAGACTACGACAGCCTGCTCTTCGGTACACCGCGGCTTGTCCGTTACATAACAATACAGGGGGAGGAATGGCTCCCCAGCAAGGGGCGCGCACGAAAACTCCAACCCGAGATAATCGACCTCGACGCCCTCTCTCAGGCATGGGGACTGACGCGCCATCAGATGATTGACCTCGGCATACTCATCGGCACCGACTTCAACACCAGCATCAGAGGCATTGGCCCCAAGACAGCTCTCAAACTCATCAGGAAGCACGGGCGTCTCGAGGAGCTGCCCCCCGAGATAAGAGAACAGTTGACCCCTGACATCGACGCGATCCGCGATCTCTATTTGCACCCCCCAGTCACAGACGACTACATACTGGAGGAGAACCCGCTCCAAGAGGACGGGCTGGTCAAGTTTCTCTGTGGCGAGCACGACTTTAGCAGAGAGCGGGTCGAGACGGTTATTCAGAGGATGAGGAAGGCGAGGGGGCAGAAGAGCCTTCGCGACTGGTTCGGAGGCGCATGAGTTGGTGACACCCTTCTCTAAACTCGTACAGCTCTGCAAGGCGCTCGAGGCCACTACGAAGCGAACCGAGAAGACGCGTCTCATCTCCGAGTTCCTTAGATTGCTCGAGCCCGAGGAGATAGCCCCCTCAGTCCTCCTAGTCGTCGGCCAGATCTTCCCAGAGTTCGACCCTCGGACACTAGACGTCGGCTGGAACACTATGAAGCGCGTCCTCGAGAAAGCGAAGCAGACCACGCTTCTAAGGGACCGTCTCACGATACGCCGCGTCCACTCTACCCTCGGAGAGATAGCAGTATCACGCGGCGCCCGGTCGCATAAGCAGAAGGAGCGCCTTCTCACTGGTCTCCTCAGCGACGCGGGACGGGACGAGGTAGAGATACTCGCACGGATCATCTTCGGGGAGATGAGGATAGGCGTCAACGAGGGAGTTATGCTCGATGCCCTCGCCGTGACATCAAACGTGAAGCTAAGTATTGTTCGCCGGGCGCTCATGCTCACTGGGAATCTCGGCGAGGTCGCATTAGTCGCCCTAACCCAGGGCGAGAAGGGGCTGGAGGGCATAAAGCCGGAGCTATTCGTTCCCCTGAAGCCGATGCTCGCCGAGACCGCAAACGACCCCGAGGAGGCGATAAAGGAACATGGAGGCAGGACCGTCTTCGAGTACAAGTTCGACGGTGCGCGCGTCCAGATTCACCGCCTCGGCGAAGAGGTCCACGTCTACAGCAGACGCCTCAGCGACGTCACCGAGAGTTTACCCGACATCGTCAGTCTCGTGCAGAGGTTCCTCCCCAAGGTGGGTACCATCGTCGAGGGGGAAATAACCGCCGTCGGTCCCGGGGGAAAGCCCCTCCCCTTCCAGGACCTAATGCGCCGATTCACACGCGTTAAGGATGTCCAACAAGCGACGGAGCAGATACCCCTCAGGCTCCACCTTTTTGATATCCTCTACCTCGACGGCACCCTGCTCATCGACGAGCCCTACGAGACCCGATGGGCTATACTCGTCAAGATCACGCCCTCGGAGCTCCTCGCCGAGCACACCATCACAAACAGCGTGAAGGAGGCGTCTACATTCCTCAAGGCGGCGATGAAGGCAGGACACGAGGGTCTGATGGCGAAGCGCCTCGACAGCCACTACAACCCCGGCGCACGCGGCAAGGACTGGCTCAAACTTAAGCCCGTCGAAACCGTTGATCTAGCCATAGTCGCCGCGGACTGGGGCTCGGGGCGCCGTAGGGGCTGGCTCAGTAACTACCACCTCGCGGCCCGCGACGGTGACGAGTGGAGGGTCGTGGGGAAGACCTTCAAGGGGTTGACAGACGAGGAGTTCCGCTACATGACAAAGCGGCTACAGGTCCTCAAGGTGAGCGAGACCGACTACACGGTTTCTGTGCGCTCCGAGGTCATCGTCGAAGTCGCCTTCAACGAAGTACAGCGTAGCCCACACTACAAGAGTGGATTTGCCCTACGCTTCGCACGCATAACGAGGATACGCGACGATAAAGGGTCTCATGATGCAGCTACACTCGACCAGATAAGGGCACTCTACAAGAGGCAGTTCAGGGTCAAGGATCAACTATAGACGCGTGTCGGTCAAATTATTCTTAGTTCTTTGGGTGGTATAGGGAAAACAACATGGTCAGGGGGTCAGAAGTGGTATCTTGGACTGAGTCTTTAGTTTCTCGTAGACGGAGCCTGGCATCTTGCCACCCGTACCCGTGGTACCGATGGCTATTACATCGAAGCCTTCCTTCTGGGAGACGGCGAGTATCCCTTCGGGTATGTCGCGCTGCTGCTCGACACGCATATCATATTCCAGCTTGCTCCTCTTGAGTGTAGGCTCGATATCCCTGAAGATCCTGCTACCCGCGTCCTGCTCCGCGTTCTCGACACTGTGCATGAGGAGGTCGCTCTTCCTCTCTTCGGGATCCCAGTAGACGTACAGCAGTGTCACTGAGCCCTTTGGCTTCGCCGCCTCTATCGCCTTAGCGACCGCGGCGTCGGCGCTCTCTGAGCCATCGTATGCGACTAAAATCTTTTTTTCTTCCATTTCCAACCCCCGAAGTGGGTGGGGAAGCTCTGTTAATAGAGGTTACCCGCGGCGCGAACGCGACGGGTCATTGGGATTTTAAAACTGCTTAAGCGGTGGCTTCAGGTCGAGCGGGATCGGGGGCTTGTACTTCCTCCCCGCTAGGCGTGTCTTGAACTCGGCCTTTACATCCTTGAGGAGTTTTGGCTTCGTCATGAGGTCGAGTGCGGAGCCCGCCATCGTCTTCGTGGCGAATAGCAACCCCTTGTGGCCGATGCTCATGCCACCTTGGGCGGTGAACTGCCAGCTATGCCCGGGGGTGCCGAGCATACATGTGACTGTGCTGAACTCCTTCGTCGGCGTGACCCAACTGACGTCCGAGACGTCCGTGCTGCCAGCGCCGACCATACCGGCCTGATAGTCGTCGAGGATCCGTTCGTCGAACAGCTCGTCTACGAACTTCTCCCAGCCGGGCCGATTGCCCTTGCGGAGGCCCTCCTTCTTCTGGGCGGGATCGATGCTTTTGTTCATCTCCTTTGCGAACTTGAGGTCGGACTCATCGTGGATAGGTGCACCGACCTCGCGCATATTAGCAACGATTGTTTCACAGAGCTTACTGTTGGGTAACTCGTTGTAGCACCCGGTTAGGAATTCTACCTTGTGGGTAGTGCGCGCCATCTTGTCGGCGCCGTCTGCGATCTGTAAGACCCAGTTGTAGATGGGCTCCATCTGCTCCCTCTCGGGAGCACGTGTGTAGTACCAGACGCGTGCGTATGCGGGGACAACGTTCGGCTGCCCTCCACCGACCTCAGTAACGTAGTGGACGCGAGCTTTCTCAATTATGTGCTCTCGCATGAAGTTGACACCGTTACTCATGAGTTCTACAGCGTCCAGCGCGCTGACGCCATTTTCAGGGTCACCCGCGCTGTGCGCGGTCTTACCATAGAAATGGAGCTTAAAACTGTTCATCGAGTTGCTGCTGCCGGTGCCCGCGGTGTTGGCACCACCAGGATGGTGGCTGAGGCAGGCATCGACACCCTTGAAAAGGTTGTGGCGGGTCATCCAAACCTTGCCAACCAGCGTCTCCTCGGCGGGGCACCCATACATCTTGATGGTGCCCTTGATCTTCTTGTCTTCCATTGCCGACTTAAGGGCGACGGCGGCGGTGAGTGCGGTTGTGCCGTGCATATTATGGCCGCAGCCATGTCCTGGAGCGCCTTCTTTGATGGGCTCCTTATAGGGGACAGCCTTCTGGCTGAGCCCAGCTAAGGCATCTAGCTCGCCCATGAGACCGATCGTTGGGCCATCTCCGTTGCTCCACGTCGCCACAAATGCGGTGGGCATGTCAGCGACACCGCGCTCAAGCTTGAAGCCCTTCTTCTCGATCCAGTCTGCGAAGAGCTTGCTGGTCTTCGTCTCCTGAAGGCCGACCTCGGCATATTCCCAGGCGGAGTTGCTGATCTTGATTATCTCCTTCTCATTCTCGTCTACCCAGTTCCAGGCTGTCTTCTTCGGCATGATAATCGGTCTCTAGATGCCTTTAGGGTGTATAAAACCAGCGACTAGGCTTGGGGAGTTGGGAATCTGCGCTTTACCGCTTCGTGTAGTGTAGCACCGAGGAGAATGGTAATAGCACCAGAGACGACGTTGAAGGCGGCTATGAGGGGGAGCATACCGTAGACGACAAGGTCAGGGTAGCCGTAGAGAGGGAGGACAAGTATGTTTGCGGCGCTCATGGCAACGACGCGGAATGCGACCCCTAGTGCAAGACCCGCCCCCTTCTGTACGAGGGGCGTGAGTCGTTCTGCCGCCCTCACGCCGAGTCCCAGCCCGAGTACCGTCGAGAACTCCGCTGCGAACTTCATCGAGGCACCAATCACGTCTCCGCTACGCGCCAAGATTCCCACAAAGGCGACGAGACTCGTCATCAGCGCCGACACCGGTCCGTACATAAAGAGGCTAAGGGCGATGGGTATCCCTGTGAAGTCGAACTTGAGTGTTGGCATCCAGGGGAACGGTATCTTGAACCCGCTGAACTTTAGAGCGTAGTCGAAGACGATGACTAGCGCTGCGAGGAGAGCCGTGCCGGTCAGCTTCGATGACTTCGAGGCAGACAAGAGACACCGGGAAGAACCCGCCACCGGATAAAAACATAGCTACTTGCATGAAGGGGAGGGAGGGTTAAACAACCGAATAGAAAAAACTCTTCCCCAAAATAATCCCGAAACGAGCCCTATTAGGGGTGCAAAGTGTACGAAAAAGCACATCAAAACGACGATTTACGCTCTGCATTATAACCGAAAAGGTACACAATAACCAAATAGGCAGAGTATCCTGCCCAAAGGGTTTTTAACTTATCCAACATTCCTCACCATTGGTGAACTGGGGAATGACGCACCTCCAATATCTACCGGCGGAGTGGAAGACCTCCGCAGACTCCTTCTGAAGACTCTAAACGATAACCAACTGCTAATACTGAGCAGGATCGCAGCGAATGACCGCCCCCTAACTGGGTTGCTTATCAACCTCCATGAGGAGACAGGCGTGCCGCTCTCGACGTTGAAGCTGAACGCTCGCATCCTCCGCGAACTAAATCTGATCAGCTACGGCTCCGTGGGAGAGAGAAGGGAGGCTGAGGTTGAGCCCGTGGGGAATCTTGTGCTGCGCCTAATGGATGCTCCTGATAACGCTAAGATTCGGCTTTATGATTAGTCGGTGCCGGTCCTAGCTACCCATCACCCCGTTTTAACCCTCATCCATTTAAACCCGTGGGGCAAATTACTCTCGGCTGGTGAGGATATGGGCGAGATCAAGATACTCCTCGGCTTCGAGGTCGGCACCGGGAAGGAGGTAAACATGGGGCTCCACCACACGGTCATCACGGGGATGACACAGCTATCCGGCAAGACCACAACACTCGAGGCGATCATCAGCCGTGCCAATAGGCGCGCCATCGCCTTCAAGACGAAGCGCGGTGAGTCCGGCTTTAACAGCTACCGCGAGATACCCCCATTCTTCAAGGAGCGCGCAGACTGGCAGTACGTCTCCACACTCCTTGAGGCCGTCATGCGGGAAAAGATGAAGTTTGAGCGTCCATGGATCATGAAGGCGACCCAGGGCACAAATAGTCTCCGTGAGGTCCTCGAGAACGTTCAGATGCTACGTTCGGAGTCGACTAAGTCGCTTCCAGAGAACGTCTACACCGCCCTTGAGGAGTACCTCAAGATAGTCGTCCCCCAGGTCGAGAAGTTCCAGTTCAGCAAGAACCTCAGCCTCATCGATGGAATCAACGTTATGGACCTGACCGAGATGACGCTTGAGCTCCAGGGGCTCGTCATACAGAGCACCATGGAGTACGTCATTAACAATCTGCGCGAGACGATACTCATCGTCCCGGAGGCATGGGAGCATATCCCGCAGGGGCGCAATACGCCAGTGAAGCTCTATGCGGAGACATTCATCCGCAAAGGTGCAGCAATCGGCAACTACCTCTTCATCGACTCCCAGGACATCGCAGGCATCGATAAGATCCCCCTCCGCCAGTGCAACAACTGGATACTCGGGCGCCAGCGTGAGGGACACGAGGTGGATAGGGTCCGCGAGCAGATAGGACGCAACAAGATAGACGCCGACGAGATCAGGTCACTCCCTATCGGCCACTTCCTCGCCATACTCGGCGACGACATCAAGAAGGTCTACGTCCTCCCCTCCGGCGTTCCCTCCAAGATCGGGCGTAGCGTTGCGATGGGAGAGATGACCGTAACCGACGCGAGCAAGTACATGAACAATCCCACAGCCGAGGAGGAGACACATCCAGAGCAATATACGGGTATCCGCCGCTTCCTCCAGGTGCCTACGAACGATCGTACCATGCGCCGCATCGAGGAACTCGATATGAAGCTTACCCGACGCGACAACGAGATAACCCTCCTGCGTTCCGAGCTCGACGGGCTGAGAACTGATTTCATCACGAGTACGGCAAAACTTGAGCAGCTAATCCGCCAGCTAGAGTCGACGGAGCAACGCGCCGCTAAGAGCCAGGTACCCGAGGTACGCCCCGGTTTCACAGTAGACGACCTCAACCAACTTATAGACCAGCGAATGCACCAGATAATCCAATACGACAAGCCCACGGTCTTCACTCAAACCAATGTCTCGGAACGCTTCAAGGAGATAGTGAGGGAGCGCTTCGTCCGGGAGCTGGGGCTCAGGATCAGAGGGCTCCCGGCCACGTTGATACACACAGCTATGATCGTCCACGAGAGAAAGGGTATCAAACGCGGCGAGCTCTACAGCTTCCTCCACGGAGGAAACACGAGGATCTCCGACGATTTCTACTCTGATCTCCAGAGGCTAGAGGAGGTTCGCCTAGTCGTCTATAGCAAGGAGACTGGCATCGTCCATTGGGCGCTGGGCGAGTACCTAAAGCATGAGCTAGGGAACATGTACGACGAGGCGGCGGTGAAGCAGGCGGAGGACTACCTCGCGAGCCTGCTTCTACCTCCTAGCTAACCCTGTGGTCGTACTCCATGTCTGGGGTCACGACGGGGCGCGTCGTTAGGGAACCGTCCTCTATGTTCCACTCGCGGAGACCAGCGTACTCGATCTGATTATCCTCAAGGAGCTTGCGCGCTTTCGCGCCTTCCCCGGCTGGGACGTAGACGAAGAACTTCTTGAACTTCTCACCCATACTTGTCTTCTCGGAAAGCAGCCTCCACTTCTCGACGAGGTCCGGAGTGACCTCCATCTCGACCTCACCTATCTCCCTGACCCTGCCATCGGGATTGAGGACGATAACGCTCGGGTAGACGTCGCCCATCGATCCATTAATCAGAAAAGACCTCTCTTTCATGGTGTTGACGAGTGTCTTCCTTTCTTCGTCCCATGTGATCTGGTCTATGAAAGGGAATCGAGTTGCTGCTATGATTCGTGCAATGCGGTCCCTGAGAACTTCCTTTGGTGGGAGCATGGAGGATAAACGCGTGGGTTGCTTATGATTCCTGCGTCCCTTGCTCACGGGCGTAGTCTTCCATAGCCTTCTGAACGCGACGCTCGATCTCCGCCTCCACGGCAACGCGGTCGACCTTTCCCATGCCCGTCATCGGTAGACTAGTAACTATTTCTATCCTCTCAGGGACTTCGTAGGGTTCCAACTTCTCCCTGCAAAGTTCTATCAGCTTCGCCTCGACTCCCACCCTTGGGGAACCTCTCCTGAGGACGACGAGCGCTTGTATGTCTGTGTTGCATCTGAGCGGGTCGGGAGCGCCGACAGCAACCGCCGCCTCAACCTCGGGACTGCCGAGGAGAACTTCCTCGACCTCCGTGGGCCACACTATATGACCTCCAGCGACTATCCGGTCCCGTTTGCGCCCGACGACGTAGAGCCAGCCTGCCTCGTCGACGCGGACGACATCGCCAGTGTGGAGCCAGCCGTCTGCGAGGACTTTCGCCGTTTCCTCGGGTGCCTTCCAGTAACCCTTCATGATCTGGGGACCACGAACGAGGAGCTCACCCTCCTTGCCAACAGGGACCTCTACCTCGCTGATCTGGGTGTCGACTACCCTGATCTCAGTGTCGGGGTAAGCCATGCCAGGACTGAGGTAGTTGCGATCTCCTTCGATGGGCGTTGCGTGGGTCGCGGGTCCTGCCTCGGTGAGCCCATAGCCTTGGTAGAACTTGGCGCCAGTGATCGCCTCGAATCTCTTCATTAGCTCAGGGCTAATCGCCGCGCCTCCGCTCGATGCGGTTGTTACGCTGTTAAGGTCATAGCTGTTGATCTTTGGGTGTGCTAGTATCTCGGAGACGAAGCGAGGGATAAGGGGCATGTGTGTAACCCTATGCCTCTGGGCCGCCTCTAGGATCGCCTCCGCCTTCGGATCAGGCACCAGCACGAGGGTGCAGCCGAAGCTCACAGCCTCGTTCATAATGTTCAGTCCGTAGCTGTGGAAGAATGGGACGGCGCAGAGGATGAGAGGCCAGCCTGCGGGCTGAGGTTTGGCACTATAGCCCCAGCCGCGGAGCCAGTAGTAACTCTGCAGCGCGTTCGCGGTGAGCGAGTAGTGGGTGAGCATAACACCCTTGGGTTGTCCTGTTGTGCCGGATGTGTAGAGTATAGCAGCGAGGGTTTCTCTACCCTCAATCATAACTGGATTCGCCTCCTCCCCCGAGGTCGCCTCTCCGAAACCAATAGCTCCAGCGGGGCTTGTCCCCCTGTAGGCTATTGAACCCAGCAGTTTCAGACCTGCAGGCGCATACTCCGTCGCGTCTGCGACGATGACCTTCCCCGCGAAGCGGGAGGGCAGCTTTCCAAGCAGCCTGTCGAGCACGACGAGCACCTTGCACTCCGTCTCGGTGAGCTCCCTCCCTATCTCCTCGACGGGGTTGAGCGGGTTCATGGCTACAACGACTCCCCCTGCGGCGAGGACCCCGTTGAAGGTGATGATGAACTGTGGTGTGTTGGCGAGGAGTAGTCCGACGCGGTCACCCTTCTCTACTCCCAGTTGCCTCAGGTACCCAGCGAAGCGGAGCGTCATACTCCAAAGCGTCGAGTAGGTTACCCCGTTGCCGATGTAGACTGCCCCAACCCTCCTGGGGAACTTGCGGGCACTGTTCTCCAGAAAGCTGTAGAGGGGCATCACTGGGTACTCTATACTCCGGGGCACTCCGGGGGGGAAGAAACGGGTCATCGTGGATCGGATTTATGCAGGACGCCTATAAACCTCGGCCTCCGAACCAGTTTTAACCACGACGCCCCAATCACTACCCATGGCTAGGCTGAAGCTAGAGGGTGTCTTCGTCCCAAACGTTACACCCTTCGACGCGAAGGGAGAGGTACAGTACGATGCACTCGCCGACCTTATCGAGTACTGGATACAGGCGGGCATCTCCGGTGTCGTCGCGAACGCGAGCACGGGAGAGTCTCCTTACCTGAACAGAGGCGAGCTGCAGGAGGTTCTTCGCTTCGTCATCGATCATATAGACGGGCGTGTGCAGGTCCTAGCCGGGACAGGCGCCATGGCAACCCGTGAGACCATAGAGCTCACACGGGATGCCTCCAAGGAGGGGGCTGACGCCGCTCTCATCACATCGCCGTGGTTCTTCCGACTAAGTGAGGAGGAGCTATATCGCCACTATTACACCGTGCTCAATGCAGTCGACCTCCCCGTCGTCCTATACAACGTCCCAAAGTTCACAGGCTACAGCATCGCCCCCAAGACCATCGCTCGCCTCGCCGAGGACTGCAGTGGTCTCGTCGGTGTCAAAGACAGCAGTGGGGTTCCCGGTAACATGGCGGAAATAATACGCCTCTGCGGCGACAAGATAGCCTCTCTCAGCGGCGCCGCCGACATGTTCCTCCCCACACTTAGCCTCGGAGGCAAAGGTGCAGTCCTCGCAATCGCCAACGTTGTCCCCGGCACATGCGTCGAGTTATTAAACGCGTTCAAGGCCGGCGACATCGCCACGGCGGGGAGGAGGCAGCGCACTGCCAGCCACGTAAACAACGTCCTCGTCGCAAGCCACCCACAGGTCGCTGCCATAAAAAGCGCGCTCAACCACATGGGTTACAATGCAGGGATCCCCCGCCCCCCACTCGGGCCACTCAACGAGGCACAGGAGAAATCGTCTACCGAAGCCCTCAAAAACACGAAGCTGTACTGATTGGAAAAATGAGATCAGCCGAATAAGTTGTTCCATCGAATATTTTTCCCAAGAAGACTAGAACTCGCCCTTATCGTGATCAGATCTATTCAAGAGGAGCACGTGTTCGCTACATAACCCGCGTATCGAAAAAAAGAGGGGAGTATTATGGATGCATGGAAAAAGCGCGACTCCGAAACGAAGCCGCAAGTTTGGCCAACTCGCCGATCATTGAGCTATAACTGAGACACTTCGAGTCTAATCACCCTGAACTTCCCAACACAGTCACTTCTACCCCATACGAACAACGCCAAACCCACCTTCCCCAACTTTTTAATATGGAAGACAGCAGAGTTACACGAACTATCTCCGAGATGATCGTGATGGATACGAAGGAGTCTCTAAACGCCATCTTCAACCCCAAGAGCGTAGCACTCATCGGCGCCACCGCCGACTCGAGTAAGTGGGGCTACATGTTCGTAAACGCCGTCAAAGTAGGCGGCTACCAGGGTAAAGTCTACCCCGTCAACCCCAAGGCTGCTGAGATCGGCAGCATCCTCGACTACAAGGTGTACCCGAGCCTCAGCTCCATCCCAGACGAGGTCGACTGCGCTATCATACTCGTCCCTGCCCGGGTCGTCCCCAACGTATTCGACGAGATGATCCAGAAGAAGGTTAAGGGCGCTGTCGTCATCACAAGCGGCTTCGGCGAGACCGGCGAGGAAGGCGCAAAGCTCATCGCTAGTGTTAAGGAGAAGGCTGCTGGCAATTTCCGCTTCGTCGGACCAAACTGCATGGGTGTAAGCAGCAGTGAGTCCAAGTTCAGCGCCCTCATGGTCCCCCTCGTAAGCAAGGAGGGCGAGGTCGCTTTCATTAGTCAGAGTGGAGGCTACGGGCTACAGCTCTTCCTACGTGCAAACGCATTGGGAGTCGGAATAAGCAAATTCGTCAGCAGCGGAAACGAGACCGACCTCAAGGGCTGGGAGTACTGCAACCACTTCGCCGAGGACCCAACCACGAAGGTCCTCTGTATGTACATCGAAGGCCTCAAGGAGGGACGCAAGTGGTTCGAAGCAGCCAAACAGATCACTAAGAGGAAGCCGATAGTCGCCATCAAGGTTGGCGTAACTGAGGCCGGCAGCAAGGCAGCAGCCAGTCACACCGGCTCCATCGCTGGTAGTGACAAGGTCTACGACGCAGCCTTCAGGCAGGCGGGCGTCATACGAGCAGGAGACGCAGCCGAGATGTTCGACTACGTCAAGGGACTCCTTTACTGCCCTCTCCCCAAGGGACCTAACATCGGCATCGTCAGCAACTCCGGAGGAGTAGCCGTCGAGACGGCCGACAGGCTCATCATGAACAACCTCAAAGTTCCCACACTCAGCGAGGCGGCGCAAACCGAGATCAAGACCGTCATCCCCGCCTTCGGCAGTGCGAGGAACCCTGTCGACCTCACAGCCAACCTCGACGTCTGGAAGCTCGGCCAGGTAGCCGAGATGGTCCTCAAGCAGCCGGAGATCGACGGGCTCATTACAATCGGGCTGGGCACCGCGATGGTCAAGGCGA
>JBFYNQ010000132.1:0-7712 GCA_041304265.1 Candidatus Bathyarchaeota archaeon | reverse complement strand
ATGCCGAGGTAATACGATGGCATCGGCATAATCAGGCTCTCAGGCCCACCTGCACGCTTGTAGCCCTGTGCTAGCCTCGCCATAACTGTTGGGCTGAGCTCGAAGTCGCTCGACGTCATTTCGAGGGGTTTGAGGACGTTCTCCTTGACGTACTCGTCGTATTCAACGCCGGTGAACAGTTTGATGAGTTGGCCTAGGATGGTGAAGGAAGTGTTGCAATAGGCCCATGTTTCGCCTCGTGGCCTGACCATTCTGGCGGCGGAGTGTAGGTAATTCTTGACATCGGCGGGTTTCTCCCCGAGTAGGTAGAGTGGGGGTACGCGCGTCGGCATCCCCGTGTAGTGTGTGAGGAGGTCGCGTATTCTCGGCTCGTCTCCCTTGATGTCTCTTATCTTGACGCCCAAGTGCTCGTTAACGTTGTCATCGAGGGTGAACTTGCCCTTCTCCATCAGTTGGAGGAATCCAACGGTTATGAACGGTTTTGTGACTGAGGCGCATCCGTAGATGGTCTCTGAAGTTGCTTTGACGCCGTTTCTGAGATTGGCGTATCCGAAGCCACTCGACCATACAACTTCACCATCCTTGATTATAGCGACGGATGAGCCGGGATGCCGGCGTCCGGTGAGTTCGGCTGAGATGAAGCGTTCAACTGCATCGAGGTCTACCATGCGATCCACCAACGGAGTGTATTCGATCGGTTTGGGATAAGTGTGTTCTTAGTGAATGAGATGCTTTTTCATAGGAGACGCATCATGCATCTCTAGGTGTCTAATCGGTGATACGGGTTGAGTCTAAGAGGCTACTCTACTGCGGTATGGCTCTACTGGCTTTGTTTGCGGTAGCAGACCTCATCGTGAAAACGGGTGTATCCCAGCATTTCGACGTAACTGGGTTCACCTCAGTTAACTCGCTGAGACCTCCTGACTTCGTCGACTCTGTCATGGTTGTGATTACCCTATACGGCCGCGAAGTTGTGTGGGGGAGTCTTATAATTGCTCTGTTCTTCTTCGGAGGTTTACGTGAGAAGAAGGCCGCGCTAACTATGGGGGTACTCTTCATGCTGCTGAGCGGAGCAGGGTATATTATTAAGGGTCTAGACGATAGGATTCGCCCATATGATGCTATAGATGGCAGCAGGCTCCTCGTGCCCCCGGAGTCGGACCCCAGTTTCCCTTCGGGCCACACATTTATAGTGGCGGGAGGAGCGGCTGTTGCGTGGCTTTACCTGAGGAGGTGGCTGGCGGTGTTGCTAACAATTGAGGCGTTTTTGGTCGCTATTTCGAGGATTTACGTGGGCGTCCACTACCCGATGGATTTGATCGGTGGGCTACTGCTTGGGGTGGGTTTCGCTTTGATACTCTGTTCAAGCCCCAGATTCATCGATAAGTTATATAGCAAGATATCTTCAGCATTGAGTAACTTGGGCCGAGCCTCACTGTCTGCTTAGGTAAATGAGTATTGCTGATGCAAGCGTTGTGAAGACGTCTGGCAGCAGGTTGAAGAGGTTGAATATATTCGTCCCGTTAAACCCGTTTATCCAGATCATTATTGGGTTGCTGGTTATAGAGTAGAGGAATAGTGTGGCGGAGAAAAGGACGAGGCAGAGGCTGAAGTTGGAGCGCGTCTCACGGTATATACTGTAGTATAGGACTATGAGATAAACGAGGAGACAGGAGTTGATCAGCGCTAGCACCGTTCTCCCCTGTATATAGAAGACGAGAATGTTGCTAATCTCCATCAGCTCCTGAGGTGTCATAAGCTCAAGCAGTGGACGGCCGGGGCGCCCGAATAATGAGTAGAGCGTGTTCAGGGGGCCAAGTAGGAGCAACAATATCACTGCCAAAACGACGACTATAGCGATTGGTCCCCACTGTGTCTTCTGCATCCGGTTCTCATTTCCGTCCATCGTTTTTCAACCTTTTACCAATTCTATTCCAAATCTCTTCGAAATCGGCGTAGTTCTGCTCGAGGTCCTGACTAACGAAGAAGACCTTCCCATAATGTTCACCAACCGAGGTTATGAGGCGGTTTTTCTCGAGTACATCGAGGTGGTGGCGGACAGTGCGATAGTCGACTTCGAGGAGATTGCAGAGCTGGTTGGCGTTAAGCGGCTCTTGTTTGATAGCCTCAATTATCCTCCCCCTGTTGACACCTCCCCTAGACCCCTCTATTAGCCAGAGGAGCAGTTGCTTGTAGGAGCGCCGAGAGAGGGACATCCATCCACCAGCTGGTTTCTCTGATTACGTTGTTGAGGATTACCTTAAAGGTTGACTGGTTTGATCCGGAACGAATTATGGTGTGATCTTGAAAAATCGTTTATGAGCAGCCGATCTAATCGATTCGACAGAAGAAAGTAGCAGGTGACGGATTTGACTGAAGAAAACAAGGATGTGCCACAAGAGACGGATGTCAATGACGAGAAAGAAGACGCCACATCTATTGAACAAGCCTCAAACTCGGAGGAGAAGAGGAGGGAGACGCCGTCGTTCACCCCTGAGCCGAGGACGGAGACGAGTTCAGGCATTCATGAGAGGCGGAGTGGGCTCAATAGGGTACTCGCGGCGCTGCTTATCCTCAGCCTTGGATTCTCGGTGTTCGTATACCTAGACAGCGGCAGCCGCGTAGGTGCTCTGACTGGGCAGGTCTCGACGCTCACGTCGTCGATACATACACTCAGCGACAGCCTTGTGGAGTTGAATGCTAAGATCAACACACTAACAAATAGACTGAACAATATTGGCGGTGGAGACGATGTTTCCAACGGGGGCACAACCGACGTCACCATCCTGTACGAGCAGGTGAAGGGCAGCGTTGTGCTGATCAGATCAATGCTCCCGCAGGGCACGGCGACGGGCAGTGGCTTCATCTATGATATGCAGGGGAGGATAGTGACCAACTACCACGTCATCGAAGGGGCTAACAGCATCACAGTGACGTTCATCAATGGCACAATCGTGCCGGCAACTGTAGTTGGGACCGACCCCTACTCAGACATCGCGATCATAGACGTTGACGCTCCACTTTCACTGCTCAAACCACTGGTGTTAGGCAACTCCTCTGCGCTCAAGGTGGGCGAATCCGTGCTGGCAATCGGCAACCCCTATGGTCTCGCGGACACCCTGACGACGGGCATAATTAGCGCCCTCGGGAGGGAGATGGACTCCGCAAGTGGGTACCCGATAGTTGACGTGATACAGACAGATGCAGCTATCAACCCAGGCAACAGTGGCGGGCCACTGCTCAACATGGATGGTGAGGTCGTGGGAATAAACACCGCCATCGCTTCGTCGACATCGACGGGGATCGGATTCGCAGTCCCAAGCAACACGATAGCGCGTGAGATCGACAGCCTCATTGTCAACGGCACTTACGCTCAAGTGTACATCGGGATTCAAGGCGTAGATGTAACCCCGAGCATTGTAGATGCCATGAGTTTGCCCGCAGGTACACATGGTACACTCCTAACTGGAGTTACAAATGGCGGCCCCGCCTCTGTGGCAGGACTCAGAGGCGGCTCGACCTTTCGAGTCATCGACGGCGTCAACATGTTCATGGGGGGGGACGTTGTCACAGCTATAGACGGCACGGAGTTGAAGGGTATATACGACTTCATCCTCTACATGCAGAGGAATAAGAGGCCTGGTGACTCCATCTTCCTGACCATTATAAGAAACGGGTCGACGATGACAGTTAACGTGAAGCTTGGGACGAGGACAGGTTAATCTTTTGGGGCCTTTTTTGGAAGCCCGACTCCTCTGAAGCTTATTCCCAGTTTTAGGCACTCGTCCTGATCGAAGACGTTTCTGCCATCGACGATAACCGGTGTTTTCATGAGTTTTTTAACTTCTTTCGGGGTGAGCTTTTGGTACTCTCTGTGACGTGTTGCTATTATGAGGCAGTCTCTCCCTTTCATAGCCTCGTAGATGTTCGAGGTGATTGTCATGGCCTCATACTCCTTCACATAGGGGTCGTGTGCGATTAGGTTCTTGCACTCCTTTTTGAGGGCGTTGTAAAGGGGCTCTGTTGGAGTGTTTCGCGTGTCGTCGCTGTTCTCGAGGAAGGCGACTCCCAAGATAACGATTTTAGCGTGCTTCAGATTGATTCCCTTCTCCGCGAGCGCCTCCTTGGTTAACTGCACCATATGAGCTGGCATCGAGTCGTTTAGATACCTGCTCCCCATGATGATACATGGCTCGAATTTAATGGACCCATATTTGTCCAGCCCGTATTTGAGGAGCCAGCTATCCTTTGGTAGGCAGTGGCCGCCAACGCCTGCACCAGGAGTGTGCATGTTCCTGTATGGGTTGGCGGACGGATTGCTGTTGTCGTTGGGGAGGCTGTTGACGAACCTGCGGACGTCATGTACGTTGATGCCGAGGCTTTCGCAGGCGAGAGCTACTTCGTTTGCGAAGGCGATGTTCACGTCGCGGTAGGCGTTCTCGGTTACCTTTGCTACCTCCGCCGTGAGGGCGTCAGTAGCATGTAGGTTCGCCTTGACTATGTGACGGTAGAGCTCGATGCCCCGCCTTGTCGACTCAGCGTCGACTCCTCCGACTATCCTGTCGTACATCGTTAGGTTGTGGAGGAGGCGCCCAACCATGACGCGTTCGTAGCTGAACAGGAGCCCAAAGTCGGTGCCTGCCTTAAGGCCGCTTTTCTTCTCGAGTATGGGTTTGGCGAGGTGCTGCGTCGTGCCGGGGGCGACCGTCGACTCGAGACATATGAGCACATCTTTATGCATGTTGTCACCGATATCGGCAAGAACCTGGCGTAAGGACTCGTACTGCGGAACATGGTTTTCGTCGACAGGTGTCTGCACAGCGATTATGATTGCATCTGCGTCACGGTAGGTGGTTACGTCGTCGGTGACATGGAAGGTGCCTTTATCGTGAATACGCTTGATGAGTTCTGGTAGCCCCGGTTCATCGGCCTCGATGACCGATCTACCTTGATTAAGGGCATTGATCTTCCACGCGGAACGTGGAGACCTGCGCTGAATACCAGTGACTTTGAAGCCCGGCACATCTGCGAATAAAGCGGCTACGGGCGTCCCGACGTAGCCCATCCCAACCACGACGACGTTCATAAAAAATCCCCACTGTCGATGTCAATTAGGATCATCGATTATATCTACCTTGTTTATACATTAGCCTTCATGAAGCGCGTTTTCATCGACACCGATGGTGAGTTCGACGACTACATGGCGCTGGTGCTCGCCCTGAAGTCCAAAGACCTCTATGTGGAGGGGATAAGCACCCTGAGTGGGATACGCAACCTGAGGGATTCAACTGACGATGTACTAAATGCAGTCGAGCTCCTCGGCAGGGGCGACATACCCATTGCGGAGGGACTGGAGGTCTCAATGTCTCAGAACCTTACCGATGAGAGAAAAAATATACTCAATATCTGGAAAAGGGGTGGGAGGACGTCGACAAAGGCGATCCGCCGTCCCGGAATAAAGCCTGTGAAGGAGGACGGCGTCAGCCTCATGATCAGGAAGGTCTTGGAGGCACCTGGTGAAGTGACCCTCATCACCCTCGGGGCACTTACAAACGTTGCCTCAGCGTTGCTCAGGGAGCCGCGGTTCTCGAAGAAGGTGAAAGAGGTCTATTCCATGGGCGGTGCGGTACTTGTGCCCGGTAATACTACGCCTGTCGCTGAATTCAATATCTGGGGCGACCCCCTCTCCGCCAAGATATTCTTCAACTCGGGCATGCACATCACCATGATCGGTCTCGAGACCTATTACCAGCCTGTGCTATCAGGCGAGGAGTGGGCCAAAGTCAAGGAGGCAAACGAGGCTACAAAGTATTGCTTCGATAATTTTGCCCCATGGTTCAATTACCTTATCGGACTCCACCCTGACTGGAAGGGGGGACTACAGGTCGGTGACGGTCTCACGGTAGGCGCCGCCATTGACCCAAGCCTCATGAAGTGTAGGCGGTGCTTCGTTGACGTCGAGACGAAGGGTGAGTTGACGGTCGGGCAGACGGTCGCCTTTGGCCTTTCGAGGAGACACCCACTACCTAAGGAGGCGAACACCGACCTAACCGTCGACTGCGATTGGAAGAGGTTCAACAGACTCTTCTTCGAGAAGGCCACATCATAGGTCCTCTACCTCATAATGTCTCTGTTGGGTACTCGTTATATTCTACCCATATCTCTGTAGCTAGGTATCGTCGTTAAAACGAGGAAGGGAAATGGGAGATAGTTTGATCACTAAAGGCGTTCAGTTCCTGAGGAAGCAGGAGAGCGCTTTCAACGTCAATATGGTACGTCGATCTGTCGAGAACTTCGCCATCACGCTTGTGCAGCAGTATCAGTCAATCTACCTGATCGCCCTCGGCGCTGGCTCGGTTCAGGTGGGACTCGTCAACAGCCTCGCCGGCGTGGGCTCCACCCTCACTGCCCTCCCGTCGGGGTGGGCGATAGACCGCTACGGTTTAAAGAAGACGTTCTATTTTGGCACTATCTTCATGGCGCTCGGGTCACTCCTCTTTGGTCTCGCGACGAACTGGATCTTCACAATCCCAGCCATGTTCATCTTCACAATCGCGGCGAGGGTTAACCAGACCTCTTGCCCCGTCGTATGCGGTAGCGCCCTCGTTAACGAGGACCGCGCCGTTGGCATGCAGCTATGCGATAGCCTTGCGGCGATCTCTGGAATAGTCGCTCCCATCGTGGGAGCAGCGATCATCGCCTCGAGCGGCGGAATGACAGCCGAGGGATTGAGACCGATCTTCTACCTGCAGCTCGCCGTGCTGGCGGTCGAGTTCGTAATAATCGCCTGGAAGTTCAACAACCCTAGCAAGCGCGTCGCCCCGAGGAGTGGACTCGGCATGATGGAGGGGGTCAAGCAGGTGCTGGAGAAGGGCGTAGCGGTAAAGAGGTTCCTCCTCTATCAGAGCATCCAGACCGTACCGTTCTACCTGAACGCCATCTACATCCCTCTCTACGCGGCTGAGGTGAAGGGAGCCGACGCCTACACCCTCGGGGGTATGGCGACGGCAGCGCTGCTCGTCCCCCTCATTCTCTCGATCCCGAGTGGGAGGCTGGCCGACCGCCTTGGGCGGAAGAGGGTTGTCTACCTCTGCCTCCCCCTTTACTGCCTATCACTCGTCCTACTCGCCGTAGCACCCGTGGGAGCATCGTGGATCATCATCGCTTCCGGCGTACTGCAGGGATTCTATATGCTTGGGATGGTGACGGGGAACGCGATGAGAGCGGAGATCGTGCCGATAAGCCTGCTTGGGAGTTGGGGCGGGTTGCTCGGATTGTTCGGAGGAATTGTTGGCATCATAATGCCCATTACTGCGGGTTTCATGTGGAACTCGTTGACACCTGTCTCTGTCCTCCTCCTACTGATTGCTTCGACCGTGGTCGGCGGTGCCGTCCTGACGACGATGCCTGAGACGCTCAAGATGAAGAGGGAGATCTAGACCCTCAAGTTCATTAGTTTGTATACAGGTTTAGGGTCGTGGCGGTCCATGGTTCACTCAGGGGGAACTTGGTTCCCTTCCTTGTTATGGGCGCCCTCTTCATAGTCGTCGACGTAGCGGCTCTCCTCCTCGTCGGACCATTCGTCGATGTCGGGCTCTTCGCCTTCGGGGACACGGGTGACCCTGTCAATGTGGCCTATTTCGTCTTGATGATGATTGCCACGACGGGTTTCGTGCTGGCTGTGAGGCGATTCAGGGGCGGAGCGTTAGTCA
>JBFYNQ010000131.1:0-29048 GCA_041304265.1 Candidatus Bathyarchaeota archaeon | reverse complement strand
GCTCAATGTTCGCGCCACTCCTCAGCGGCAGGAACGCCCCCATCTCGAATGGAAAAGCCACTGTGAACCACCGGTTCAGCGTGTTGATATAGTTGAACCAGCTCCAGAGCAGGTCCTCGAGCTCCTCCTTGGTCTTGATGCTGGAAAAGGACGCCTCAATCTCCTTGGCGAACCAGAGGACGTTTGGAAGGTTGAGCCATGGCGCAGGGCACCTCGGCGGGTCGACGTCACCGACCAACTTGGCTATCGGCATCGTCGCCGCGAGCCAGATCGCCTCCACTTGATCCACTGTGAACCGCGGGTCCCTCAGTGCCGCGTTGACAGTTGGCTGAGCGCATTTCCACCCCATCGCCGACGTGTCCCCTACGAGGAAGAGGAGGTTGCCAAGCACTTGACCGTGTACCTCCGCCCCGCTCGGAAAGACTCCGAGACGGCACATCTCCACCTCGACGGGCTCGTCCCAGAAGATACGGTCTAGGTCAACCTCAATCTCGTCCTTGACCGCTCGCCAGTCCCTCATTGCTGCATCCTCCTAACGACTATCGTCATCGGTTTATGTTCGAGTGCCTGGGCGTCCCAGACCGCCTTGCCCGCCTTAGCAGCCTTAAGGAGATCCTCGAGGACTACCTGAGCCACAACGCTACCCCTGATCTGCAGGGGCTCTGTGCAAGGACCGTAATAGAGGCTGAGGCCGCCGAAGCCGCCGGTAACGGCGTAGACGACGCCGCCGAGAGGCACCGTCGTGTAAAGATACCTCTTCCGCCCAACGCCGAGGCCTGACTTGACGGGGTGCCTCGGGGGGCGTGCTTCGGCGCTGAACTCCTGTCCGCTGCTAACCGGGTGTCTGCACACCATCTTTATGGGCTCCGCGAGGTTTCCCCAAAGGGTCTCACAGAGCTCCGGCTCCACCTCCTCCCATAGGTTGGCGCGCACGGAAGAGTCGACGGATGGGAACTCGATTACGATGCTCCTGACCATTGGGGGATACTCGCTGTCCCCCTATAAAGTACTGACCCACATAGACCACAATAAATGACAATAGATAACCCTCGATAACCCTATATACATCCCTTTACACAGGATCATCTGGATATGTCCACGATGGTCGCGCTCAAGGTAGAGGCCGACGAGTTCAAGCTCTACCAAGTCCTCGACAAGTTCAGCCAGCAGCACGAGGCGAGCTACAGCCTCGTCAGATGCGACGAGGGATTCACGCTCAGAATTAAAACCGACGACTTCGGCGAACTCGTTAGGCGCATTAACCTGATCAAGGGGTCGAAGTACCAGATCGTCGAGATGGTGGGTAATCCCCACGTCCGGGACGCGAAGGCCAACTTCACCCCGACGAACGTCGACTCGCTCATCGGGCGTGAGACGTTGGCGCAGACCGACATCAAGCCTGTGGAGGGTGGGCTGATCAAGCTCTTTGGAGAGAAGTGGTTCACACGCGCCGAAGGGGACGACCTGATACCCAGGGGCTCCGCCGTCAGAGTCCTCAGGATCGAGGGGGTTAGCCTCATCGTGGAGCAGGTAGAAGAGGGAGATGAAAAATGATTGTTAATTTGGGTTTAACTGTATTCGAGATACAGGTAGCGGTGATAGCGCTAGTCGTTGTCCTAGGTGTAATCACCTTCGCCGTTGCGGGTATAAAGGTGGTCGGTCAGTACGAGAGGGGTCTCGTTGAGAGTTGGGGCGCATACAGTAAGACCGTAGGCCCCGGCCTAAGGACCATCGTGCCGATCATGCAGAGGTTATACCGCGTAAACATGAGGGAGCAAGTCATCGATGTGCCCCCCCAGGAGATCATCACAGAGGACAATGTCGTCGTCAACGTCGATGCTGTAGTCTACTACCAGATAATGGACCCGAAGCGCGCCATATATGAGATCGAGGACTTCGAGATGGCGATAGTCAAGCTCGCTCAGACGACGCTGAGGAACGTCGTCGGCGAGATGACGCTCGACACCTGCCTGACGAGCCGGGAGAAGATCAACACGGATCTGAGGCAGATCCTCGATGAGGCAACGGATAAGTGGGGCACCAAGGTGAACAGGATCGAGGTGCAGCGCATCGACCCGCCAAAGGACATACAGGAGGCGATGCACAAGCAGAAGACCGCCGAGCAGGAGCGCCGCCAAGCGAGGCTGCAGGCTACGGGCCGCAAGGAGGCCGCCGAGCAGGACAAGGAGGCAACGATCCTCGTCGCGGAGGGCAGGAGCCAGAGCATACTCCTCGTCGCCGAGGCTGACGCCAAGGCGATAAAGCTCGTCTCCGAGGCCGCAAACGAGTACTTCAAGGAGAACGCCCAGATTAACAAGAAGCTCGACGTCATCAGGGACACCTTCGCCAACCAGACGAAGATAGTCGTGCCGTCGAACTCAGATGTGCTCAACGTCCTCGGCCTCGAGGGGACGCCGGTCCTCCCCCTCAAGAAGACCAGTGGGGAGGCGGTGAAGCAGTGAGCGGGGACATCACAGCGACCCTGCTCTGGATCGCCATACCCATCCTCGTGATAGAGTTCGCGGCTCTAGCCATATCGGCACGCCCTAGGGACCGGCTCATCCAGCAGCATGAGGGGGATATAAGGCTCCCCTACAAGAGGTACAAGCAGCTCTACCCTAACACCCACATGAGTTACGAGGATTACAAGCAGATGCAGATGCGAGACGCCTACAGGGTCGCGATAAATTCGAAGGAGCTAAAACGGATGGTCCGCTAGCCTTCTTAAGTCGACGCGTGTTTGTATGACCCGGCTTGACGCAGCTTCCACCCGCCCTCGCTGATAGGCTCTCCGAGCTTCTGGGAGACGAATACAGCGAATACCGTGACGCCCTTGGGTCGCCGCCCCGCCCATGCCTCAGGGTCAACACCCTCAAGGCGACGGTTGGGGAGATTAAGGGGCTCGCTGGGGAGGCTGGACTCACCCTAGACCCCGTGCCCTGGTGCCCAACGGGTTTCTGGGTGGGTGAACACGGGCACGACCTCGGCGATTCAGTCGCCCACTTCCAGGGCCTATTCTACCTCGAAGATGCCGCCTCGCTACTCCCACCGGAGGCACTCGACCCTTCCCCTGATTGTATCGTGTTGGACGCCGCTGCGGCGCCCGGGGGAAAGACGACGCACATCTCCGCCCTCATGGAAAACGGTGGCGCCGTCGCCGCGAATGAGGTGGACGCGCACAGGACGCGTGTCCTCCGGTTCAATCTGAGCCGCATGGGCGTTCTGAACGCGGCAGTGACGACGCTCGACATTAGCGTCCGCCCCGACATTGGGCCAATATTCAATTGTGTGTTGCTCGATGCGCCTTGCAGCTGCGAGGGGAGACTAGGGGAAGACCCCGAAGCACTCGCATTATGGAAGCCCGCCCGGGTGCAGAGGTGCAGCCGACTGCAGGAGAGACTCATCGAGAGTTGTTATAGTCTTCTCGCTCCCGGGGGTGTGTTGGTCTACTCGACCTGCACGTTGGCGCCGGAGGAGAACGAGGGCATCGTAGACGCTCTTCTGAGAAGGCATGGGGAGGCTGACCTAGAAGAGAACGCAATCAGCCCCCCTAGGCACGCCGAAGGAGTGACAGAGTGGAGGGGCATTAAATACGACGACAGGGTGGCGAGGTGTGTCCGCCTCTACCCTCACCACCACAGGACGCAGGGATTCTTTATCGCGAGGATACTGAAATGTCATTGAGGCTGATCGCCGGGGTAGAAAGACGCCTACTGCTGGACCACCTGGTCGAGCGGTACGGGTTCGACGGCGATGCATTAGCCGAATACGAGGTACTTGAGGGCGAGGGTAGCATCTGGGCGGTCTCGCCTAAAGTCATCACTCTGCCGCTGCGGAAACTGAAGACGGACTCCGTCGGTATACTAGTTGCACGTGGCGCTGATACAGTACCCACAGTCGCAGGGCTACAGTTCTTTGCCAACCCCCGGGGCAACTCGATAATTCTCACTCATGAAGACGCCGCCGCCTTCATCGACAGAAAGCCCGTCGCGGTCGATGCGACTGAGGGGCACCACGTCGTCTTCTCCGCGGGACACGCCCTCGACCTCGGCAGGGTCAGGGATGGCAGGCTCCTGCGCGTAGGCAAGCAGAGTGGGTAGTCTTATCCGAGCCACAGAGGATTCTCAGGCATGGACAAGCTGGGAATCGGATTCATCGGCTCGGGCTTCATAGCCCGGTTCATGGCCCAGGGGTGGACGTCGGTCAGGGGCGCCGACATCACCGCGATATACAACCCGCACCCCGAGGGAGCGAGGAAGCTCGCCGCCTACTGCAACGGTCTCGGTATAGGAAACCCGAACATCTACACCGACCTGCACAGGATGCTCGCAGACAAGGCGGTCAACGCCGTCTGGGTGATGAACCCCAACTACGCGCGCCTTGAGACGGTGAAGATTGTCACCGAGGAGGCGCAGCAGGGCAGAGGCAACCTCGTCGGTGTCGCCTGCGAGAAACCCCTCGGAAGGACCGCGGACGAGGCGGAGGAGATGGTCAGGCTCGTCGAGAAGACGGAGCTCCTCCACGGCTACCTCGAAAACCAGGTCTTCTCCCCGAGCGTCGTCAGGGGGCGTGACGCCCTCTGGCGCCACGGCGCCCGCAGGGCTGGTAGGCCCTATCTCGGGCGAGCAGCGGAGGAGCATGGTGGGCCTCACATGCCGTGGTTCTGGGACCCGTGTCGGAGCGGCGGTGGCGTCCTCCTCGACATGGCTTGTCACAGCATCGAGGCATCCCGATACCTGCTTACAGACCCCGAGAGGCCGGGGAGCCTCAAGCCCGTCTCCGTCCAGGGTGACATACGGAGCCTCAAGTGGACGCGTGAGCCCGCAATGGGGCAGCTCAAGGCGCAGTATGGCGTCGACTACTCCGTAGCCCCCGCCGAGGACTACGCATCCGTCATCATCACCTACGAGGACGGCGGCGAGCAGGTGCTCAGCGAGGCGAAGGTCAGCTGGTGCTACACGGGCCCCGGGCTCCGCCTCAGCATGGAGGTCTTCGGCCCCGAGTACAGCGTCGCCATGAACAGCCTGCAGCAGGAGCTCAGCGTCTTCCTGAGCAGGAACATCCATTCCAAGCAGGGGGAGGACTTCGTCGAGAAGCAGGCTGCCGAGCAGGGGCTGATGCCGATGGTGCCGGATGAGGCGGCCGCTTATGGTTACGCGGCGGAGTGCAGGCACATGGTCGAGTGCTTCGCAGAGGGTGAACGGCCGGAGGAAACGTGGCACGACGGGCTGCTCGTAACCCGGCTGATGATGCACGCCTACAAGTCGGCGGAGGAGGGAAGGACTCTCAAGTTCAGCCCCGAGTCGGTCCGAGGCTTTGTCCCCGCCGTCGCGAGGGGCACTTGGAAGCCCGGCTAATCCATATTTCTGCTCGATTAACGCTTTAAATCCGCGCCACGAGTGGTTCTCGGTGTTATATTGGTATCGGTCGTGCACCTCAAGCAGCTAGAAGCCGCGAAGAAGCTGGGCGTACGCAAGTATTGGTCGGACGAGGACGAGAAACACGCCGTCGAACACGTGAGGGAGCTGACCGAGGAGGAGCGCCTCCAGCGTGTCAGGGTCTACGACGCCAGCGACGTCCTTTAGGAATCCATTCTTCCGAGTACTGCTTTTTCGAGTTCGCCCTTCTTGCGCTCGCGTAGCTCGTATCGGACCCTTATCGAGGGCTTGTTCAGGTTCAGGTACCTGCGGAGATCCGTTGGGGTTCCGAGGAGAACGAGGTCGCAGGGCGTGTCGTTGATCGCATTCTCCAGCTCCTTCATTTGATGGGGGCTGTACCCGACCGCGGGGAGCACGTTCTTGAGGTGTGGGTACTGCTCGTAGACGCTCTTTATGGTACCCTTGGCGTATGGGCGTGGGTCAACGATGGTCGCCTCCAGCTCCCGCGCCTTTATGGTGGCGGCGCCGTAACCCATGCCGCCGTGGGTAACGGTTGGGCCGTCCTCGACGACGAGTACTCTCCTCCCGAGAAGCCTCGCCTCGTCGTCGGCGGTGATAGCCATGTCGGTCTCCACGACCTGCGCCCACGGGTTGATTGACTGGACGTTCTTCCGAACCTGCTCGACGCTTCCCTGCGGCGCTGTGTTGACCTTGCTTATCACGACGACGTTCGCCATTCGGACGTTCACCTCGCCGGGGTAGTAGGTCAGCTCGTTACCCGCTCTGTGTGGGTCGACTATGCAGACGTGGACAGTCGGCCAGTAGAAGGGGTAGTCGTTGTTGCCGCCGTCCCAAACGATGATGTCCGCCTCCTTCTCTGCCTCCCGGATTATGGACTCGTAGTCAATGCCGGCGTAGACGATGGCGCCCCGCTCGATGTGGGGCTCGTAATCCTCCCTCTCCTCGATAGTGCATTCGTGCTTGTCGAGATCCGCCAGAGTGGCGAATCTCTGGACCCGTTGCTTTACGAGGTCGCCGTAGGGCATCGGATGGCGAACGACTACCACCTTCTTGCCCTGCACCTTGAGGCGGTCGACGAGCCACCTGCTCGTTGGGCTCTTGCCGCTACCCGTCCTGCTTGCGCAGACGCTGATCACGGGCTTCTTCGACCTGATCATCGTCTCCTTTGGGCCGAGGAGAGTGAAGCTGGCCCCCGAGGCGAGGGCGCGGCTGCCCTCGTTCATGAGGAACTGGTGACTCACGTCGCTGTAGCTGAAGAAGACCTCGTTGGCATCGAGTTCATCGATGAGCTTCTCGAGCTGGGACTCAGGGTGTATGGGTATCCCCTTCGGGTACCGGCTCCCGGCGAGCTCCGTGGGATAGGTCCTCTTCTCTATGCCGGCGGTAGCGTCTAGCTCGCTTATCTGAGCTGCCGTGAAGGCGACGACCTCGTAGGCGGCGTTGTCGCGGAAGTGGGTGTTGAAGTTGTGGAAGTCGCGGCCTGCGGCGCCCATAATTATCGCTTTCTTGACCATAACGTTTGATGAAAGATTTGGCGCAATATAAAACCTGCCCTACCTGCAGCAAAACACAAGTGATCTGCGCCAAATGGGATAAATAAAGCCAAGAAAGATCCTCCGCCCCTTGTTTAAGACTAGCGGAACTAGTAGCGCAGATCGGGTTCACGAGTCTTGTGTTTGATGTTACAGGCTCGTAGACTATACTTGCCTTTCAGTGTAGCGTCGGATATCATCCAGAACGAGGCTTAATAGATCTCCTTCAGGAAGGCGCCGCTGAGTTTCTCGAGCTCGGTCTCGTCGAGTCCCTTCGGCTTGTACCGGAAGCAGACAATGTTCGATACGACCGGCGCTATGATCTCAAGTTCAGGCTCTGCATAGATTAACTCGGCGAGGTTCTGTGTTTGGGCGGGGGCTGGGCATGACCGCCTTCATCGGTCTGACCCTCGACTTCCACATCTGATATCAGAGGGACGTCGACGAGGAGCTGAGGAAGCTTCCAGAGGTCTTGGAGGCTCATTACACGGACGGCGAATGGGACATGCTGATCAGGGTTCAGGCTATTGACCCAGCTGGGCTCATGACGTCGCTGCAGAGGCTGAACACTGTGCCGGGGATAACGAACAGCTGGACGATAATCAGCCTGGCGAACCCTATCAGGTCAGTTTGAGGCGTAGATGGGCTTCTCGTCGAGCTCCTTGACCAGCGCCTCGATCTTCACCCTAATTGTGTCCCTTATCTCCCTGACCTTCTCGATGGTTTGGCCGTATGGGTCATCGATCTGCCACTCTCTTACCTCGCCGGTGACGACTGGGCACTCATCGCCGCAGCCCATCGTTATGGCGAGGTCAGCGGCCAAGGCCATGTCGGCGTTAAGCTTCTTCGGCTTCTTTCCGCTCACGTCTATACCGACCTCCCTCATCGCCTCGACGACGACGGGATTGACGCTTTCCGACGGCTGGCTCCCCGCGCTGGTGCCGAGGTGCCTACCGTCTACGAGTTTGTTGAAAAAGGCCTCGGACATCTGGCTTCTGCCTGCGTTGTGTACACAGATGAAGAGGACGTTTACCATGGGTCTGGTTGAGGAGCCGCGCCTTTTAACCATACACCCATCCACATATCCACATAACTTAATATGATGGTGCGTTGTAGCCTAAATGAAACGTGAACTCGCATGTCTGAGAAGAAGCTCGGCATCCTCGAAAAGTACCTCACAATCTGGATCGGGTTATGCATCGCAATTGGGTTACTCCTAGGCAGGTTCGCCCCAGGCTTCGGTCAGTACCTTGATTCGCTGAAGTTCGCCCAAATAAGCATCCCCATCGGCATCTGCCTATTCTTTATGATGTACCCAACGATCCTCGGCATCGACTTCATGGATGTGAAGAAGGCGGCGAAGAATCCGAAGCCGATCATATTCACGGTCTTCGCCAATTGGATCATCGCGCCTGCGCTAATGACGCTGCTCGCCAACATCTTTCTCGTAGGGCACCCCGACTACATCGCTGGCGTCATCCTGCTGGGACTCTCCCCCTGCACTGCGATGGTTATGTGGTGGATGCTCCTCGCTAAGGGGGACATGGCGCAGGGACTCGTCAACACGGCGGTCAACGCGGTGCTTATGATACTCCTCTACGCCCCGATGGCAGCCTTCTACCTCGGCGTAAGCGGCATACCCGTCCCTTGGGATCTGATCGTTATGAGTGTCGTCTTCTTTATACTCGTCCCCGTCGCTGCGGGAGCCCTCACGCGACGGGTGCTCATCCCCACCAAGGGGAAGGAGTGGTTCGACGATGTATTCCGCGCCAAGGCGGGCAAGGTCAGCTTCGTCGCCCTCCTTGTGACACTGGTGGTGCTTTTCAGCCTGCAGGGCAACATCATACTCAGCGACCCCCTCCTCGTCCTATTTATCGCCGTCCCCAATCTCATCCACTACGCAGTCATGATAGGGTGGACCTACACCCTCGCCTGGTACATGCGATGGGACTACCCCACAGCTATCGACTGCACGATAATCGGTTCTAGCAGCCACTTCGAGGTCGCCATTGCGGTCGCGACGACCCTCTACGGCATTGGAAGCGGGGCAGCCCTCGCCACAGTCATCGGGCCCCTCTTCGAGGTCCCACTCATGCTCAGTCTCGTGCGCTTCGGCCTGCATACCTGCGGCTACTTCCCGCGGAAGGTGAAGACATGAGCTACCTTGAGATGAAGGCGGACAAGTTCGTCTTCAGAGCCAAGAAAGTACTACTCTACAGCGGGAACGAGGTCTGGGTGTCCGCCGAGGGAGACGTGATCAGGGTGGGAGTCACAGACTTCGCCCAGAGGCGTGGAGGCGACATAGTCTTCGCCGACATAGTCAAGCCGGGTACCAAGGTCAACGCACGCGACCTCCTCGGCAGCTACGAGACAGTCAAGATGGTGCGGGACATACTCTCACCCGTAGAAGGCGTGGTCAAGGAGGTCAACCCAGCACTCGACTCGAAGCCTGAGGTCATCAATAGTGACCCATACGGGGAGGGCTGGGTCGCCATCATAGAGCCAACGACAAAGCCCGAAGGACTCCAAAACGCGGAGGAGTACTTCGAGGCGATGAAGGCAAAGGTCGCCGAGGAACTCAGGAAGATAAAGGGGATTTAGCCATGAAGAAGCCGATACTCGTCATACCATGCAGCGGCATAGGGAAGTCTTTCGGCTCGATAAGCCGTGACGCCGTCTTCCGGGTTTGCGATGAGCTGCGCCCGGAGAAGGCGGATACACTCTGCCTCTCGTTGCTCGTCATGGGTGACGAGGAGGCGAGGCGCAGAGTCGCTGAGAGCACCTGCATAGCCGTGGACGGCTGCACGCTGGAGTGCTCTGGCAATAACGTCACTGGGAGCGGTGCCAATGTTGCAGCACACTTCCGCGTCATGGACCTCCTTAGGGAGAACCGGGGACTACACCCACGCACCGTTACCACACTTGATGAGGACGGCGAGAAGCTCTCCAAGATACTCGCCGAGAAGATCGCGGCGAAGGTAGACGAGCTCTGTGAGGCACCGCCATGAAAATAAAGCCGAAGATCGGCGTCGTCTCCTGCAGCGGCGAATGCTGCGGACTCGGAACGATAAGCAGGGTCGCGACGCGCCTAGTCCTCGAAGGATCGGATCAGACAGTCACAATCTGCCTGCCCCTCTTCCTCGCTGGAGAGGAGCAGGAGCACCCGACGATAGCGGTGGACGGCTGCAGCAAGCACTGCGCGTACAAAGCCATCGCTAAGTACAGCAAGGAGCCTGTTGCGGGCGTCGACATCGAGGCGCTCTTCAAAGAGTGGGGGGTCGAGCCGCCTAAGGGCAGGAGGAGGCTCGACGCCGAGGGTATGTATGCGGCGGGCAGGATAGCCAAACTGCTCATGGCGAAGGTCAGCGAGCTACAGGAGGCCAAGTAAATGGCGACGTACAAAACCACAGCCAAGTGGACGGGTGGACACAGCGGAGAAGTATCGCTTAGTAACGGTCCCGTCCTCACCTTCTCGGCGCCCGCCGATATCAAGGGCGTTGCAGTCGTGCTCACGCCTGAAGACGCTTTCGTCGCCGCCCTAAATACATGCTACGCCCTTATGTTCATCTGGAGCGTCGAGCGCCTCAAGATAGACCTCGTTAGTTACACTTGTGAGGCGGAGGGACACGTCGAGGAGTTCTTCGATAGGACCTCGACATTCGACGTGGTAACGTTAAGGCCGAAGATTGTAGTGCGGGGCTGCGCTGAAGAGAAGGTCAGGCGTGCCTTGGAGCTAGCAGAGAAGTACAGCCTCATCTGGCAGTCAATCAAGGCCAAGGTCGCTCTCGTGCCAGAGATCACCATAGCCTAGATTCATATCAAACGCCGTCCCGATAACCTACAGATGGAGAGACTCACCAAGGTACAGTTCACAAACCTCGAAAAGATCCTCTACCCCGCTGCAGGTGTGAGGAAACTCGACGTCGTGAAGTACTACATTACCGTAGCCCCAAGAATATTGCCCTTCCTCAGGGGACGGGCGCTCGTGGTGACGCGCTACCCCGACGGCGTCGAGGCGGAGGGCTTCTACGGCAAGGACGCCCCGATGGGGACGCCGGACTGGGTGAAGCTCCACCACACCTACTCCGAGGCAGCGGGCAGGGAGCTCGACTACATAGTCTGCGACGACCTCGATACTCTGATATGGATCGCCAACCTCGCCGCCCTTGAGCTGCACATCCCTCTCGCCCGTATCGATAAGCCGGATCACCCCGACATGGTTTTGTTCGACCTAGACCCTCAGGCCCCCGCGGGGTTGGCGGAGGCGGCGAAGGTAGCGCGGCTCATCAGGGAGAAGCTCGCGAAGAGGAAGCTTAGGGCGTGGGTGAAGACCTCGGGGAAGAGGGGCCTGCACATTGTCGCCCGCCTCGACCGCAGTGAATCCTATGAGGAGACGCGTGCCTACGCCCACTCAGTCGGCGTAGAGCTCGCAAAGGAAACGGGGATAGTCTCCTCCGAGAAGGGGCGGAAGAAGCCGGGAACGATCTACATAGACTACCCTCAGAACGGGCGAGGGAGGACGATGGCGTGTTCCTATAGCCTCAGGGCGACCCCCGCTGCAACGGTCTCAATGCCTATAGAATGGGAAGAGCTAGACACCCTAGACCCAAGCAGGTTCACAATAAAGAGCGTCCCCGAGAGGAATGACCCATGGAAGGGTTTCTGGGAATCTAAGAAGTCATAGGGCCCGCGTGTCCACGGCATACGCGTTATCCTGCTGATGAATGCTATGTTGTGGCTGAAGTCCTGAACAGCGCCAAGATAGTCGCCCGTGGCCAGCTTGACGCAGAGCACACCGGCCTTCCTCAGCTGCTCCCTAGTCGGTCTCCGCACTCTTCTCGCCCTAGATGCCCGATGAACGGCGACGGATAACCCGTTCTACCTACGACACGTAGTTCAGCAGGGATTTCCTGAAAGGGTTAAACCCACCGGTTCCACGTCTCAAGTTAGGGGTTAATCATGAGTGACGAGGAGCAGTCTCCGCCGGGGCGGAGCTTCTGGAGTGGCACAGTGAGCATCGGGCTCGTCAACGTACCCGTAAAACTCTACACGATGATCCGTGACAAGAGCTACAGCTTCCACTTCCTCCGCAAGAAGGACGGGTGCCCGTTGAGGTACCAGAGAGTGTGCACCTATGACAATGAGGTTGTCGAGTGGGCGAACGTATCCCGCGGCTACGAGGTGGAGAAGGGGGAGTTCGTAACCTTCACGAAGGAGGAGCTCGACGCGATACGTCCCGAGTCAGATCGCCGCATCAAGATCGATAAGTTCGTCCAGTACCTCGGCGTCGATCCCCTCTACTTCCAGAGCAGCTACATCCTCGGCCCAGACAAGAGCGCGGACGCCTATGGGCTCCTCTTCTCAGCACTGGAGAAGAAGGGGATGGCAGGGGTCGGAAGGTACACGATGCGGACGAAGGAGTATCCGGTCCTTATACACGCCTACAGGGGCGCATTGGTTCTCACTACTCTCCGCTACCCCGACGAAGTCATAACGCCTATGGCTCTCAAGGACCTCAAGGAGTTAAAGCAGCCGAGCATGAAGGAGCTTGAGCTAGCCTACAAGATACTCGATAACCTCACCGGTGAATTCGACATCTCGGAGTACAAAGACACATACCGCGAGAATGTGGAGAAGCTCATCAAGAAGAAGCTCAAAGGCGAGACCATACACGTGGAGAAACCCGAGAAGAGAGAGGAGGTCAAGGAACTCATGACCGCCCTCGAGCAAACCCTTCAGCAGTTGAGCAAGTGATGAAGTACGCTCCGATGCTCGCGGAGCCCGCGGACGCCCCCTTCGGGGGGGTGGGGTGGCTCTTCGAGGTCAAGTGGGACGGCATACGCGCCATAGCCCACGTCGGCGAGTCGCTTAGGATACTGAGCAGGAATGACAATGACATCACAAGGAAGTTCCCGGAGCTGTTGGAGCTCACGCATCTTGCTTCGAACGTCGTCGTAGACGGCGAGATAATAGTCATGAAGGGGGGGCGCCCCGACTTCCAGGCCGTCGCCAAGAGGGTACAAGTTCAGAGGCTGGGCGACATCGAGCTAGGAACACGCGAGTCGCCGGGCACATACATCGTATTCGACATACTAGAGAAAGATGGAAAACCAATCATCGATCAGCCACTGAGCAAAAGGAAGGCAATCCTGAGAGAGTCTCTGCGAGACGGGGAGCACGTCGTCGTCTCCAGCTACGTTGAGGAGAAGGGAGAGGCATACTTCGAGGCCGTTGCCGCGAAGGGGCTCGAGGGCGTCGTCGCCAAGAAACTAGGCAGCCTCTACCGCCCCGGAGAGAGAAGCCGGGAGTGGCTAAAAGTGAAGAGAGTGAAAACGACGGACTGTGTAGTCGTGGGCTACACTAGGGGAACAGGGAATAGGACAGAGACGTTCGGGGCATTGCTCCTCGGACTCTACGACGGCGACCAGTTGAATTTCGTGGGTAGGGCGGGTACAGGATTCGCAGATAAGACGCTACGTGAGCTGCTCGCCGTCTTCCGCCCGTACGAGACTCCCGAGCAGTTGGTGAAGGCTGCTGACATCCCCGCCGACTCGACTTGGCTCAAACCCGGGGTAGTCGCCGAGATAGGGTATCAGAACCTCACCGACAACAACCGGCTCCGAGCCCCCCGCTTCATCAGACTGAGAACGAATAAAACCCCCCGTGACTGCACGATAGCACAGGTGAGACCCGTGACGCTGGGAGAGTACAACGCGAAGAGGAACTTCTCGAAAAGCCCGGAGCCAGTCGGCGAAGGGGCGAAGCCCAAAGGGAACATGTACCTGGTTCAAGAGCACCACGCGAGCCACCTCCACTGGGACTTCAGGCTTGAGCGGGACGGGGTACTGAAGAGCTGGGCGGTGCCGAAGGGGCCACCGGAGAAGTCGGGGGAGAGACGCCTCGCCGTAATGGTGGAGGACCACCCCCTCGACTATGGTGGCTTCGAGGGCACGATCCCTGCAGGGGAGTATGGGGCGGGCACCGTTAAGATATGGGACAGGGGCACCTACGACATCGTCGAGTGGACCAGCGAGAAGGTGTCGATAATCATCCACGGGGAGAGGCTCAACGGTGGCTACGAGCTCGTCCACTTCACGAAAGCGGGTGAAAAGAACTGGCTACTCTTCAAGCGCCGGGAGTAGCCTACCTCGGCACGATGGGGTGGAGCTACAGGTTCTGGGTCGGCAAGCTCTACCCGGAGGGCACGAAGCCGACGGAGTACCTCGCCGAGTACGCGAAGATGATGAACTCGGTCGAGATAGACGCCACCTTCTATAGGATACCAAGCGTCTCCACCGTGGAGGCGTGGAGGGACTCTGTGCCCGAGGGCTTCAAGTTCGCCGCTAAGTTCCCCCAGACCGTCACCCACGTCCCCGGCCTAGCATACGACGCGGAGAGACTCGGGGTCTTCCTCCGCCGCATCGAGGTGATAGGCAGTAAATTGGGGCCCCTGCTTCTCCAGTTCCCCCCATTTCTCAAGCCCGTATACAAGGCCCTCGACGATCTTCTAGAAGCCCTTCCTAGGAAGCGCATCATCGTCGCTGAGTTCAGGAACAAGGGCTGGTTTACAGAGGAGACGTATCGTATGCTACGCGACCACGGCGTCGTCCTCGCCTCAACGAACAAGGCGGGTGCGCCGGAGGTGGATACGGCGGACTTAGCCTACCTACGTTTTGAGGGGGATAGGAAGGCGGTTGTCGCTGAGAGGGGCGAGGTTCAGCTTGACAGGAATACAGAGACCGCCGCGTGGGCTGTGAAGGTTAAGAGACACCTTTTCGAGGGGCGGGACGCCTACGTCTACTTCAGCAAGTACTACTCGGGCTACCCGCCGTCCGATGTCGAGACGCTTGAGAAGAACCTTTAGCCCCACCAGTGTGGGTACTCGACTCTCAGCGCCTTCCCCCTAAACCAAACCGCCATATCATTCTCCAGAGGCTGGAAAAGGTAGCCATCGAGGAAGCGGACGCCGTCGAGGGGCATTGGTATGCCGAACCAGTGGAAGAGGCAGGAGCCCACCCACGTGTCGTGGGTGACGTAGACGTCGACGTTGTCCGGCGTCGCGGCGTCAAGTCGGGCGATAACATAGTCTGCGACGAGCCTCGCGAACTCGCTGCTCGGGCGGAACACGTGAGGAGGCGCGAGCCCCGCGAGCCACCTGTTCATCATCTCAGCCACGGCGGCGTCCTCGTCCCCACACTTCCTTATGACATGATCGATGTATTCGTCCAATGCCTGGGGGTCGAAGGAGGTGCGGAAGGGGAACTCTCCAGCGATCTCGGCCTCCCCGCCACGGCGCGTGATACCTTCGAGGATCGAGCTGGCGCTCTCCTTCGAGCGGCCCACTGCGGTGTGGTAGAGTCGATAGTGCTTCTCACGTGGCAGTGACTCACCGAACTCGATGGCAGCCTCGTGCCCCCGAGGCGTCGAGAGAAGGGTGTTGCTATTCGGACCTGTGACGCTGGGGCGCTCTGTATGGCGTATGTGAATCATAGCCGGTTTACCCGGTGCGAGACGCTCCACGTCGGCGAGGAGGCTCATAGCGGATGCGCCCCATTCAACGTGTGCGAGGATACCTGTCATAGGTGGAGAAACGGCTCCACGCCTTATCTAGCCTACGCCTACTCGTAGAATCCGGGCTTCGGCGCCCATGCGGGGTAGTCCACCTTCCTCAGCAGTGGCTTATTCTTAGGCCACATCGGCTTCTGGAGGTAGGTGTAGCACTCGTTGCGGCTCTGCTGGAGAGTGTTGTGGAGCTTCGTCGTCTTCCTGTATTCACGGAGCTCGCCTACATCGATGACGGCGCCTATGGTCATCTGGCGCCCCCTCGCGGCGACGGCTATTGATCTACCCATGAAGTCGACTATCATGCTGTTCCCATACTTCGCCTCGTTCGCGTTCACCCCGTAGACAATGTTCTCTATGCTGCGCATCTTGTTCACGACGGTGTACCAGTCGTAGGGGTCGTAGTTGAGCTCCTGGGGATACGGCGGGAAAACTGTGGGCTTTATTATGACCTCAGCGCCGTTGAACGCTAGCTGGCGGGCAACCTCTGGGAAGAACTGGTCATAACAGACCATGCAGGCGAGGTTGCCCAGCTCCGTCTTCGTCACGGGGAAGAGGGGTGCCTTGTAGCCGTCGAACACGTCGTGTGGGCTCGTTGTCAGCTCCAGGGGAATCCACGGGTTGATCTTCCGGTACTTGAGGATGATCTTTCCCTTGGGGTTCATGATGAAAGCGGTGTTGAAGTAGTAGTCGGGGAACTCGGGGTCTCGCTCGTGGAGGGAGGCGGAGACGTAGGTTTTCCATTTCTTCGCCATGCTAGAGATGTCATCGGTCTCTGGCCCAGGTAACTCAACCGCCGAGGCGACCCTCATCTTCTGGTCCTGCTTGGGATCCGACTCGTCGTACTCGTGGCGGAGTATGTTCTCGGGGAAGACTGTTAGTTTCACCGGGATCGTCTCCCCCCACGTCTCCAGGCTCTGGAAGCTAGCGAGGACCCTAGCGAGGTTGATCTTCCTGCGCTCGTCGATGTCGGGGACCTCGTCGGGGTTGACGCGCATATACTGAACTATCGCCGCTGAGTAACGGTTGACCATATTCATTTTCTCCCCGATACGGGACGCTATTATTCTTTACGACATATATGCACCAATATGGGGTCTGCATGCCGCGAATGGTACTAGCCGTTCGCCTAGTGTGAAGTCTTATACCCGATACCGGGCATATTCAGCTTACTAGGTGCTGAAGTTGACAAGGCCCAAGCTCAAGAGAGACGACCAGCAGTGGATGCTGGACTGGATTGTAAAGACGACGGGGAGAGTGCAGAACCTTGCCAACGATGAGAGGGACGTGCCCCCCGTGGTCAAGTCGTACAGGATGATACCCCGTGTCCTCTATAAGGAGGCGAAGCACATCGAGGGGATAGCGAAGGCCGCGGAGGCGGCGGGGCACACTGACACGGCGCGCCAACTCTACCGTCGCGCCCAGACGGTCTACCACGATGCACAGCACAGCATCTTTGAGGACGACAACAAGGAGAAGATATTCCTTCACGGCAAGCACATCGAGTGCGCCGACAAGGTCGCCGCCTACGCAGACTACCCTGTCGAGAAGGTGGAGATACCATGGGAGGGCGCCCAGATACAGGGCAGGTTCCACGTCCTCAAAGACAGGCGCAAGGCACCTGCCGTTCTCTTCCTCCCCGGCATGGACATGACCAAGGAGGCGTTCCCCAACCCCCTCGCCAACCCCGTCCGCCGCCGTGGCCTGCCTGTCCTCCGCATCGACGGCCCGGGCCAGGGGATAAGCAACAGTCGCAAGATCAGGGTCACAGCCGATAACTCCGAGCGAGCAGCCATGACGGCGATAGACTGGCTTGTCGCACGCCCCGAGGTCGACCCGACGCAGATAGTTATCTCGGGCATCAGCTTCGGCTGCCACTGGGGCGTACGAGCGGCAGCTAACGATAAGCGTGTCCGCGCCCTCGCCACGACCTACGCCGTAGTCGGCCCCAAGAAGGCCATCTTCGGCGAGGCCTCACCTCGATTCAAGCAGATGTTCATGTACATGGCGGGCCACACAGACGAGGCCGAGTTCGACGCCATGGCGGAGAGGATGGACACCGCTGGCTTCGCCGAGAGGATAACCTGCCCCACACTCCTCACCATGGGAGAGTACGACCCACTCTGCCACCTAGAGGCGGCCGAGGACTTTTTCAGGGAGCTCAGGTGCCCCAAGGAGCTCTGGGTCCTAGAAAACGAGTTCCATAGGATCAGCCTGCGTCAGGGCATCGGGGGCATTGAGATATTCCCATACATCGCCGACTGGGTACGCGACGAGCTCGACGGCAAGCACCCTAAAACGCTCAACAAAACGGTGCTCGTTAAGCAGAAGAGCAGCCTCGGTCCATATGAGGAGCCAATCGACCACCTAGACATCCCTCGCTAAGCCTTCACTTTATACAGCTTTGCGCGGGCTACGTACCCAACTTCCTCAATCAGCCCCATCTTCGCCAGGCAGTAAACCATCCGGCGAGCGAGGGCTATCCTAAGCTTCGACGCCTTGCTGAGCTGGCGTGCTGTGAAGGCGCCATTCATCTCGGGGAGAAGGCGCAAGTAGTCAGTTGGTTTCTCGAAGACCTCTCTGCAGACTACCTCGACTAGGTGCCTCTCCGTCACTGTATAGCGCGTCCTCTTATTCCCTCTCCACCTCACCGCCTGCCTCTCCTCGGCGTGGACGAGAATGACTTCAAGCGAGAAGTTGGGCTCAAGTGGAAGAGTCGGACAGTAGACGAGTTCGTTGAAAACCTCCTCGAGTCTGCCCATGCGGGGGGAGACGCGGCGCTGCCTCTTCCCGTCGACGTCCCTGATTACCCACTTCCTCTCAGGTACGGGGTGGACGAGCCTTACCCTGTAGCCTTTGAGAAGCCGTTCCAGTTTAGCCCGGATCTGGGGGAAGTTCCCTGTCTGTATCTCGATGAGAAGGTCGCCACGAATAATATCGGAGCGATATCCCCAGACCGTGCCCTCCATGAGGTCCCCCGGCTCCCTGAGCCACTCCTTCAACTCGGCGTGGAGACCCCTCTCCGGCATGGATACACAGACCAGCCTAACGGAATATAACTAATAGGGATAGTCTCCCTCCTCCGGTCAATATACGACGAAGTGAATTCAACTGAATAACCGATACGATGCGATAGAAAAAACACCCAGCCACAATTAAACAAGCACAGACAAGGGGCTACTTCTCGAGCCCACTCATCTTCCTGATCTGGCGGCCGACCTTCTCTATCTCGAGCCCGTCGACCTCCTCCATGAGCGCCTTGAAGTGCTTGGAGCCGTCCTTGTACTCCTGCATCCAGTCCCTTGCGAACTTGCCGCTCTGAACATCCTTGAGCACCTCCCTCATGCTGTCCTCGACCCGGTCGTCGACGATCTTCGGACCTATCGTGAGCCCGCCCCACTTCGCCGTGTCGGAGACGGCGCGGTACATGCCCCCGATGCCCGATGTGTAGATCAGGTCCACGATGAGCTTGAGCTCGTTGCATACCTCGAAGTAGGCGAGTTCTGGGGGATACCCAGCGTCTACGAGCACCTTGAAGCCCCGCCTGATCAGCTGATCCGCGCCTCCGCAGAGGACCGCCTGCTCGCCGAATAGGTCCTCCTCGGTCTCGTCCTTGAACGAGGTCTCTAGGACGCCCGCCTTTCCGCTGCCGAGCGCCTTGGCGATCGCCAGTGCAGTCTGGAGCGCCTTACCCGAGGCATCCTGCTGGACGCTGACGAGCGCCGGCACACCGAAGCCCGCCTCATATGTGCGGCGGAGCTCAGCGCCGGGGCTCTTCGGGGCGACCATAATGACGTCCACGTCCTTTGGCGGCTTGATGGCACCGTAGAGGATGTTGAAGCCGTGCGCGAACTGGAGGGTCTTCCCCTTCCTCATCGCGAGAGCGACCTCCTCCTTCCAAACCGTCGGCTGCGCCATATCGGGGACGAGCATCAGCACTATGTCCCCCTTCTCAGCCGCCTCGAGAACCGTCGTCACCTTGACGCCGTCCGCCTCAGCCTTCTTCCAGCTCTTACCGCCGGGGCGGAGACCGACTACTACATCGACTCCGCTGTCCTTCATATTTAGAGCCTGCGCCCTGCCCTGGCTGCCGTAGCCGATGACGGCGACGGTCTTCCCCTTCAGAACTTTGTCGTCAATATCCTTCTCGTGGTAAACCTTCACCATAGCTTTCACTTCTCCAGCTTGAGCCGCCCCTTCTCGACGGCCGTCACGCCCGTCCTCGAGACCTCCTCCACCCCTATGGGCTTGACAGCCTCGAGGAATGCGTCTACATCCTCTGACTCACCAGTGACCTCGGCTATAAGGTTGTCCGGCTCGATGTTCAGGATCAGCCCATGGTAGTCGTTCACCAGCTTTAGGGCCTCCTCCCTCGCCATCGGGTCGGTGGTTGTGAGCTTGACCAACATCAGCTCCCTGTTTACCGTGCGGAGCGGGTCGAGACGCTTGACCTCGACGACGTCGACCATCTTGTCGAGTTGCTCGACAACCTGGTTGACGCCGTGGGCGTCCGCCTGGACGACGATGGTGATTCTCACCGTGTCGTCGTCTAGTACGGTGCCCGCGGTGATGCTGTGTATGTTGAAGTTCTTGCGTCGGAACAGGTTGCTTATGTTGAAGAGCACTCCAGGCCTGTTCTCGACGAGGAACGCTACTACGTGTCTTTCACTCATCTATTATGCCTCCAGAAGCGCGTCTTTCAGCCCCGCGCCGGGCGGCACTATCGGGTAGACGTTCTCCTCCGGATCGATCGGAACGTCAATGACTGTGGAGACGTCGCTCTTCGCTGCGCGCCTAATCGCGGCCTCGAGTTTCTCCAATGTGTCGACCCTGACTCCCTCGGCACCATAAGCCTCGGCGAGCTTGACCATGTCAGGGTTGCCCTTGAGCTTGACCGCGGAATATCGGTGGTCAAAGAAGAGGCGCTGCCACTGGGCGACCATGCCGAGCATCTGATTGTTTAGTACGACAACGATAACGGGGAGCCCCTCCTCGATGCTCGTTGCCATGTTGTTCTCCGTCATGCCGAAGCTGCCGTCGCCCGCGATGTCCAGGACTGGGACGTCTGGGCGAGCAGCCTTGACGCCTATCGCGGCGGGGAAACCCCAGCCCATAGTGCCCAAACCACCACTTGTAAAAAATGTACGCGGGTCGTAGGCGTCGTAGTGTAGGGCTGCCCACATCTGGCACTGCCCGACCTCCGTCGTGACAACTGACTCGCGGGGCAGCGTCTTGCGGATGGTCTTAACGACATCTGGAGCCCGCAGGAACCCATCTTTGTGCCCGTTGCCGTTGGGCTGGACTTGACACCTGAACTCTGCGACCTTCTTGCTCCACTGGGCACCCGCGTCGCCTGCGGCGCGCAGTTTGCTCACGTTGTAGAGGAGTCCACGGAGCCCGAGGGCAGCGTCGCCGACGACGCGCGTCACAGTCTCCACGTTCTTGTCTATCTCGCTCTTGTCGATGTCGAGGTGTATGACCTTCGCATTAGGCGCGAAACCCTTGACGGCGCCCGTCGTCCTGTCGCTTAGGCGTGCTCCAACGATAAGGAGCACGTCAGCCTCCGGGACGAGATTGTTCGCCGCCTGCGTGCCGTGCATCCCGCAGAGCCCGAGGCTTAGCGGGTGGTCGGCGGGGAAGGCGCCCTTGCCCATGAGGGTGGTTGCTGTGGGCGCCATGAGGTACTCGCTCAGTGCGACGAGTTCACGCGTCGCTCCTGCGTTGATCACGCCTCCACCCGCAACGACAACTGGTCTCTGCGCCTTGGCGAGGAGCGTCGACGCCCACTCAACCTCGCGCGGGTCAGGCTGGTGATTAGGGCGATAACCCCTAAGCTTAACATTCTCAGGGAAGACTATGTCCTCGACGTCCGTGGTGACGTCCTTTGGTAGGTCGAGGAGCACTGCGCCCCTGCGCCCCGTTGAGGCGATGCGAAAAGCTGCCTTTACGGCGCGTGGTATCTCGCTCGCCTTCCGGACCTGCATGTTATACTTAGTGACGGAGGCGCTACATCCTATGATGTCGACCTCCTGAAATGCGTCGGTGCCTATAGTGGCACGTGTGACCTGCCCCGTGAGGGCGACGACGGCGCTCGAGTCGATGTTAGCCGTCGCCACGCCTGTGACGAGGTTGGTCGCACCGGGCCCAGATGTTGCAAGGCAGACGCCCACCCCACCCGTTGCGCGGGCGTATCCGTCGGCCATGTGCGCTGCCCCCTGTTCGTGGCGCGCAAGTATGAAGCGGAAGTCCGCCTTCAGCATCTCATCGCAGAGCGGGATGACGACGCCGCCGGGGAGCCCGAAAAGGTGCTTGACACCCTCCATCTCCAGCGACTTGACGACGGCGCGTGTACCAGGCATCTCAACCAAGAGCGTCAACCTCCATCGTGTCGAATCGGGGATCCATCCCTGTCGAGGATAGATCCTGTGTCGAGAAACGTTTCCAAACCGCTATTTGGGAGTCCTTCGCGGGGTTAGAGCTGACGAATAAAGCAATACCCCATCTACGCCACCCTCCACTCGGCGGCCATGATAAAGCAATACCCCATGACACCAATCTCCAACGGTATGTAGGGGAACAGCCGCACCTCCGAATAAAAGGTTTATGAAACTATTCATGGTACACACAACGCCGGCGCGCTACGCTTAACACCACCCAGAGACCTATTGATACAGTAGAGTTGAGCCCCGTTGAGTAAGATGACACACCTAGAGTGCTCAAAGTGCGGCTCCCGCCACGACGCGGATGTCGTGCAGACGGTCTGCAGTAAGTGTGGGAAGCCACTATTTCCTCGGTACGACCTTGAGGCGGCGAAGGAGACACTCTCGAAACGTGTTCTCGTCGGTAGAGTTGCCTCGATGTGGAGGTACAGGGAGATACTCCCAGTAAGGAAGCAGGAGAATGTCGTCACCCTCGGAGAGGGCTGGACCCCCCTCACGCCGACGCCCAAGCTCGGCGAGTCGCTCGGTCTGAAGAACCTGCTCGTCAAGGACGAGGGAATAATACCGACGGGCAGCTTCAAGGCGCGAGGCCTATCATCGGCGATCAGTAAAGCGAAGGAGCTCGGCGTGAAGCGCGTCGCCCTTCCCTCCGCCGGCAACGCGGCGGGTGCCATGGCCACATATGGCGCACGCGCAGGCCTCGAGGTCTATGTCTTCATGCCTGAAGACGCCCCCAAGGTCAACGCTGTCGAGTCCGACGTAGTGGGTGCAAAGGTTATTCTAGTAAAGGGGCTCATCAGCGACGCTGGCAAGCTCGTTAAAGATGGCGTACCTGAGATGGGCTGGTTCAGCGTCGCCACCCTCGGCGAGCCCTACAGGGTCGAGGGTAAGAAGACGATGGGCCTCGAGGTCGCAGAGCAGCTCGACTGGAAACTCCCAGACGTCATCATCTACCCCACCGGCGGCGGCACGGGCATCATCGGCATGTGGAAGGTTTTCGACGAGCTCGAGGAGATGGGCTGGATAAGCAGCGAGCGCCCACGCATGATCAGCGTACAGGCGGAGGGCTGCAGCCCAATCGTCAAGGCATACAAAGAGGGAAAGGAGGAGAGCGAGTTCTTTACTGGAGCTAGCACCGTTGCCGCTGGGCTGCGCGTCCCCAAGGCACTAGGCGACTTCCTCATCCTGAAGGCTATTCGGGAGAGCGGAGGCGAGGCGATAGCGGTTAGCGATGAGGAGTTGATAGCGGATGTCCGCCTTATCAGCCGCCTTGAGGGAATATTCGCGTGCCCAGAGGGCGCGGCAACAATTTCAGCGCTCAGGAAGATGGTTGAGCAAGGCCACGTCGACAGGGACGAGCGCGTCGTCCTCTTCAACACTGGCTCCGGCCTCAAGTACACGGACCTCTTCACCATCGAGGCGCCTGTCGCCGACCCGAAGAAGCCCTTCGACTATCACTCCCTCAAGTAGCAACGCTTATCCCGGCCGGGCAACACCCCTGACGCGATTCGCTATGGGAAGAGCCACGGCATTCGCCCCCGGACACCTCACCGGTTTATTCCAGATATGCGACCAGGCCGCTGACTTCCTCCAGAGAGGCGCGCGGGGCTCAGGCATCAGCCTCGACCTCGGCGTCTACACTACGGTCACTGTTAAACCCGCCGTAGCGACTAACTGGAAAGTCAAGATCAATGGTCAACAGACGAGGGAGGCGTTCGTCTCCGAGAACGTCCTCAACAAGTTTAAGGGGCGCATCAAGCCGCAGGAACTCGCAGTTGAACACGTCGTCGAGACGCCCTCAGTCGCAGGCTTCGGCAGTAGCGGCGGTGGAGCTCTCAGTCTTGCCCTTGCCCTAAACGAGGCTGCAGACGCGGGGCTCACGAGGGTCGAGGCGGCTCAGATCGCTCACGTCGCGGAGATCGAGTGCAGGACGGGCCTCGGCAGTGTCTTTGCCGCAGAGAGGGGTGGATTCGGCGTACTCACGAAACCAGGTGCCCCCGGCATCGGCGAGGCGCTAAGCTACCCCGGCGCCAAGAGGTTCCGTGTCGTCTACGCCTACCACGGCCCCATACCGACGAAGGAGGCGCTGAGCAACCCCGCCTTAAGGGCAAAGATAAACAAGCTCGGCGGCAAATCCGTCGACGAACTCGCCTCGCACCCGGAGGCGGAGAGATTTATGAGGCTGAGCCGCGCCTTCACCGAGTACGTTGGATTGGTCACACCGCGTCTCCGCGCCGTCTTTGACGTGATGGACGCTGAGGGCTACACGTTCACGATGGCGATGTTCGGCGAGGTCGCCTTCGCCATCATGGAGAGGAGCAGGGCCCTCGAAGCAGCGACACTGATCGAGAAAAGGTTCCCCGGATCAGAGTCGGTGGTAGTGGGGATCGATGAAGTAGGTGCAAGGGTAACAGCTAGTAGTCCGTGAGAAAACGGAGCCTCTACATGTTTGGCTCGTCGACTGGGAGCTTTACGGGAATGAGATGCTCAGTAACGTAATGAGTCATCTGGGGTGGCCTCGGAACCTTGGCGGTCATCTCCATGAAATGGTCGTAGCTGCGGGCGTCGAAGAGCCAGCAGTAGTTCCACTTCTGATTCATAGAGCCATGGATACCCATGTACTCGACGCCGACTTCCTTGGCGGCTTTCTGCATCCGTTTATCATGCTCCCTAAGCTCCTTCCTGCTGCCCGCCCAGTCGAAGTAGAGGAGAATCTTCATACCATTCTCCCGTAAGCTTTTGCCATTACTCTTATATCGTTATCGTTTTCCGTCCCTCAAAGATGGTTGAAAACCTATCAAAACGATTATTACCATCCGCTGGACACTTCAATCGCTAAGAGTGAACGGATTATGTACAACGAGGATGTACTCAACTCATCGACCATCGAGGGCATGCTTGCGGCGCCCGGCATAAAGTGGCACCGCGACCCCCCAGATGTCATCGGCATGTGGCTCGCGGACCCCGACTTCCCGACTGCACCCATGATCAAGAAGGCGCTAATTAACGCGGTGCAGGACGAAGACCTGCTCTACAACACCGACGACAAGGCCCGCGCTACGATGGCGGAGAGGGTCAACAAGAAGAATGGATTCAAGCTCACGAAGGATGACATCTACGTCACGCAAGGCGTCATCCCAGCGATGTGGCTCTCTATCCAGAACAGCGGAGCGAAGCCCGGTGATGAGATTGTAGTCACCGACCCCATGTATTACCCATTCTTCACCGCCGTTGAGACCTGTCAGATGAAGCCCAGCTACTGGAAGATCCATGAGGAGGACGGCTACAAGTTCGACATAGAAGGCCTCAAGAAGGCTGTCACGAATAAGACGAAGCTCATCTTCGTCTGCAACCCCCACAATCCCAGTGGCCGTGTCATGACAAAGGAAGAGCTAAAGGGCATTGCCGACGTCGCAGTCGACAACAAGATCAACATCATGGTCGACGAGCTCTGGGACGACATAGTCTTCGACGGCAGGCAGCACATCAGCCTCGCGACGCTCAGCCCCGAGGTCGCTGACCTCACGGTGACAAGTTGGGGCATCAGCAAGACGTGGGGCCTCCCCGGCCTCCAGTGCGGCTACTTGACCGCAACCCCGAATGTGATGGAAAGCCTCAAGAAGCGCGCCAAGGGCGTGCTCCGCGGCACCACGACGCTCAGCCTTGTTGCAGCCCAGGCAGCACTCGACAGGCACAGTGAGTACTGGGTCAAGGATATCATGAACCACCTTCACAAGATCAGGGGAATCGCCACGAAGCGCTTCACTGAGATGGGCTGCACCGTACCCGAGCTACAAGGCACCTACCTAATGTTCCCCAAGTTCAACGTGAAGATGACCCACAAAGAGCTCGATAAGCTCATGATGGAGACGGCGAAGGTCGGTCTCGGTACAGGCACCGAGTTCGGTCCAGAAGGCGAAATGCATATGAGGATGACTATTGCCACGAGCGAGTCCATCCTCGGCGAGGCCCTCGACAGGATCGAGAAGGCAGTAAAGAACAAATAGAGCCAAAGAGGCTCATTTTTTTTAAAAAATCCACTACAATGTAGAGGGTGTAGATGCTTTCGAGAAGATGAGGGGTTTTAGATACCCCTGCTTTTGTGGCCGGCCTTGGTGACGCTGCGCTGCGCCCTACCGCGCTGACCCTTCGAGGTCTGCTTCGGCTTCGGCATTTTGACTCCGCTCTCCTTCGCCTGTGCGGCAAAGTCCTTGAGAATCTCAATATTCTCCTCGTGGCGCGACTTCCTGCGCACGTCCACTGGGACGCCGAGGATCTGCGCCTCTCCGGCGTTCAGGCCAGCAGCCTGAATCTCGGCTAGACTGAAGCCGCGACCCTCACGAACAGTCTCGGGGCGGAAAACCATAGGCGAAATGAAGCTGGGCATTCAGGTCACCTGTAGCTCTTCTGCTTACGCCTACGTGCGCTTGGTCCACCGAACTTCTTCGGCTCCTTCCTGCGCGCGTCTCCGCTGAGCATTGTGCGGTCGTGCTCGATGAATGTGCTCTTGAGCCTCTTGCTCTTCGTGTACTTTACGAGCCCCTGTGCGAGTCCCATGCGCGCCGCCTCTGCCTGACTGAGGGGGCCGCCTCCCTGGACCTGGATGTCGACGTCGAGCTTCGTCCCGATGTCTCCCGCGATCAGGAATGGTTCGAGTACCATCTCACGTGCCATGATGGGCTGGTGTAGGTGGACGGGGATGTTGTTGATCCTGACCCTGCCCTTTCCCTCTGTTACGGCGACACGTGCCTTAGCGGTTTTGCGCTTGCCGGTTGTGATCGTAGACTTCTTCTTGGGGACTACTGCTGGTGCTGCGGACATCTTACTCTACTCCCATCTTGTTCCAGCCGATGCTCTCCGCGAGCTCGCCGACTGTGACTCCTCTGTGGTTGAGCTTGCTGCTGTGGTACTCGGGCATCTTCTCCATCTCGGCCTTCTCGAATTCGTCGGGGACGCCGATGTGGACGTGGAGCCTCTTGTAAGCCTCCTCGCCCTTCTTGATCCTGTAGGGGAGCATGCCACGGACAGTCCTGCGGACGATCTCGTGGGGCCTCCTGTGGTGGACCGGACCCTTGCCGAATCCGCCGACAATGAGGAACTCCTTCCAGTCCTCGACAAGTTTGTGCTTGTTGCCGCTTATTACGACGTTCTGTGCGTTTACTACTTCTATTGTTTCGCCGGCTAGAAGCCTCTTTGCTATGACGCTGGCCATCCTACCCAATATGAGGCCGTCGGCGTCTATGACTGTCCTTGTGCTCATCGCTGATTCAACCACATTCATCGGCTCAGGTTGCCTGATGCAACCAGCCTACATCACGTCTGATATTATAAAGGTTTTCCAACGGCTGATACTCGCATCGGGGCGGTGATGGTCACGCCTCGATGGGACAGAATGAGGGCTAGGTCTCCCAGCTGTAGTTGCTGAACTCGATGGCGTGGATTATCTTGGCCTTGAAGTCCTCGTCGCTGCACTTCTGGCTGTACATGACGAAGCCATCGTAGGCGAAGAGGTGGTTCTTACCCCGCCTGTAGATGATAAGTGGCTTGGCTATCTCGACGAGTTGAAGGAACTCCTCCCTGTCGAATTTGAGCCTGTAGCCGCTCGCGTGAGCCTCCGCCGCCGTGGCTGCCGTCGTCGCTGCATCCATTTCATTCACCTGATCTAGATGTGGCGCTTCGGGCTATAGGGGTTGGCGACATAGAAAATATAGGGTATATAGTCAGCTGGCGAGGAGGCTCGTCAGGAATTGGATGAGGAACTGCGCCCTTCCGGTGATGTATGTTATCCTCGTCATCGCCACCTGGCCGAACATGGCTCCGAAGAAGAGCATCATGAAGTACCGCCCAGCCGTCTTCACCCTCGCGCCGTTGGCTCCCCCCTCGACAGTAAAGAGGAAGTAGGCGAGTGTCGAGACGACGCCGGCGAGGACGAGGACGGCGTTCAGGGTTCCGATGGCGTTACCCGCAACGACGATCGGCGTTATCGATGCCTTGATCTGGTCGTAGATGTAGGTGTGGGCGGCCCCCCGTATCGCTAGTCCTACGCCGACACCGCTCATGACAGCGACGGGCCACTGGCTCAGCTTCCCGAGCCTCTTCGAGTAGATGGTGAAGAGGAGGAGGCCAAGGGCGACGGGTACGGCGAGTAGCAAGTCCCCGCCAAGGAGCGGGTTGACTCCACTTGACACGAGGCTCCTGACCGCCATAACGACGACGTTACCGAGGGATACGCCGACAAAGAGCGCCTCCGCGACCCTATAGACGGGGTTCTCCCTGTAGAGGACGTAGCTGAGCACGGCGACGGTGAGCCCAGCTGCGACCCAGACCTCTAACCCGGGTATCATTACTTGCGCCCCCTGAGCTTGTCGCCGACAAAGGCGATATTGCCGAGCACTATGAAGCCAATGACGACGAGCTGCCCCATACTTAGGGCGTCGATGCCCTGGTTGGCGAGACCGGGCGCTCCAATGAGTTGCTCGTACTCAGCGCAGCCGCGCGGCCCGTTGAGAATTGCCTTGACTGAGCCTGCCTGGTAGAGGGGGTAGAAGTAGCTGAAGTTGACGGCTGTGGGCACACTGAGGATCGCTGTATCGTACTTCGCCTGCCATTGGCGGGCGTAAAAGCCCGTCGCGGTGCCCGCGTCGAAGGTGACAACGAGCTTGTATGCATTGTAGTTGTCGGCTGACTTAAGCAGGGGGAGGCTCGACACATCATTCCCCGAGTGGTCCTGCGTGTAGACGCCCCGCATGTTCTGGGCGATGCTCGCGATCATAGTCTCATCTCCAGCAGCATAGCCAAGGTTAACCCAGTCGACGCCGTAACTGTAACCAGCCGCCGCGAGGGTGAGCTTGAAGTACTGGTCGAAGACGAGCGGTCCCTCCGGAACCGTGGAGACGGCGACGACCTTGACGCCCTGCGCGCTGAGCTGCTTGGCGAGGGCGATGATACCCCCGCCTAGCTCCGAGACGCTGCCGAGGCCTATATCCATGGAGACGAGGACGACGTCGCCGGGTACGAGTGCGTCGATATTCGCTTTAAACTCGGTGCTGTATGTGCTGATCTGCATTGGTAACCCGAGCGGCTTGATGTATGGGAGGGCGATGAGCAGAAGCATC
>JBFYNQ010000130.1:0-7964 GCA_041304265.1 Candidatus Bathyarchaeota archaeon | reverse complement strand
CTCATCCAAGCCCCGTGCCCCGTAGGTTGGCGATTCGACCCAGCAAAGACGATCGAACTCGCGCGCTCCGGCGTCCAGGCGGGCGTCTGGCCGCTCTACGAGATCGAGCACGGCACAAGCTTCAAGCTCAACTATAAGCCGAAGGAGCTGAAGCCCGTGAGCGAGTACCTCAAGCCTCAGAGCCGCTTCCGCCACATGACGGAGGCCGAGGTCAACGAGGTACAGGGCAACGTCACGACCAACTGGGCGAGACTCCTTAAGGCAGACGAGCTGAAGACGGTAGTCCTGTAAAACTACCAAGCCCTTTTTTCATATCTAGCTCTGTTCAGCGGATGCTGGATTTTTTCTCCTAAAGTTTATCCCCTAATGTGCCCCCGTCTCTGCGTCTTGTCGACTCTGGATCGGCTGAGAGGGGGACTGCCGGGGAGCTTCTATGCGGTCGCCTTCGCGGGCTTCCTCTGGGAGATGGGCCTCTTCATGACGCAGCCGATACTGACTCTTCACTACCTAAACATCGGTGCGTCAATCCTATTCATAGGCGTGATATTGGGGCTGCAGGCCTTCCTACTAATCTTCCTCAGGCTGCCGCTGACGATTCTAGCGACGCGTGTGGGGGAGAGGAGGATGCTCGCCGTGAGCTTCGGGGCTCAGGCTCTGCAGCTCGCTCTAATCGGGTTCGCGCCAAGCCCAGCATGGCTCTACTTCATACCTATCGTGCAGCTCGTGGCCACGGGAACTTTCTTCCAGCTCATCACGGCTATGAACAGCGAGCGGGCGCCGCCGGATAGGCAGGGAGACGCCCTTGGGAGGCACATGACGATCGTCTCGTCTGGGATGTTCATAGGGCCGGCTCTCTGTGGGGTGCTTGTTGCTCCCCTCGGCTACTCGCGGGTGTTCCTTTTCGCCTCGTTATTCCCTCTAGCGGGGTTGGTGATACTGCTCCGGGTGACTGGCCTCGGGGCGGGTAGGAACCTGCGTAGCCATGAGGTGCCCTCCCTTACGTCGCTCAAGGCGCTGCTGGGGCAGAGGAACGTCGTTGCCCTCGCCGTGATACGCACACTCTACTCGACATCAAACAACCTCTTCCTCACCCTCTTCAGCATCTACGCCGTGCAGAGTTTAGGCTTCAACCCGTCACTGGTCGCTATACTATACTCGATCCAAGGCGTCGCTAACGCGTTCGTGAAGGTGCCGATGGGCTGGGCGTCGGATAAGTGGGGTCGCAAGACTGTGCTCCTGGTGACCTTCTCGGGGATCGTTCTCAGTTATGTTGGCTTCGCGTCGCTGACCGCCTACCCGCTTATCGCGGCTGTGATGCTCTTCTTTGGCGCCTGTTGGGGGGCTCGCGCCGTGACTGAGTGGGCGTTCCTCGCCGTCATAGTGCCCCCCGAGTCGCGCACTATTGCCATCGGCTACATGGAAAGCTTCTGGGACATCGGCGGCAGCGCCGGGAGCCTCCTCGCCGGCGTCGCCATTGGACTCCTACCCTACCAGACTATCTTCCTGCTCCTCGCAGCGCTTAACCTCCCGGCGATACCTTCCATACTCTTGATGAGGGAGGAGCGGAAATGAGAGTCAACAGCTTGCTCAGGCACTCGGGCGTCCTCTTCGGCGGCTTCCTAGCCCTCACCGTCCTCGCCATCATGAACTCCGCCTACAGCTACGTTTTAGGTTCAATCAAGGATGAGATGGCGCTGAGCTACACTGAGAGCGGGGCGCTTATGTCGGCGTACTTCAGTGGGTACACTATCGGGCAGATCCCGTGGGGGCTCCTCGCAGATCGCTTTGGGAGCAAGCGTATTATGTCGGTAAGCGTTCTCGGCGTCTCCGCGGCGACGGTTCTCTTCGGCTTCGGAGACGACTTCCTCGGGCTGGCTGCGGCACGCTTCGCGGCGGGGATTCTCGGGGCAGGCGTCTTCGTCCCGGCGGTTAGGCTTATCGCAGGGTGGTACGAGGCGCGTGAGAGGGGGACGGCGCTGGGCATTCTGAATATCGGCGGCAGCATCGGGCTAATAATTGTCACCTGGTCGTCGCCTTTACTCGCCATCGCCTACGGGTGGAGGTTCTCAATAATAGTACAGGGCGCCGTAGGAGTGGTGGCGTCAGTGCTAGTCTGGCTCAGCCTCAAGGACGGGACTCGGAGTGGCAAGGTCTCAGGCGGCGCGGTCGTCTCAGCGATGAAACGCGGCAGCTTCTGGGTGCTCGCCCTGTCCCAGTTCATACGCTTAGGTAGCTACTATACGTTCCTCGCCTGGCTCCCCCTTCTGCTCAAAGAAGATTACGGATTAGATATGGTGCTCGTCGGCACCGCGATGAGTCTCTTCAACTTCGCGGGTATGGTGTCGAATCCCGCCGGTGGGATTCTCGCGGACTTTATCGGGGAGAAGAAGGTCCTCGCTGCCAGCTTCGTTCTTCTATCCATGAACGTCTACGCCCTTACGGTGCTGCCGGATGGAACGTGGATACTTGTAGCTTCCTTCCTGCTTGGGTGGCTGATCAACTTCGTCAGGAGCCCGGCTTTCACGATAATCCCGCGCTTATTTGGGGCTGAGACTGCGGGGAGCCTCTCAGGTTTCCACAACACTTTCGCGAGTCTCGGGGCACTTACCTTACCGCTTGTTCTCGGGATAGTCAGAGATGCTACAGCGAGCTATGACATAGGCTGGTTTGCGCTGAGCACTCTGATGCTCGTCGGCACAGGCCTGATTACAGTCATTCGGGTTCCGGATAGCTGACAAAACTATACCCTTTTAAGCTGATTTTTCAACTCCACCATGAAGTGAACCGTATGCCGTACTGCCCTAAGTGTGGTAAGGAAGTCAAAGAGGACGCTGTCTTCTGCCCCTACTGCGGTGAAACCATGAAAGCTGGGGAGCGCGTGGTTTACGCGCGAGCACGTGACGAGAAGGATGAGAGAGGCGAGAAGGGTGAGAAGAACGAGAAGAATGAAAAGTCAGAGAAGAACGAAGGCGCCGGCGGCATGTGGAGCGGCGTCATGGGCGGCCTCATACTGCTCTGGCTGGGCGTGACCTTCCTGCTCCGCCAGTACAACTACATCGCAACAAACGATTGGTGGAACATATTTCTCATAGGTCTGGGAGCTATCATCATCCTCCGCGGCCTCGCCATGTACATGCAGCTTAACAACTGGCGTGCAGCAAGCGGCTTCATAATCGGTGGAGGCATAGTTGCGCTGATAGGAGCGGCGACATTCGTCGGCCTCAGGGACTGGTGGGCTGTGCTACTCGTCCTCGCTGGCCTATGGATAATCCTCAACGCCTACATGAACAGGAATAAGCACCCACGCCCCTAAACCACCCAGCCGACAAACAATTTCCATAATAGATGTTCTAGGACCACCTCGGGCTTGTCTCGCCCGAATATCCTGAAGTGGTTCTTCCCCATCGCCTCGACAAGGTCTCCAATGCGGTACCGGGGCAGCATGGCAGTGGAGATTATTATCCGCCCCCATTCCCCCCTTTTCATCTCATGGAGCATCTTCAGGTCCGAGGCAGTCTCGACCTCGAAGAGGTAAACATCGTAGTTGGGTGAGACGTAGGGGAGCTCATTCCTTTGCTGGGCGAAGGCGCCCTCGGTCGCGCTGTATAGCTCCACCACAGGGACGTCACCGTAGAATGCGCGCAGTCGCGGCGCGTATTCCTGCTGTATCTTCGCCACACTCGTGCTGTAGATGACCTTGAGCTTCCAGATGTCCTTGGGTGCGACGCCGTGCTTCTCTTTTACGTATCTCGCGAAGCCCATCTCGACAGGTGCGACGCCTATAATGCTGGTAACCTCTTTCTCTTTCGCCTTCTGGTAAATGAAATCGTAGCGCTTTTCCCACCCCTCTGAGGTGAGGTCGGTCTTGAGGGCGTCTATCTCCTCCTGCCGTGGCACCAACGCGAGCCCCATCATCATCGGGTTGAGCTTCGCGTATGTCCCCGAACTGAAGCCGTAGACCACCTCCTTACCCCCCTGGGTGAGGACTCGCATGTTGCTGGGAAACTGCAGGTTCAAAACGCCGCCAGCAAGCAGGTCTAGTCCCCCATTGTTCATCGAAAAGTTGAGAACCGCCCTGGAGCCGCACCTGATGAGATCCTGTAAATGCTTCGGTGTGACTGGGATTACCTTTGATTCCCCGGTGGAGCCGCGGGTCATAACCCATGTCATCGGCTCCTCGTCGAGGAAGACGAGGTGCCCCTCGCTGCGCACCCTTTCAAACCACGGCTCTAGATCTCGATACCTGACGGTGGGGAACCTCTCCCTGTACTCGGCGATAGATGAGATGCCCCCGGCGCCGTATGTCCGCCCGTACTCCGTCTTTGCGTAGCCCTCTAGCAGTGTGCGCAGAACCTTGTCCTGCGCCGCGGCGGGGTCGGCGAGCCCCTGCTCCCATGCGGTGAGGTTCCTTGTGATCAGTCCTATAGGGTCCTCAAACAAATTCCGACGAGCCAATATTGCGGACTCATCGTTATAGAGATTCGCCCACTCTCAACCCGTGCCGCAGACGCTAAAAGAGAGGAAAGTACCCAAAAAAAATAGGAAAAGGAATCCGTTGGCTGAAAGAAGCGAAAAAAATAACCCTGTTAGAGATCGAAAGTGTACATTTTAACATAAAATGATCCGCTAAAAAATGGGGTGATCCCTATCGCCAAAAAAACACGCCGTTCCCTCGGAGGGTCCCGGAAACAACACCAATCTCAACAAAAGAAGCATATATTCCCTACAAATGCTCCGCAGAGAATCAACCGCACATTCGACCCAAAATAAAGGCTCCACTTTTTATGCGGAGACCCACCCGATACCACAAGTGAAACCCATGAAGAAACAGGTCATTCTCACAGTAGCCGAGTCGAAGAGGCTAATCGCAAAGGGAGTCGCCGCCCTACCCGAGGTACAAGGTGCAATGCAGGAGGGATACGTCGTAGTCGCCACGGGTACAACCAATGCCTACATCCTCCAGGAGCTAAAAAGCGAGAAGTTCGACCTACGTAGGTACCGCAGCGGGATCACAACCCCACAGGTACCCGAGAAACAGGCAGAGAAACAGGGTGAGCCCATCCCCGACGTCGTCTTCCGAAAGGGTGAGGTCGCCAAGGAGCTCGACCGCTACAACGCCGTCAAAGTAATGGGCAAGAACGATGTCTACATTAAAGGCGCCAACGCCCTCGACTACGTTGGGCAGATGGCAGGGGTTCTCATCGCAGGTGAATCCGGCGGCACTGTCGGTGCCGTCCTAGGCACAATAATCGGCAAGAAGATCACACTCCTCATCCCCATCGGGCTCGAAAAGCTCGTCTACGAGGACATGAATGAGTTACACATGCTGACCATGGACCCCGACAGCGAGGGACCAGCCATCTGGCCCATAACCGGCCTCATCTTCACCGAGATCGAGGCGCTCGAGGTCCTCTGCGGTGTACAGGCTACCCTCATCTCAGCCGGCGGAGTCGCCGGAGCCGAGGGGAGCGTCCGCCTCCTCATTGAGGGCATCGACGAAGACGTGGAGGCCGCTGCCGAGCTCGTCAAGGTCATCAAGGGTGAGCCACGCTACCTCCTCTAAACGGTGCTCACGGTGCTCAGAGACGAGACCCTAAGCTGCCTCGCGAAGTACGGATTAACCGTCGAGGCTACCCTCGACGAGCATCAACTCATCGACGCTGGGGTAATAACTGCCCTCATCGACGCTTCTGGTCTCAAAGCGGAGGATATCGCACTGGAGATCGGACCAGGCGCAGGCAACATCACCGTCGAGCTGGCGAAGAAGAGTAAAAAAGTCTACGCAGTTGAGAAGAACCCCAAGTTCCTCCTCCTCCTCAAGGAGAGGCTTGAGGGGAGCAACGTTGAGGTCATACTCGGCGATGCCCTCACAATCTACCTCCCACAGTTTGACGTCCTCGTCTCAAACCTACCCTATACAATAATCGAGGCAGTTATGCTAAGGCTAAAGTATCTACATTTCCGAGCCGCATCCCTTCTAGTTCCGATCTCACTCGCCAATATTCTCACCGCGAGACACGGCGAGCTACAATACAGTAAGCTAACCCTCGAAGCTAACCTCTTTTTCCACGTCTCTTTAGTGAAGGTGGTCGAGCAGTCCGCTTACCACCCTGAGCCAAAAACGGAGACCGCCATAATCAACCTGAAACCGAGGAAGGCAACCGAAAAAGGCGAAGCCGTCATCTGGCACCTCCTTAAGCAGAGGGACAAGAAAGTAACTAACGCGCTGCGGGAAGCTTTTATCTCCATAGAGGGGTATCCTCAAACGAAGAATTCGGCTAAGGAAGCGATCATAATGCTCCAATTGAACAATCAACTACTCGAGAAACGTGTCTACTCCCTCAGCCTCTCGGACGTCGAGTTTATACGCAGCCGTTTAGACGAGGACGCCGCTAAACACCCGCCAGGCGAGCACCGATATAGCGGGTAGACATAGCGCACCCAAAACTAGGGCAAGCTTTGCGATACTCTTCACCGGTATATTCTTCACACATAACAGCCCCGCAGTCACAGTCTTAATCCTAGGGAACCGAACAACCGTTCTAAAACCCCGAACGCTATGGCGAAATTGAAATAGTACAGATGCGAAGTGCCTAGTGAGAGACCTTGAAGGCATACGTACTCTTGAATACTGAGCTAGGGAAGGAACCTGAGGTCATCAAGGCGATGAAGGGCGCTAAGGAGGTCAAGAACATATACAGCCTCTACGGCATTTACGACGTAATCGTCGAGGTCGAGGCCGAGACGATGGAGAAAGTGAAGGAGGTCGTCTTCAACCGCATAAGGCGGCTCGACAACGTGAAGAGCACCATCACCCTGATCACTTACGGTGAACCTGTAACTAACCCGTAGATGTGTACATCTAGACCGCCGACCTCCACACGTTTCTTAGACGACCGAAAATACACGCCCGCGAGCCCTCTATAGAGATAATACTCGTAATAAGATACGGTTTTATCTCTGTTTGAGAGTCTCCATCGCGGTAAAGAACATGAGCAACGGTGGAGCAATAGGCTTCGGCGGATTCCTCCTCGGACTTGGGGCCGGGTACCTTGTGTTCAGGGAGTTCAACCTCGCGGTGAATAGCCTCGCGTGGATACTGATGATAATCGGGGCGACCATCATACTCTCAGCCTTGATACGCTATGCAAGCCCAAACCTCGGGATACACAGGATAGTCGGCGGACTCGCCGGGGGACTCGTCTTTGCCCTATTCCTCACTCAGGGATTCAACTTCTTCTCAGGAATATTCAACCCGGGCAACACCTTCCTACCCTACTCGACGACAGAGGTAAAGATCTATACGGGACCCAGCCCAAGCGACTCCATCTACCTCCGCCTCGGCTCGATAAACGGGCAGATCATGCTCAGCACATGGGACAAGCCCGAGTACAGCATCGAGGCGACAATTATCGCTCGCGGTGCCACCCAGTCTGAGGCAGACAGCAACCTCGCCGCTCTTAACAAGGAGCTCACAAAGGAGGATACTACCGCCCAGCAGAAACTCACACTCCTCTACACATCCAACCTCCTCAACAACCCTCACCAGATCAACGTTGTAGTCACGCTCCCCGCATCAGCTACCCTCGACATCGACCTCACGAGCAGCAACGGCGACATCACTCTCACAGATGTAGACGGAGGTTCCGTTGTCGTCCACACGAGCAACGCAGCGCTACAGCTCGACAACGTGCGCGCTGACACCATCCGCGCATCGACCTCTAACGGTGCTATCACTGGCACGGTAGACGCCTCAAACTGCTTACTCGAAACCAGCAACGCACGCATCAACATTCAGGTCCTTTCTACCACCAGCGGGTCATACACACTTGACACGAGCAACGGCTCGGTGGACCTCACAGTCGGCGCAGCAGCCTCCTACAGGCTCAATGCCGAGACAAGTAACGCCGACGTCACTTTCACCCTCCCCAACCTGACATACACACGCGACACCAGAACATCCA
>JBFYNQ010000129.1:0-3258 GCA_041304265.1 Candidatus Bathyarchaeota archaeon | reverse complement strand
AGGCGTCTTCCCGCCGACCTTGAAAGCCTTCGGCGTCCAGAGGTAGCACCACTCCCCACCCGCCTTGAAGTAGACCCGCTGCTCCCCATCAACCAACTTCGGGACTGCCAAGAACACACCGATAGAGAATCACAGCGAATGTAAGTAAAAGACCATCTACACCGCTACCGGAGGCTCTTCTTGAGGTCAAACAGTTCCCCGTAGAGATCCCTTAGGAGAAGCCGATTCTCGCGGCTCAGGGCTAGGTACTCTGCGTCGGAGCCGCTCAGGGTGTTCTTCGCCTCATCGACAAGTTCGTTGATCTCAGGCATCATCTGGGTCGGCGTCAAGGGGTCGCTGTCGGCCTGCATAACCTCGAGATCCTTCTGGAGCAGGGTCGAGTGTATTAGTATGTTCGTCCAAACGGAGCGGGGGACGTCGACGTACTCGAAGGCGTTCACTATGACCTCCATCATTGCTGACGTGTGGTTGAGGAGCACCTGCCTATTCGCCGTTCTCCTGCCCTCGACCGACTCCCTCTCGCTTAACGAGTATACGTAGCCTATCGCTGAAGCTAGTATGACTACAAGGAGGACCACAGCCACAAGCCTCGGCAGGGTGATGGGTTGCTTGGGCTTCTCCACATTGCCGTGGAGCATCGAGTGCGCCTCCACACCAAGGGGCGTCAGGGTGTAACCGTCCTCCCCCTTCTCGATCAAGTCACCCATCATCCTAAGGTGGTAGGCGAGGTAGCCGGACTCGACGCCGGTCGACTTCAGAAGCTCGGTATAAGTCACCTTCCCCGTGGTGACTCTCCCCAGTATCCTCTTTCTGAAGTCGTGGTTGAGCGCCTTGATTATCCTGCGGCGCCTCTCCTCGTCGACCACTCTAACCTACCTCATATACCTTGTCGAGTCTCGGCTGAAAAGATTGGCGCCTGGACCACGACCAAGTGTTGTAAATTTATTTCACGAATGTGTTGTAAAGTTTTCTTTTCAAAAATGGTTAAAACTAACCGGAGAGAGGGTCGAAACGGGGGTGCTGAGCTAGATAATGTCCCTTTCAAAGACGATGATGACGGCTGTCATAGCCGTACTCGTGGTCTCCTCCTTAGTCGGAGGCACGTATGTAGGCTACCTAAGGGGATACGCCGACTCGGTACAGTCGACGAACCCCGACCAGGAGAGGATGGTCTCCGAGATTCAAACGCTGATGGAGACGAACGCAAACATAACTGCTGAGAACGACGCTTTGAGGAAATCGGTGTCGAGAATAGCCGGAAAAACCGTGAAGATCGGCTACATCGCGTCTGACACGACGACCTATACCGCAACGAAGGTCTTCATGGAGCAGGTTGTCCAACCCGACATAAACGCCTACGCGTCGAGTCTCGGCCTTGACGTGGGCTTCGAGTTCATAATTTTAGACGCGCAGGGACAGGCGCAAAAGCACCTCGAGCATGTCCAGCAGCTCCGCAGCGAAGGTGTGGGCATTTTCATCGGTGCTGGTTGGTCGTCTCAGGGCTGTGCCACACTGAGTTACGCCAACGCGAACAAGATGCTCATGATGAGTCCTAGCTCGACAAGCCCCACCCTCGCAATCGCCCGCGACAGCTTCTTCCGCATGTGCCCAGCCGACACCGCCCTACCACCGACTCTCGCCGATGTCCTCTGGGACTACGGGATCAGGGAGGTCGTAGTCATCCAGCGCGGCGACTCGTGGGGAGACGGTATAATCAACCTCTTCAAACCCGCCTTCACAGCGAACGGGGGGGCTGTCAGCGAGATCGTCAGGTACCCCGCTGAGACGACCGATTTCTGCCCCTCCCTGATGGCAGCGAGGACACTCGGCGAGGATGCGATAGCCCGCATGGGAGGAAACACGAGTAAGGTCGGCGTGCTCCTCCTCGCATTCGACGAGGCCTCCCAGATACTAAAAGCGGTGAGCCAGTGCGAGATACTATACGACCTGACGTGGTTCGGGGCGGATGGTACTGCTCGTTCAGCAAACATAACGGCTAACGCCCCAATCGAGGCAAACCACCTAAAACTCTACAGCTTGCTCGCCCAGACGCCTAACTCCACGAGGTACAACGACTTGAAGGCGCGTTACGAGGCGGCCACAGGAAAGGACTTCTCCATACATAGGGCATACCTCTACGACGCCGCTTGGGTGCTCGCCAAGACGATACTGGAGACGGGCTCCGACGACGCGACTCGTGTCGCGGCAGCCCTACCCAGCGTCTGCGAGAACCAATATGGGGTGACCGGTTGGTGCAGATTGGATGAGTATGGAGACCGGGCGCCTCCGACGTACGACATATGGTACTACGCCCCAGGCGCCACAGCCCCAAGTGTGAGCGCCTTAGCGGGGAACTACTACCCCGACACGCGTGTGACCAACTGGAGTGCCGAGTAACGGACGCCCGCATTTGAGCCCGTGTCCGATGCCTTCAAAAACCCCCGGGCACCAGCCTCCTCCATGGTCGACCTCTTCAAACCCTACAGGATAGGCGAGCTGGAGATCAGGAACCGCTTCGTAAGGAGCGCAACCACCTCCGCCTGGAGCGACGAGAACGGAATAATCAGGGACGATATGATACGCTACTACGAGCAGCTCGCCGAGGGGGGCGTCGGCCTCATCATAAAGGGGCACATGTACGTCGACCCCCGCGGCAAGGCTCATGAGGGCATGGCGGGTATACACGACGACGCCGTCGTCCCAAGGCTGACCGAACTAACCAACGCCGTACATAGGCGCGGCGGAGCCATCATCGCCCAGATCAACTTCGGCGGCTACCAGGCAAGCGCTGGCGAGCGGATAGGCCCTAGCGAATTCAATGGCGAGGGCTGGAAGTCGCGCGCCATGACAACCAGCGAGATTTGGGATATCGTCGATAAGTTCGGCGTAGCCGCAGAGCGCGCCATCAAAGCAGGCTTTGACGGCGTCCAGATACACGCCGCCCACGGCTACCTCGTGAGCGAGTTCCTCAGCAAATACGCCAACAGGCGGACAGATGAGTGGGGCGGTGAGCTCAGAAACAGGATGAGGCTGCTCAGGGAGGTCTACCTCGACATACGCGGCCGCCTCGGCCCCGACGCCGTCGTATCGATGAAGATCAACGGCGACGATTTCAGCGAGGACGGCTTCACAGTCGAGGACTCGGCACAGGTCTGCCACGCCCTTGCCTCACTTGGCATTGGCATGATAGAGGTTAGCGGCGGAGGCATCGGTCGCGAGGACAAGTATCGCGAGAGGGCGAGGCACAGCGACCCAGCT
>JBFYNQ010000128.1:0-4213 GCA_041304265.1 Candidatus Bathyarchaeota archaeon | reverse complement strand
GCGCGCAAATGATGTAGGAAAAACTAGAGAATACTTTACCCGCTTATCTCTAATCCGCTTAGAGCCGTGTCTTACGCCTCAGCTCGTTTAGCTCGTCCCTGCTCTTTTTCGCCTGTATGATGGAAGCCTCTGCAAATTTCTCCCAGTCCCATTTCATTACCTCATAAGCGTAGTTGACGGAGCGGCTCGACGATACGAGGAGCCCCTCACCGTCCTTGTTTGAGCCTAGCCTGATCGCCGCGGCGGCATCCCCGCCCTGTGCACCTAGCCCAGGTGAGAGTATGAGCCTCTCCTCGCCGATTATCCCCCTCACTATACCCATCTCCTCGTTAGCTGTGGAGCCTACGACGAAGCCGTTTGCGCCTTGCTCGGTGGCGTCCCTTGCGAGGCGCTGGTAGAAGGGCACGCCGTCCATAATCCTTGACTGGTAATCGTGGGTACCTGGGTTGGACATTCTGCAGAGGGCGAATATTCCCTTCTGCTCCTTCTCCGACCATCTGTAGACAGAGTCGACGCCGTTTTCGTAGCCTGGGAATGGGCTGAAGGTGATCGCGTCGAAGCCTAGCTCCTTTATCCAGTGCAACCCCGCGTCCATTGTCGTGCCGATATCTGTGAGCTTGCAGTCGAGAAGGGCGAGGCAATTGCCTTTATGGATAGCATCCGCAATAGCCTTCAGGCCGTCGAAGCCGAGTGCGTAGACGAGGAACTGCGCGTTCGGTTTTATAATAGGCGTGTACGGCGCCACTGCCTTAATGAAATCGACGCAGAACCTTTCTAGTCCATCGGCTACTCCGTACTTGTCGATGAGGGGCTGCGGAACAATATACGTATCCCTAATAGCCCTCGTAGCCGGGTCGAGACCCACGCATAAGAAGCTCTTCTTCTCCCTGCTAAGCTCGTTGAAACTTTCTACGAACCTCCTCCCAAGCATCAAACCACCGGTGGGAAGGGGCTCCCCGAGAATAAAAACTGGGTTCCCTTCGCGGGGCATTACTTTTAACGGCGGCGTCAACACTTTGATTTCAGAAGCCACCACAAGTTGAGGTCAGATGAGCACGGAATCAGATATACGTAAACTACTGAAGATGCGCGCCGACCTAGAGGATAGGGTGCAGCAGCTCCAGACCGAGGTAGATGACCTAAAGATGGCAATATCTGAACTTGATAAGGCAATTGTCACGCAGGGCTTCCGTCAACCTGGGCAGAGCTCTGCCTCTGGCTTCCAGGCGATGAAGATGCCTGAGGTGAAGCAAGTTGAGGAGCCTATGGCAAAACCAGTGGATTCTGTTTCCGTTGAGCCTGTAACTGACGGCTCTTCAATTCAGGCAAAGGATGGAACTATCCTTGGAAGGGTTCAACTCACCGATGACACCATCGTCTTTACGCCGAGAGAGGGGCTAAATTTCACGACCTCCACTCCGCCGTTCCAGTCCTTTCTCCTCGAAAGGGTCCTCGCCAACATGAAGACAACCGACGAAGCGAGGGCAGCGACTGGAGAGATAACCCTCGAGCAGGTCCTCAGCTACGGCATCATGGCTGACGGCGAGATCATCAGGGGGCTCACTATTCGTAACTACGGCGGCGAGCGCAGACTACGCGAGATACAGAGCAGTCTTCGCTGGAGCCTTGACAAAATGTACGATAAGATGAGGCGGGGATAGATAATGAGCGGTAACCTCGACAAGAATCCCCTCTGGGGAGTTCTTGTTGAGGCGACTCATAGCCTACCTCTTTACAGAAGCCACAAGAATTACATCAAAGAAGTGATCCTTCCCGAGAAGCCCAATGTAAAACCTGAGGAATTATCCGAAAGGTTAGGGATGCCTTTAGGTGAAGCAATGGTTATTCTAGAAGAGTTGGGCCATGAGAACTCGGTTAATAAAGATTAGACGACGTACCGATAAGAGATTGCTGTACCTGCTGTCTCGCTCTTCTGTGTGATCCTGACGACCTCTCCACGTTTCGCGCCGAGAATGATGGCGATCGGGTCGTTCACCTTGATCCAGGGGAATTGGAAGGGCTCAGCGTGGTATTTTTTCGTAACTTCCGCTAGTTCTTCCTCCCCTATGATTTCGTGGCGGGGTACTAGAGCGTGTTCGAAGATGTCGAAGGTTGGGAGTGTGGGTGGGATGAGTTCTATTCCGAGCTCTTCTGCGCTACTCCTCGCAGAGTATGTGTACTTGCCGTCGCCGACGAGGATACCTTTCGCGGCACCCTCCTTCTCCACCATCTCTTTCAGCTCACGTACGTAGCTGATGCCGATAGTCTTCTGCCCGAGGACCGCGTGCATGACTATTGCTTGGCCTTTCTTGTCGTGGAGCCTGTAAACGAGCCTGTCTTCCTCGCTGATGGGTTTCTCAGTATCCGACTCGAGGTTTCTGTACTTGATTATGAGCTTCGCCCGCTTCTCTTCGAGGGATAGATTCTTACTCAAAGTGTCTACCTCGCCTTGACCCTCTTCACAATCGGGGCGCGGACCTTCCTGAAGATCCTGTAGCCGCAGTATGGGCACCTGAAGCTGATGTACTTCTCCAGATCCTCGTAACTGACGCGCCTGCCGCATTGGACACACTCGTAGACAGGTCCCTCTGCGGGCGCCTTCTGCTCCTTTTTGGGCTCATCGACGGACAAGAGGTTCAACCAGCATTAAGCACTCGATCAGGTCCCATTAAAACATAGCGACTGGCATCCCTCGGATAATCCTCTCCGAGGCTACTCCGCTCACCTCTACATCAAGAATCCTTCCCTCCCAGGGCTCCGGAGACTCGATTAGCACGACTGGCCCATGCTTTAGGGGGTAAGCGACGAGCATACGCCGGTCCCTGTCGTATCTCTCAGCGACGACGACTCGCAGCTTCTTACCGAGCAGGTTCTCCTTTGCCTTCGCATTTGCCCTAGCTGCGGCGTTGTGTATCTTGCGGCTCCCGGGATCGCTTATGTTTGGGGGTGCCGAGGGGTAGTCGCTGAAGGCGGACATTGGTAGGGACTGGAACCTGTAGAGGATCACCCTATTGGCACCCTCTCTCATGCTTGCGTCAATTGCTGTAACCGTTTCCTCGACTGTCTCATCACTCTGGCCGGGTAGTCCGTGGATGAAGTAGACGTAGGGTTTCAAGCCCGCCTTATGAAGCCGACCAACAGCCCTGAGAGTTTCCTTTGGTGTAGAGGGTCGCCCCATCAACTCGCTGTGAGACGCTGAGCCTGTCTCGAAACCTATGCTCACTGGTGTACCAGATAGATATTTGCCTAAGAGCGTTGCCGCCTTGTCTGTGACGAGCGACGCCTTTAAGTTCTCGAGCATGACTGCCGCTGTTTCCTCACGTATTCGGGGTATCTCGGCGAGCGATGAGAGTAGCTTCTCGATCTCGTTATAGTTAGGCTCAGGGCTTCTAGGGTCAGTAAGTGGCTCAGGCTCGACGAGCAGGTCCCGTCCGTAGTCGAGGAAGCACGGGGCGCTGAGTACCATCCTGTTCACTCCCTGCTTGAGTAGGGCGATAACCTCTTCCTCAATCACCTTCGCCGAGCGGCTCTTTGGTGGTCCATATAGACTCGGTACTGAGCAGTAGCCACAGCCTGGCGGGGTGCCTAGGGGGCAGTCATATCTATCTGTGAAGCTTCCCTTCCTGCAGATTCCGCAGGATTCGCAGCTCCCACCGACGAGCGCCCTGTGGTAGTTGCTGCAGCCCCTGAGCACCTCGACGTATACCCTCGCGGATCGGAAGAGCTTGTATCCACCGATTGTCGATGTCGATGGCTTGTATCCGTCGTATACACTCCTGGGCATCACCCGGCGTAGAAGCGTCGTCACAACTTCGTCGCCTCGCCTGAAGGCTAGCCCTCTGATTTCCTCAAGCGCATCGAATATTGGCAATTCGCCATTTGAAAGCCCCGCTTCGAGAAGTTCCGTGAGGGTTTCCTCACCCTCGCCGACTACTGCGACATCGCAGCCGGTTTTTGTGAGAGCCTGCTTGGGGTCTGAGGTTACGGGGCCGCCGATCAGCTTGACACTGCCCTTCCAGTGTGAAGCGAGCTTGCGGATCGCTGGTATGTCACCGGTCATCCCGCTTAGTAGAAGGATATCGAAACTAGGCGGGTAGTCCTCCGACAGGATGGTTTCAGCCTCCGTGATCACGGCTTCGACCCCCTTCGACTCGAGGATGCCCGCGATGGCTCTAGGACCCGCGCCTATCGCATCCCTCGTTGCCTTCCTTTC
>JBFYNQ010000127.1:0-8773 GCA_041304265.1 Candidatus Bathyarchaeota archaeon | reverse complement strand
AGGGCGTGGGAACCACCCGAACCCATTCCGAACTCGGAAGTTAAACCACGCTCCGTTCGCGGCGGTAGTGTTGTCTTCGGCGACGCGAAGCCGGGGAAGCTGGTGGCCCGCCTCTTCTCTTGATTAAAAATACGTTAATGGACGACGCCGAGTCGATGGAGCTCCTCGCCTAGGACGTCCCTCGTTCTCTTGAGCCTTGTCTGCCTCTCGACGAACTGGTCGCTCGTTATGACGCCCCTCCTGAACTCTGCGTCGAGCTCCGCGAGCTGTGAGTCGATACTTGTGAGGCGCGTCTTCAGCATGTCAGTATAGTTTGTCTGGGTCGGCGCCGCCTCCTCACTGGGGGCCTCGTCGGTTGCGAGTACGCCATCTTGTATGCGTAGCAGGCGGCTCGCAGAGCGGGCGACGCGCGGATCGTGGGTGACCATTATGATGGTCTTACCGAGCTCTCGATTGACCTTGGCGAGGTAGTTGACGACTATCATGGCGTTCTCTGTGTCGAGTTCGCCTGTCGGCTCGTCTGCAAGGACGAGTGGCGGGTCGTTCGCAAGTGCAGCGGCTAACGCTATTCGCTGCTGCTCACCCCCACTGAGCTCGCCGGGCTTGTGGTCCATGCGCTCTTTTAGCCCGACTACGCCGATGAGTTCCTCGACGCGCTTACGGCGCGCGTCCTTCTTCATGCCAAGCGCAGCCATGGGGAGCTCGATGTTCTCCGCCGCCGTGAGGGTGGGAATTAGGTTCATGTTTTGGAAGACGTGGCCAACTGTCCTCCTTCTAAACTCTACGAGTTGGGAGGCACTGAGCTGGGTGAGGTCACTGCCCATTACACCGATGTAACCCGCGGTGGCGCGGTCGAGGCCACCGATGATGTTTAACAGCGTACTCTTGCCCGAGCCGGATGGTCCTATTAGGGCTACCAACTCCCCAACGCCGACCGTTACGCTTAGGCCCCTGAGGGCTTGTACCTCCAAGTCTCCCGTCTTGTATACCCTTATCAAATTCTTCGCTTCAACTGCTATCCTTTCGCTCATCACGCCTCACCCTTGATGTTCGGTTTCTCCGTTATCCTGCGGACGACCATCACAATCGGTAGGAGTGTCGCCGCGACGATTATCGCGTAGAGGAGGATCAGCTGCAGTTGGGCCGTCACCGGGAATATGACCCTCCACGCCGTGTAGGATATTATGTACTTGTTGAATAGCTGGACCTGACCCATTAGGTTGATTATGCCGCTGCAGACGCCCAGGAGCGTTGCGAGGGTTGCCAGCCCAATATTCTCTATGGCCAGACTCACGGCGAGCTGGCGAGCGCTATAGCCCTTTATCGACATGAGGTTGAGCTCCGTCGACCTGCTCTTGAGCAGGGTGTACACTATTAGTCCCATACCGATGGAAGCGACGGCGGCGGCGAATATGACACCGAGCTGGTTGACCTGCTGCGAGCCCCCGAGGAGCGGGGACGACTGCGCCCGGGCGACGACCTCCGATGTGACATCTATTCTCTGTATGTTCATACCGAGAGCCTCAACCTGCGTCTTCAGCGCCTCGGTGTCTGCGCCGGGGGCGAGCTTGACGAGTATCCGGGCCCCGCTTATCCAAGAGGGTTCCCAGTTGTAAGTGAAGTTCATTGGGACATAGACCATCGGGTTCTGGGGGACCCAGTTGGTGCCGAGGTCCCTGCCGAAGAGCCCCACAATCTTCAGTGAGTAGACCCTCCTCTGGACGTCGAGGTTGAGGAAGCCTGTGCCGTCGTCGCGGATTCCGAAGAAGTCGGCAGCGCCTCTATCGAGCAGGGCGTTCGCCCCCTGCAGGATACCGAGCTGGCTCCTGAAGACGTTATCCTCAGCGGCGAAGGTCGCATATGAGGCCGGGTCGAGGAACAAATCTTCTGTATAGGCAGTGACGTTCCACCACCTCTCCTCTATGGCCCTTGCTTGTATAGTTCCGGCGCTCGTCTCCGCCTCGAAGGCTATCTCGACTGCGGCGGTTTGGACGCCCGGCATGGCGCGCACCTTGTCCGCCATCACGTTTACGCCGTCTGCGCCGAAGGCGAGTATCACGACGTCCGCGCCCTGCTGCGCCCCTATGTATCTTGTCGTGAAGTCGTTTGTGATCGCCACGTTCCCAAATACTACGAAGCTGTAACTTATCACCAGGGCGCACATGAAAGTGTAGGAGCCAGCACGCTTGAGGCTCCTCCTGCTGCTTATACTCGTGAACCTCGCCGCTTCGCCGGTTATGCCCGCGGCAACGCCGCTGAGTACGCCCTGGAACTGGGGGGCGTACATTAGGAAGAGCTTGGTGAATCCCCAGAAGAGGAGTATCGTCCAGATGTAGCCGAGGATGGAATCCATCCCGTACCAAACTGAGTAGGCGAGGAAGCTGATAAAGTCCCCCGACGTGGGGTTGAAGGTGGTTATGTCGACGTTGAGGATGAGCATGGCGAGCTTGTAGAGGCCGAGGATGAGGGCAATGAGCGGCACGGCCCAGTGGCCGAGGCTCTCTTCCTCCTCTCTGTATTCGCGGAGAGCCTCCACGATCTCCATACTCGTCGCCTTCCTCACTGGGCTTATGGCGGCCAGAGCGGAGATGGCGAAGCTAAACCCGAGGGTCGCGGCCAGCGTGACGGGCGAGACGAACCTGAAGAGTGTGTCGAAGCCCGCGCGACTCACGACGAGAGGCATTATAACTGCGCCAAGCGCGACGCCTAGGATGCCCGCGACCACACCGCTCAGCGCAGCCTCTGTCAGCAGCGAGGCGAATACTTGTCGGTGGCTCATCCCACGTGTGAGAAGGAGCCCAATCTCCTTGCGCCTGAGGCTGAGGGCGACGTCGGACACGGTCATGCCGAGGTACCAGGCGGTGAAGAAGACTGGGATCGTGACGACTATCGTGTTCAGCTTAGTTTCGGAGGCCGTTGACCCGATCTGGCTCAGAGCGAGGTCGAGGTAGTTTACGGGGATGTAGTCGTAGACCCCGCCCATGCCGTTGACCTGCTCGTTGAGGTTCCTGACCCTTGTTTGCGAACCCGTTATATCCCACTGAGTGAGGAGGGCGGGGCGGTCGTAGCGAATTGTGGCGACACTATGAATGATCGTTGGCGCCCTCCTGACCGCGTAGATGCTGTCAAGTATCTCACGGTAGGTGTTCTCGGTGACGACGACGATGTTGTACTGCGGTCTGCCGCCGAACGTGTCGTAACCGCCGAGCGTGACGCTCATCCACCTGTTATAATACGTGACACCATCGTCGTTTGAAAGGAATATCGACCAAGTCTGGTCGTCTATGCTGACGGGTTCGCCAACCTCGATGGGGAAGTAGAGTCTCCTGAAGTCAGCGGATCCACTTAGGGGCCTGTAGGTGAGCAATCCGAGGTCGACAGTCTCCCCCGCTGTGAAGCGCGTCGCGTTGACGGAGCCCACGTCGATGTAGAGCTTACCGTCCTCTAGGCCGCTAGGCGCAGTAATGCCTGCGGACAGCTCACCATTTGAGGGAAGGGCTATAATCGTGACGGGCACTGTCCCATTTATCTTCGTCGAGTTCAGCTCGATGCCCTGTCTGATGAAGTGGTCGACGGACTCTACGCCGTCGAGGCTCAGGAAGAAGTCGTCGATGTCGTAGATGTGTGTCTCCGTCGTGTTCTTGTTGTAGATGTTTGTGTCGATGACGTCCCAATCCGACTTACCCAGCATGTTGTCGAGCGCGGAGCCACCGACTGCATCAGCCCCTTGGAGGATGCCGGAGAAGAGGGTGGCGGCGAGCACCACGCTCAGAAAAAGAGCAAGGGAGAGGCCCCTCCCCCGGATTATCCTCTTCGACGCGTAGCTGAACATCTCTTCAAGGCTTCCGTGACGAGGAACCTAAAAGACTTTTGCAGGATTGCTCCCTATTCGTTGACGAATCGAAAAGCCCCCTTTTTTAGTGCTTGGGGACTTAGACTAAGGTTTATAACCTTATGCTAGTCTTCAACAGCACTGATCCGTATGGTATTGCTTCTAACCCAGGTCTTGGCAGCACAGGAGACGGACCTGAATGTCATACTTCAGATGTTATACAGCTTAGCGTTCATTGTCTACCTATTCTACGCACAGAAGATCCAGACTCTCCAGATGCTCAGGCAGATCGAGGTGACCCTGAGAAAGGTCAAGCATGTAAAGGATGAGGCGCGTAACCAGACCATAAAGACGATCACGGAGATTGGCAAGCCCACGGGGGATATTTCCCCGCGCGTCGACCGTTTCATCGACTTCTTCAGTATCGGCCTAGAGAACATGGACCCGGGAGGCATCGTTGACAAGCTGGATCACTTCCTCAAGGTGAACAAGCGCATATACGAGGCCGAGGTCAAGGCACTCGCCCCCAACGCGACGCCCGTCGAGAGGAACAACCTCGAGAACCTCGTCGAGGTAAGTCAGGCGCTCAACCTCTACTACAAAGTGATCCGCCATTTCTACATCCTTGGCAAGAAGACGATGAACATCTACGTCATAATGCAAGTCCACATGATCCTACCCCAGCTTGTCCAGATGGTCGAGGCATACGCCTCGGGTATACAGGCGTTCCAGGAAGGCATGCCCATAGGCGACGGCGTCGGCCCGATAGTCGCCGCCAAGATGATGCACGGTTACCCGCAAACAGACATCGCCGAGGAGATAGTGGCGGCGGAGGTGCCCTACGAGGGAAGGACGCTCGTTGTCTTCAAGGCCAAGGGCCCCGGTGGAAGTGTCGGCAACCCAGACGAGGGTCTGATAAACATCCTAAAGGCCCGCAAAGGGAAGGTAAAAATAATCATCACTGTCGACGCCGCGGGAAAACTCGAGGGCGAGCCCGTAGGCCAGGTTAGCGAGGGCATAGGCGCCGCAATCGGAGGCACGGGCAAGGAGAAGTTCAGGATGGAGGAAGTCGCCGTAAAGTACAAGATACCCATGCACGCCATCGCAATAAAGCAGGGAATGGAGCACGTCGTCGCCCCACTAGTTGAGCCACTCTTCGACGCCACGGACAAGGCAATAGAGTCGGTCAAGCGCATAATCATGGACTACACGGAGCCAGGAGACGTGGTCGTGGTTGCCGGGATCGGCAACACCATAGGAGTTGGTCAATGATGGCGGGAGACCAGGGCAGCAGCACAGCACCAGCAGCGGGCATGACCGCCAGCTGGGTCGCATACGCCGCCATACTTATAGTCGGCTTCCTCAGCCTGCTCAGCCTTTACATGGGCTTCATCAACTACGGGGACAATCCCGACATCGCCCTCATATTCCTCTTCCTAGGCGCCGCCGGGTTCGCGGCGATAGGATACCTCCTATTCAGGGGCAAAGCCCCGGTCGGGGAGGCGAAGCATGAACCACTTGAGATAAAGAAGGTTGAGGTCTACACGACCCTCGAGTGTCCCAAATGCCAGCAGAAGCGCGTCCGCGACTTCAAGCGTGGCGACTTCGTCTTCAAGGACGACGAGCCATGCACACGCTGCGACGGTATGATGATGGTGACGAAGATAACAAGGAAAAAGGAAGACGAGAAGGATAAGAAGAAGGACGATCTCAGCGGGTTGTGACTAGGCAGCCATCCTTCTGAACAACGACTGTGTGCTCTGCCTGTGCGACGGGGCCACCCGATTTTTCCAGTAACTGCGGGTAGCCCATTATACATCGGCTTGCAAGGAGGTCGCTGAAGGCTTTCTGTCCCTCGGGGTCTGGATACTTTTTCATAATCCAGCGGCTGCAGAAAGGCAGTGTCTTGTACTCCTGCTGAATAAATGCGAGCATCTGCTTGGTCACCCCCTCTAGGTTTCGCTTCTTCTCGAAGCGGTAGATGTGGCTTGGCGGCCCGTCGCGAACCTCCCCGACGGCGTTGTTGAGGACGCTAAAGGGCTCGATGGCGTAGACCTCGCCTTCCTCGAGCCTGTGGAGCTCGTAACCAGCGACGTTGGGGATGCTGCGCCCCGCGTGTACTATGTATCGACTGAGCTTGTGGCCAGTGAGGTTCCTGATGGGTTTGAAGCCGCGGTTCTTTATCGTGTGTTCGATGGTGGCACCAACGTCAGACGCCCTGACTCCCGCCTTAACTACTGATATTGCGACGGTGAGTGCCTCCTCAGCGGCCTTAACCATCTGCGTCAATGCTGGGTCGAGGCAGATTGTGACCGCGGTGTCTGCGATGTAGCCATCGACGTGCGCCCCTATGTCGACCTTGACGACTTGGCCTTGCTGGATTATGGTCTGGTCGCCGACCGGAGAGGCGTAGTGAGCCGCGACCTGGTTGATGTCGACGTTGCAGGGGAACGCGGGCTTACCGCCGAGTTGCCTAGTCAGTGATTCGACGCGCTCGCAGATGTCTATTGCCTTCACTCCGGGTTTTACCTCTCCACGTACCTGTTCGCGGACCTTGGCAGCGATCTTCCCGGCCTCGATGTACTGCTCTTCGACCTCCAAACCTGGTCGGCTATCTGATCGCGCGCTATGAGGAAAAGGATTACCTAAGGATCGTCCTAATCCCACTCCTCTGTTGATCTTCATCGCGTCAAAAATTACGCTATTTGCCTTGAAAAATAAATACAATAATAAATTAAAGTAAAAAAACTTTAATTAGATAAAAATGTTTGCGCGCGAAGAGAAATAGTTCGGGACGGACTCTCCCCGCTACTTTATAACGAGCACTGGCTTCGTACAGGACTCTACGACGCGCCTGCTAGTGGAGCCGAGTATCCAGCCACTGATGCCTCCGAGGCCTCTGCTACCGATCACTATGAGGTCGGTCTGATTCTTCTCGGCTTGCTCTACGATCGTGGCACTAGGGCGCCCTTCGAGGAGGAGGGCCTCGACGGAAAGCTTGGGGTAATGCTCCTTGAGGTCCTTGACGGCGTCGTCCTGGCTCTTTCTGTATGTCTCGTTCATCTTCTCTTGGTACTCGGCCCAGTCTGGTGATGTGGTGACTGGGACCGTGCCAAAGCCCTCGTCGGGGAATATCGGTATGGTTACCTTGGGGACAACGGTGAGTATCACAAGGTCGCCCTTGCATGAGTGTGCCATGTCAGCGGCGTAATCTATAGCTCGCTTCGACGGGTCAGATCCGTCGAATGCCACGAGTATCTTTTTGAATAACATCTTGCTCGGGTGCTCTGAAGGGAATCGGGTTTTATAAAATGCGCTAATTTTAACTTTTCCCAGGTGTCTGAAGGAGCTTAATTGGGCCGTATTTCCTTTCAATTATTCGCCATTCGTCTTCGTTGTAGAAGCTGCAGAGCCCCTTCCCGTACGCCTTGGCTACCTCGACGCAGAACCGCGTCGCCTCCTCTATGTCCTCTGGGTGGCTCGCGCCGGTGGCGCAACCGGGGACGACTGACTCGGTTGTGATAGCGATACCGACGACCGGTTTATCGGTGACTGTACAGGGCTGCATTATACTGTTTATGTGGTCGATGCCGTTGCCGTAGGGGGTTATGTCCTGTGTGGAGATTGGGCAGACCCTCGGTATCCTACCGGTTACTATTTCCATGATTGTGAGTAGGTCGTCGCTGACCTTGAGTAGCCAACCCTGCTTTGCGGTGGAAGTTATGGCGAAGCCTCTCCATTTGGCGATCCTGTTGCCTTTTGTCGTGTCGACGCTGAGGATCGCGTCCATATCGGGAGTGACCTCCTGCATGGCGATGTCGGCGAATGAGACGGGGGAGCCCATGAACGGCACGGGTTTGTGGGGTATCGTGGGCGAATCGGGGCAGATGTGGGTCCCGATGACCACGTCTCCTGGCAGGGTATCACCATATGCCCTCATGTCGGCGAGCTTCAACGCGGTTGCGATCGCTGTGACGGCGCCATCAGCATCTGAGACGAGCCCGATCATCTCCGGACGGGCTCCGACTCCCCCGAGACGGCCGAGGACGCCTAAAGTCGGCGCATCTCCCTTGGCGGTCTTCCCCCTCGTGCCGGGTATTTTCACTCTGACGAAGTCGGTCTTCCCTTTCTCTCCTCGCAAGGTCTTCACCGTGACGTTATCCAGCCCCCTCGCCTTGAGGAAGGCGGCTACGTCTTTCCCCGACACCTTCGCGGAGTCGAGCAGTTCGATGACCTCTATGACCTGCTTCAACATGGATCGTAGTGGTGCCCGAGGGTGTTTATGATTTTGTTGGCGCCGGCTTCAGCCTGACGGCGGAGAATCCGGCGTTGAGTATGAGAATGCCTGAGATCAAGACGAGCGACGAGAGAGGGCCGAAGACGGTGTACGTGTAGCCGAGGACTGGGTTGGCTATTATCCCCCCGATGTTCTCCGACTCAGCGAAGAGCCCCATCACCAGACCGCTCTTACCCCTGTTGGGTAGACCCATCAAGTGAATCATCATACTCGTATCGGCCCCCGCCTGCAAAGCGCCCTGCACAGTGCCTATGAGAAAGAGAATTGGCACCCCCGTGACGGCTAGGAGGCTGAGGTAGGTGACAGCGAGCAGACTGATGCTTCCGACGATTATCCTCCTGCCTCCCACCCGGTCTATGAGGTCGCCGAGGAACGCCTGCGAGGCCGCAGCCGTCAGGCTCACAAGTGTCATGTAGGTTCCTATCTCGGTTTCTGAGGCGTGCATAGCGCTTTCGTTAAGCAGAATGGGGAGGAATCCACTCCTGAACGGGAACGTGAAGAAGTAGAGTCCGCGGACGATGTAAAGGTTGACGAGATCCGTACTCAAGACGTCTTTTATCTTTGTCTTCTCCTGCTCACGCTTCTCAGTTTGAGGCAGTGGTCCCATGATAATAATGGCGGCGAGGCCTATAACGCCTACTCCG
>JBFYNQ010000126.1:0-5549 GCA_041304265.1 Candidatus Bathyarchaeota archaeon | reverse complement strand
GATCGACTTGACACCCGCCGCCCACATCACGTCAGCGAGGGCGGGAGCTAGGGCTGTATCGGCTGTGCACATGCGATACAGGTAGTCGTCGGCGATTGCGAGCGTCGGGGATGTGGAGGAGGTGCTCCACATGAGGATTTCGTTTGCGTTGCAGTAGCTGAGGGCTGCCTGCGCCTGGCTTGACCAGCCGCCGCCCTCGAAGATGGTGACGCCGGCGGACTTGAAGCCCTGGACCTTTTCGAGGTGGACCTGGGCCTGTCCTGTGGCGTCGTCGATGAGGTACTGGAATGTTACGTCGTAGCCCATGAGCTCCGCGTAGTCGTTGAGTTCTGGGGCGATAATCTGCTCGTGATATGGCTTGCCAGTTTCGAGACTTGTCGTCGAGGCTGCGACGTATCCAAACTTTACAGTCGCGCCCTTGAGCGGTGCTTCTTTGACTACTGAACCGGGGACGGTGACCGTTACCGTCTGGCCGTTGCCACCCTGTGGGGCGGCGAAGTAGCCGATGCCTCCGCCTACGATCAATCCCGCGACTAGTAGCACTATTGCTAGTGTCATTCCTTTATCTGCCATTTTAACACCTTTGTTGTCGCAGCTAGTAGCTGCCTACCATTATATTTAAGACTTGACATAATTTACCGTAAAGTGCCAGATCCATGGTTTTCTCATTTTTTTACACAATAACTCAAGGAGAATCACGCGGACATGTTAAAATGATACATATTATCGATTCATTTTATACCATTCCTGTAATCGGGTTTTTTTCGAAGCAAAATATTATAAATAAAACAGGTTGTTGAGGTTGCGGAGAAAAAATGGATCTTACATTATGGATTATGGCAATCACTTTCGCTAGTGAGCTGACTCTCCTAAGTGTCGGTTTCACACTAACTTACCTTACCGCCAAGATTCCAAACTTCGCCCACGGAACTTACGCAGGAATTGGCATATACGTGAGCTACACGTTCGCCAAGTTCTGGGGCATCAACCCATACTATGGGCTGCCCTTCGCCTTCATCATAGGCGGATTGATCAGTGTAATCGTTTACAAGCTGGTCATCAGTACTCTGACGAAGATGGGTAGCGGCTCGATCGTCTTGACGATCGCGACCCTCGCTATCCAGATCTTCTTGGGAGCCCTGCTCTTCATCTATTCCTACATATTCATCACGTTCTACCACCAATATGCGTCGGGCTTCCTACTCAAGGAGTGGGACTTCAGGGTTGGAGATATCTCGGGTATATTCTTTGTCTCGATCGGCATCAGCATCGCCACAGTCATAATGCTCCACTATCTGCTTACAAGGACAAAGACGGGCATCGCCATGAGGGCGACCGCTGAGGACCCCGAACTTGCATCGGTCCTCGGTATCAACATTAACAATGTTCAGCTCTTCTCGTGGTTCCTGACCGGTGGACTCGCGTGTCTCGCCGGCGCTATGATCCCGATGTGGCTGCAGAGCAACCCGGGTACTGGCTCAGGAATCATTACGAGCATCATGGCGGGAAGCCTTCTCGGAGGCTTCGACAGCGTCTATGGCGCAGTCATTGGCGGCTTCACGATCGGTATAGCGGAGATTATGTTGACATACGCCGGGCAGCTGCTGATTGGCACATGGTTCGGCGAGTACAGGCCGCTCATCCCAATGGTTTTCCTCATCATAGTGCTTCTCATCGAGCCGAGGGGAATACAGGGCTTCTATGAGAGTTGGCAGAGGTCGAGAACAAAGCCGATCCCGAAGCAGGCTGAGATTAAGGAGGAGAAGAAGTAATGTACTCTAACATAGCTCTTGGGATACTAAGCTCGATGCCTATGGCTATCGAGGGCACGAACAGGCTCGTCGTAGACATAGCGATGTTCTTCGGCATGCTCGTCATAGTAGCCATGGCACTTAACTTCCAATACGGTAACGCCGGCATCCCCAACATGGGATGCGCAGTACAAGTCATCATCGGAGCCTTCACAGTCAGTGCAATCGTTATGAGGATCATGTTCACGGTCATCGCATCGGCCGGGGTCCCACTTGACGATTGGAACGATCCCTTCAAATGGATCTACAGCAACCCGAAGAACGTTGGACTAGCCAACAAGTTCCTTGAGGCAAACGCGCCAACGGCCATCGGCTTCTTCCTATTAAGTCTCGGGCTGGCGGTCATACTGGGAGCGGGTATCGGTTACCTGCTCGCCCTTCCGGCCATCCGCCTCAGGGCAACTTACCTAATGATCGTCCTTATCACCATCTCGGACGCCTCCCAGATCATAGGCAGGAACGTTACATTCATCTCCGGCGGCACGCTCGGAGTCTGGATTCCAAACGTCTTTGCCTGGTACCCGGGCGACATCGGCGTCATACTGGCTGTTGTTACGCTGCTTCTGGGCTTGATTAGCTTCTTCATCTTCAGGACAATGCTCAACTCGCCCTACGGCAGGTTGATGCGCGCTATGAGGGAGAACGAGGTCACCCTAGGCAGCATCGGTAAGAACGTCGTCGGTATCCGCCGAAACATCCTCATGTTTGCGTCCGGCGTCACCGCGATCGCAGGCGTCCTCAATGTTTACTACCTACAGTTCTCGAACGAGAACGGCTACCAGCGCGCCTACTGGACGTACTGGCCATGGCTGATGCTCATCTTAGGCGGCCCCGGCAACAACGCTGGAACCTTCCTCGGTGCGGCTTTGATCATCGCCCTTAGGCGTGTCATCATAGTGTTCAAGTTCCAGCTACAGACCGTGTTCTTCTTCCCTATCTCATACCTCGAGGACATCATCCTCGGTGGTCTGCTGGTTGGCGTCATGATCTTCAGACCCAACGGGCTGATCCCAGAGAAGCTCCTCTACATCCCCGGAGTCAACTACACCAAGATGATTAATGAGGATGTGAAGGTAGACTGGCGCGCAGCGCCAAAGGCTGGTAAGAAGGAGGCGAAGAAGTAATGAACGGACTACTAGTGATGGCAAGCCTGCTCAGGCTAGTCGGTGAGGCTGCGGACACGTATGACAACCTGCTGTTCTGGCTCATGATCGCTTTGTGGGTCATTATGCCGGTCTTCATCGTCTACGAGGAGCTAAATGAACGTAAGATGCTCAGGGAATCCGAGAAGGCGACCGAAGAGCAGGCAGCTGCCTAAACGAACCCACTTTCAACTAGTTTTTTTGTGTCATAAAACGCCAGCCCAGAGTGGGCTCTGCATTTGTAAAGGGGGGTCTTGGGCTTACTCGGTGGTCAGGGTGTAGTGTACACCCATGCCCGTGAGCGCCTTATCGATCTTTTCGATGAGATTTTCGAGCTGCTTCATCGTGGGTTTCTTGTCGACCCACTCGAACATAAAGTCATACTCGCCTAGTAGCTGCTTCGCGTCGCTGATGATCTTCGCGGGCTCGTAGCAGTCGACGTATGTGCTCTTGAGGTTACTTAGGTAGTTCTGCCAGTCGCGGTTGTCGGCCTGCATCCTCGTCGGGTATGGTATGCATTTGTGGCTGAACTTGACTTCCTTCTCTCTGGACATCTCGACCGCTACGCCCTCGAGTGCCTGGAGAGCTTTCATTACGGGTGGACCGTATATGCGTACATATGTTTTCGCCAATGTAGTCGCCTAAGAAACCATGACGGAAGGATAATATAAAATCTTTTTTAGGAAAAATTAGCCTAAAGGCGCTAACTTGCGGTTTCTTCTTGGTTTGACATCCGCTTCATTATGAGGCGGTACTTGCGGTACTTGTCATCCATAGAGAATTTGGCTGGGTGGGGTGGTATTACGTGCCCTCCGCATTTGGGGCAAGCGTCCTCGTGAAGCGTGTAGGTGCCGCACTTTTCGCATTTGCGGAGTAGCCAGACCATAGTCGATTACTCCCTCTTGAAGGAGAAGGTACCTTCGTGTTTGGCCCACTCCTTCTCGGCGTGCTTTACGACCTTGTCTAGCGCGAACTCGGCTTTCTTGTAGTCCTCGGCGGTTACCTCGACGCGGTACTTTGGTGAGCCGAGGGTGTATAGGTTTACTGTCGACTCTGATTCCTCGCCGATCTCTTTGACGCCTTGGAAGTACTCTTTGATCTCTTCAATTCCCCTGCTGCCCATTGCGGTGACCTCGAATACTCCCTGGACGGTTACGCCCTTGACGACTATCTTGTCCTTCGCCACGTTCGCTAAGGCGTCCGCGATCTTCTCCTTGATGCCGGCGTCCGTGAATATCTTGACGCCCTTCTTCGCGGCCTGTTCGAGGGCGTCGTAGAGGTTGAGGTTTACCTCGTTGAGCTTGGGGCTTATCTCCGCGAACAGGTCGCCGGGGGTCATCTTGAGCTCTGTGGCGGCTAGCTTGAGGAGGGTCTCACCCTTACGGGTCTTTTTCCAGTCCTCGATCTTCTTCCTGCGGTCATCCTTGTTGACCCTGCGCAAACTGAGATCGACCTGGTTCTTGGAGGGGTCAACCCTGAGGACCTGTAGCACGACCTTCTGGTTCTCGCGCACGTGGTTGCGTATATTTCTGACCCAGCGAGAGCTGATCTCTGAGATGTGCAGTAGTGCTTCCTTGTTCTCGTACTCGTCCAGGGTTACATATGCGCCGTAGGACTCGAGGCGGCTGACGGTCGCTACGACCATCTCGCCAGTTTCAGGCCACTCGGCGCGCCCTAGACTCATCGGGTTGGTCACCCTAGAACTGCCATGATGGAGCCGTTTATCTCGGCTTTACCACCTGTTGGCCTCGCGAGTACCTCTCCGCATGTGCGGCACTTTACCTCGTGGGTCGCGTTGCTGAAAACTATCTGCTCGGATTCGCAGCTGAGGCACTTCACGCGTAGGAAACGCGATGTGGGCCTCGGAATCAGGTTATCCCATTCCGCCATTTTACTCCAACTCCGCCTTCTTAAGCCGTAGTCCCTCGCGCATCAGACTGTGCTTGCACTCCTTGCACTGGAGTTGCAGCGTGGTCTTCTTTGTGACCTTTGCCTGGTTGTGCTGCATCGGGAACTTTTGGCCACCGTAGCCCTGCTTGCGTATGGCTTGGTCGCGCTCGCCCTTACGGGAGCCGCGGCGCTTGCCTGCCTTGTGTATGGTGACAGTGAACTCAGTGTGTGTCTTGCACTTTGGGCAAAAGGTCCTGAGTATCTTTGGAACTTTCATGGCTCTGTCTCCACTACCTTCGCTATGCCCTTCCTTATTAGGTTATCCGCGTTCTGGGTTGGGAGGCTCGCTACGTCCTCAGCCTTGAATGGGCCATATGTTTTCATGTCTACACCCATTATAGCGGATAGTGGCTGGGTGAATCGTACCACTTTGAGAGCGTGTTCACCTGTTTCGACGACGTGTATAGGTGGCGCGGGGCGGGGGGTTATATCAGGCGGGGCGGCCGCCTGAATCTCGTGCCTCGGCTCCCTCCCCTGAAGGCTCTGCTTCAGCCCCTGAGTGTGGGCTGCGATGAGGCGTCGCAGCTCGACCTGTAGCCGCTTCTCCTCCGCTGTGAGGTTGAACGGCTAGACTGGTACTCCGTTAAGCTCAGCTTATACGAGCTTGCCTAGGCGTATTTTGTAGAGGTCGGCTACCAACTTGTCG
>JBFYNQ010000125.1:0-2723 GCA_041304265.1 Candidatus Bathyarchaeota archaeon | reverse complement strand
AGGACAATTTATTCTTAATTAGGATTCATAAAAGGAAGGCGAAGTTTTCACTATTCGCGCGCGCGAGGTTACACGATCTGGATTATGGCTGTTTTGCTATGATAGTCCCTTTTATGGCTACACGCGCAAGGCCTATGTACCACAGGGCGCCCGTGTGCTATTGTATGTCTAAATTACGTATACATAGTCAGCTGCGTCATCCTGAGTTCACCGCCGTTGACATCGTACTCATCGGTGAAGGGCTCGAGAACGTTGGATGCTGCTCTCCTCGCCAAGGTCACGTATCTCCTCCAGTCGTATAACCTCGCCTTCTCGTCAAGCATCGATTCTGGTGTCACCCGCGTGTATGGGTTGCTTCTCGTTGAGGCCATGTATACGAATCGTGAGTCACCCTCCTCAACGCCTTCGACGAGAGCGGAGACGACGTGGGCCTGTAGGCTCCGGTACTCGCTCAGCTCCCTCCGCAGCCTCTTTGATACGACGAGTTCCCGAGCCTCGATCTTCCTCGCCTTGATGTCGCCGATGGCCCTATTGACAATGGCTCGGGCGCGTGGGACTCCCCTCCTAAGGACGTCCTGATGGTCCTGGGCGTCGAGGAGAGTGATCATGGCCTGCTCCTGCATCGACTTGATGTAGGGTGGTGTATCGTGTTTCCTGACTTCTATGCCGCGGCAAAAGAGGGATCCGTCGGTGAGTCGCCCGTAGTATCGTCGCGTCGCGGCCTGCTGTGGGTCCTGCTTCTTGTGGAGGAGGACTAGGAACTTGAAGTGTTTGTCGAGTTTGAGGGGAAGGTCGACGTAGTCGCGTATCTCTTTGGCGAGGCCCTCGTAGTCCTTCTTTGTGGCGTTGAGTTTTTTTACGAAGAGTGAGTCGGTGTCGCCGTAGACGACCTCGTAGCCTCTGTCGGAGGCGATATTCATGGCCTTGACGAGGGTTTTGCGGGCTTGACTGTTTATCTCCTGGAAGACGCGGACGTTGGCGAATCGGTTAGCGTAGCAGCCGCTGTATCCGTATACGACTACGAGCATGAGTTTGAGGCTGCTCTGGCGCTGCTCGCACCACGTCCACTCGGGGCTACCCGGGGGGTGTTCGCCTCTGAGGTGTTTGAAGTGAAGGCGTCGCTCGAGAAACTCGCGCGTGAAGCCGCCCATGAAGCCGGGGCGGGTCTTGTCAACGCCTTCCTCAGTGACAGTTTCGTAACTGATGTTTCTGCGGACGATGAGGTTTGGGAACATGGATTCGAAGTCGAGGCAGCCGACGTTCTCGTGTAAGCCGGGCTGTGGGCTGAAGAGCATTCCGCCTCGGTCTCTGCGGACCATGTCCCAGGCATCTGACTCGTAGGCGACTCCACCCTTCATATCGGGGACGGCGACGCCGAGTCGGTGTGCCTCGTAACATTGGCGGCTGTCGATGGTTTTGCCGGCCTCCCAGTCGCTACTGAGTCCCATTGGGGCGAGTGTGAATCGGGCGCGTTCGGTGAGTCCGGCGAGACCCATGTCGAGGTAGCCGTAGAGACCGATGATGATTCTACCCCGCCGGGGGTCGTCTCCCCGCCCGATGCCTAGTGTGATGCCGTGGCTTTGGGCGCGTCTCGTTAGGCGCTTTATTGTGTAGGCGGCGTTGTCGGTGACGATGACGTCGGGGTCTTCGCTGTTCAGGGTCTGGTTGAAGTCCAAGAGAACCTGTTTCTCTGTGCCGGTGTGTGATGCCGTCTCGTTGCCCTCGGCGTCGTAGGCCTTTATGGCGTCGATCTCTCCGTCTGGGACTTGGAAGCGGAGAACCTTGAAAGGGGGTGGGGCGACGGTGAGTGAGTCGTCTATGGGGGTAAGGGACTGGAGGACGCCCCCGTGCTCCTCGAGTTCGCAGAGGCTGCTTGGGGCGATCCCCGTCTCGATCATATACCACTGGATGGGGGCGAGCCCCGCGTCGTAGACCTCCTGTACGAGCTTGCTGCTGCGGGCTGAGGACTCGACTCTGTGGTATTCATCGATGGAGTCGATGCGTATCTCGACGAGCTTCTTCGGGTTTTCCCGGTGTAGGTCGGTGTATTTTGTGACGTCTTTGGCGGAGTGGATTAGTGGGTGGTTTTCGTATAAGGCTTTCAGCTCCTCCAGGGATACGCCGGCTGAGGGCTCTAGGAGGATGTGGGGGTGGTATCGATCCTTGACCATGAGGGCAACGCCTTCCTCGGTTCTGAACCATAGGTGGGCATAGCACCCGTTGAGGTAGGGGTCAAGTAGCCAGCCCCTGTGCCTCAAGTGTTCACCCGCTTCTCTTGTGCGTCGAGTCTGTCGTGTAAGTCCTGTACGAGCCTCCGGTTCTCGACGGCTGCGGTGAGTAACATGAGATCAAGCATGCTGATGGATTCGGCGTAGGTGACGGCGCCTAGCTCGCTGGACCAGGCCTCGACGAGTCTATCGAAGGCGTCGCGTCTCGCGGATTTGACGATGGCGTCCCTGTACTCTTCCCTGAGTCTGGCGACTAGGTCGTTGAAGCTCATCCTGATCGGCGGTGTTACCCTTCCCTTGTTCTCTGGCTCCTTGTATCTGTACTCGGTTGATCCTATCGGCCGTGTCGGGCTTTTGAGCAGGAACGCCCTGTTGTATGTGCCTCTCTTGTCGCGTCTTCTGAGTTAGACGATGACGTTGGCGAGGTGGTCGAGGTAGCTGCTGGCTTCGGGGCGGGGCATCCTCTCTGCCTCGACGGCGCGTGCCGAGGCGATG
>JBFYNQ010000124.1:0-9905 GCA_041304265.1 Candidatus Bathyarchaeota archaeon | reverse complement strand
GTGCTGGAAGGTCAGCATGCAGCCCTCGCTGCAGAAATAGTAGGTCTTGCCGCCCTGCTCCACCTTGAAGGCGGCGTGCTCCTCATCAACGTGCATCCCGCAGACTGGGTCGCGTGCCATTATATTCTCTGGGTGCTCTGCGAATTACCTAAATTTAAATAGTCAGTGGAAAACTGGGCGAAACGGGGCTATCTTATCCTGCCCTCTACATTCTTGTCGACCTTCACGACCTCGCTGCCCGCCGTGAGGACCTTGCCGTTGACATAAGCCTTGCCCGCCTTCGCCTCTAGTGTCAGGGCTGCGATGTCGCCTATCTCGATCTGGGGCGCGCCTTCGCCGCTGATACCCTCGGCGGTGACCTGCGTCCCAGCTTGGCTATCCGGCGCGTTCAGCACCCCGACGACGCTCCCGGAGTCCCCCGCGAGCAGCATGCCCTGGCTCAACTCGCCGCGGAGCTTCGCGGGCTTCAAGTTCGTGACGACGACGAGATGCTTGCCTAGAAGATCATCCTTCGGGTAGTGGGGTTTCAACCCGGCGCAGAGCTGCCTTTGCTCGGAGCCGATATCGATCTTGAGGACGTAGAGCTTGTCCGCCTGCGGGTGGTCGTTCACCTCGGTGACGACGGCGACGCGCAGATCAAGTGAGGCGGGACCGGTGGGCTTCGGCTTCTCCTCCTTCTTCGCCTCGGGTTTTGCCTCTCCGGGCTTCTTCAGCACGATGGAGTCGATCTTGCGGAGAATGATCTTGGCTCCTGCTATCTTGTGGTTCTCGATGATCACGTCTACGTCGCTCCACTTGAGAGCGGGGAGGCCAAGCTGCTCCTCGACCTGCGAGGAGAACCGGGGCAAGATAGGCTTGACGAGTATCGAGACAGTCTTTACGATGTTGACGCAATCGGTGAGCACCCTTTGGGTCTTTGCCTTATCCGTCTTGACGAGCTCCCACGGCTGGTTCTCCTGGAAGTACCTGTTGCCGAGTGTGCTGATCTCGAGGGCCTTGGCTACTGCCTCGCGGAAGTTGTAGTCGTAGTAGCTGTCGCTGACCGACTCGGCACGCTTCGCTACGTCTGCGAGGAGCTCCTTGTTCAACACCGTTGAGACGGTGCCTTCGAAGTTCTTGTCGAGGAAGCTCAGCGTCCTGTAGACGAGGTTGGCGATGTTACTGACGAGCTCGTTGTTCACCTTGTCCTGGAGGGTCTTGAGGTCGAGATCGATGTCAGTCATGCTGTGGCCGAGGTTGGCGGCGTAGAAGTATCTGAGGAGCTCGGGGTCGAGGAGCTCCGCGAACTCGCGTCCCGTCAGGAAGGTTCCGCGGCTCTTGCTCATCTTCTCCCCGCTGACGTTGAGGAAGCCGTGGACGAGTACGTTGTCGGGGACATGGAAGCCGCTGCCCATGAGTACGGCGGGCCAGAATAGGAGGTGGAAGTAGATTATGTCTTTCCCGATGACGTGTATGATGGTGGAGTCCTCGCCGAGCCAGATGTCCTCTGCCGTGAAGTCCCTGCCGCGGCAGTAGTGCGCCGTTGAGGCGATGTAGCCGATGGGCGCATCAAGCCAGACGTAGAAGTACTTGCTCTCCTCTCCGGGGATCTTGAAGCCGAAGTATGGGCCATCCCGGCTTATGCACCAGTCCTGAAGCCCCTGATCAACCCAGCTCAGAATCTGGTTCCTGATCTCGGGCTGCAGGTTCTTGTTCCCAGTGAGCCACACTCTGAGTTGGTCGCTGAAGTCGTTCAGTTTGAAGAAGTAGTGGCGACTCGGCTTCCTGATGGGCTTTGAGCCGCAGATGCTGCAGTAGGGCTCAATGAGGTCAATGGTGCCGTAGGCAGCCCCGCACTTCTCGCAGACGTCGCCGTACTGATCCTTCGCTCCGCACTTTGGGCACGTCCCCTTGACGTACCTGTCGGGGAGGTACCGCTTGCAGTTCCCGCAGTATGTGAGCTCGATGTCCTTAGTGTATATGTGGCCTGCGTCGACTAGGCGTTTGAAGATGAGTTCTGTGTAGTGCTTGTTCTCGGGGCTGTGTGTCGTGTAGTAACTGTCGTAGTCTATGAGGTAGCGCTTGTAGTCTTCTTCGTGTTCCTTCGCCCACTTGGCGACGAACTGCTCCGGGGGTATGCCCTGCTTCGCCGCCGCTATCTCGATCGGGGCACCGTGTGTGTCTTCCGCGCCACAGTAGAAAGCGTCGTGGCCCCTCATCTTGAGGAAACGGACGTAGATGTCGGTCTGCGTGTTCTCCAACAAGTGGCCTATGTGGACGGAGTTGTTGGCGTAGATGAGCGCCGATGTAATCAGTACTCGCTTCTTGAACTCCTTCATCGATGGCTCCCTCCGAAGTTTTCGATCGAATAGCCGGTCAGGGCTATTAAAACACGTTGCCCCGGCTCAACTGGGCGGTCTCTGGCGATCTCAATTCTTCTAGTGAGTTTTGGTCCCTTATGACTGACCTCGGACCTTTATTTAAACATCTGTTATGGCCTAACGGGTACACTTTCATCCGACTCCAGTCGGGAGCTTGCGTACCGCTTATATGCCCGAGCCGAGGTTCGGCGATCGAGGATTCGTCGAGGTAAACTGTCATGAGTGCAGTGGAGGTCGTCGGCGCGCGTGAGCACAACCTTAAGAACGTATCCGTGAACATCCCGAAGAAGAAACTGGTCGTCTTCACAGGCGTCTCGGGCTCCGGGAAGAGCAGCCTCGTCTTCGACACCGTCCATCAAGAGGCACAGCGCCAGCTCATCGAGACATTCAGCAGCTTCGCCCGGCGAAGGCTCCCGAAGATCAACAGGCCCGAAGTGGACGAGATAAAGAACATCTCGACATCAATCACAATCGACCAGAAGAAGCTGGGGGCGACACCCCGCTCAACTATAGGCACCGTGACCGAGGTCTACACCTACCTTCGCCTCCTCTTCAGCCGCTGTGGCGACCCTCTGACCAACGACAGCCGCGTCTTCGGCTTCAATAACCCCTACGGGATGTGCCCCCTCTGCAAAGGCCTCGGCACCGAACTCGTCTTCGACGTCGACGCCCTCATCGACGGGGATAAGTCAATAAACGAGGGAGGCATCAGACACCGCCACTTCCAGCCAGGCATGGCCAGCTACCGCGTAATAGTCGCCAGCAACTACTTTGACCTCGACAAGAAGCTCTGCGACTTCACGAAGGAAGAGATCGACAGGCTCCTCTACACGAAGAAAAGCCTCGTGGATAAACCGATGCCGGGACAAGTCTACCGTGTCTGGTACGAGGGCGTAGTCGAGACCCTTAAGCGCAGGACGATGGGGCACGAGACCGACGAAGACAACAACGTCGCCGAGTACGCGCTCCAATTCTACAAGGGCCAGCCCTGCAAGGCCTGCGGGGGCAGCAGAATAAACGAGTTCGCCCGCAGCATCAAGCTCAACGGCAAGACGATCCCAGAGCTCGTCGAGATGGAGCTAACCGACCTCCTAACATGGCTCAACACCATCAAGGGACCCGTCGCCGACCCCATAGTCATGAGGATGCGCCCCATCGTGAAGAACCTCGTTGACATAGGCGTCGGCTACCTCAACCTCAATAGGGCCACGGGCACACTCAGCGGCGGCGAGAGCCAGCGCGTAAAGATGGCGAGCCAGCTCGGCTGCGACCTCATAGACCTGATCTACATTTTCGACGAGCCCACTGTGGGGCTCCACCAGAAGGACATCGGCAAGCTAGTCGAGATGCTCCAGCGCCTCGGGGAGAAGGGAAACAGCCTCTTCGTCGTCGAGCACGACCAGCAGGTGATGAAGGCGTCCGACTGGATTATTGATGTAGGCCCCGGCGCGGGCGCGGCGGGGGGCAACATAGTCTTCACGGGAACCTATCCCGAGCTCCTACAGTCCGACACGATCACGGGGAGGATGCTGAGCAGGGACACGGCGTATCGAGCGGAGAGACGGAAGCCAAAGGGGTGGACGACGATCAAGAACGCACACGCCCACAACCTCAAGAACATCACCGCCAACATCCCAACCGGCGTCTTCTGCTGCGTCACAGGCGTCGCCGGCTCAGGCAAGAGCAGCCTTATACTCGACGTCTTCGCCCGAAACAACCCCGAGGCGATAATCATCGACCAAACCGCCGTCGGGCGGAGCAGCCGCAGCAACCCCGCCACCTACACTAAGGTCTTCGACCTCATCCGCCAGGAGTTCGCAGAGGCAACCGGCAAGCCCGCCAACCTCTTCAGTTTCAACGGCGCAGGCGCCTGCCCAAAATGCAAGGGCTCTGGTAGGCTCCACATAGAGATGTTCTTCCTCGAGGAGGTCACTATGGTTTGCGACGAGTGCGAGGGGCGAAGGTACAAACCCGAGGTCCTTGAACTCAAGCTCAGGGGTAAGAATATTGCGGATATCCTCGCAATGACCGCTGCAGAGGCCGTCGGCTTCTTCGACGACGTAGAGATACGACGACGCCTCAGGGTCCTCGACGAGGTCGGCCTCGGCTACTTAACCCTCGGCCAGGAGGTCTCCAGTCTGAGCGGCGGCGAGGCACAGCGCCTCAAGCTCGCTCGCGAGCTCTACAGGATGGGAAATACCTACATCCTCGACGAGCCGACAACGGGGCTGCACATGGCGGACATCGAGAAGCTCCTCCACGTCGTCAACCGCCTAGTAGAGGGAGGCAACACCGTCATCGTCATAGAACATAACCTCGACGTGATCCGGAACTCGGACTGGGTCATCGACATAGGCCCGGAGGGGGGCTCGAAGGGCGGCAAGATAATCGCGGAGGGGACGCCGGAGCAGGTAGCCGCCACGCCGCGGAGCTCAACGGGGCAGTACCTCCGCATGGTCCTCTAAGAAACACTATATCCCACCTCTACCAAGGCTTCATTGATGGCGGAAGAGGGAGAAAAGCCGAAGGAGGCCATCGTGAGCCACGAGGAGATCATTGGCTTAGTCCAACTAGTGATAATCTTCACCGCCATACTCGCTGGGCGCGAGATTGGCAACATCTACGGAAGCTACAACGAACTTACCCATCTGTCTGTCAATCTTGCACTGAGCGAGGCGGCGATGTCCAACTATCTAATCGACGCCATGGAGGGCAGGACATCATCTCTCGACGTAGGCCTCGCGATAACCATCCCCGACTTCACCAGCGAGGAGGGACAGGTGACCCAGACCCCCGACTACGTCAGAAAATGGCTCATCAGCGTAACACTCAGCCCTATCGTCGTCACACAGCCCGAGGTCTCCGACGTTGAACTCGCCATGTTCATCGAGGGGGAGCAGGTTCTGACCCAATCCTACGAGTTCCCGAGACAGAAAGTCGGCTACATCAGCTTCATCCGCCGTAACATAACCCTCGCCGTCGACGACGTCGAGACGCTCAGAAGGCTCGTGGCCGAAGGGGCGGCCGCCCACGCGGGGGAAGTCGAGGTCATCATCAGGGGGCATGCGAAGACGAACGTCCTATGGTTCGAGTCGAACCTTCCATTCACGACGATAAGGTATCCGCTTGTCAGAGTGCCGAGTCTCATCCTTCAGGAATCGCGTTGGGAGACTCAGGACGGCTCCGGGGCTACAGCGAGTGTTGGGGAGTTCACAACTGTCATCACCGAGTTCGACAACCCGACGCGTCTCCACTCGGTAACCCAGAACGTGACCTGCAGATTCTACAAGGAGGGCTTCGATAGGCCCGTCGCCTCGGTGACGAAGAAGGCTACCGCTGCCGCGGGGACGGTTTCAACCTACTTCTTCAACATCACTCCCTCGGAGCCAGGAGTCTACTACTACACACTCGAATCTATGGGCCAGCTCATCCTGCCCGAGGAGTCGCCAAGGCTCACCGTCGGCTAACCGGATAAGCTCAAAAGGTTAAGCGCGTCTCATATCACGAATCGACATGGAGGGAATACTAGTAAAGTATCCCCTGATCCTCGTCAACCTGAAGACCTACAGGGAGGGCATGGGGGAGAACGCAGTTAGGCTCGCGAAAATAGCGGAACAGGTACATGTAAAGACGGGCACGAGCATCGCCCTCGCCCCACAGCTTGCAGACTCCAAGATAGTCATAGACGCGAGCGAGACGCCCGTCTTCGCGCAACACGTCGACCCCGTTGGATTGGGCCAGTTCACTGGGCACATCCTCCCCGAGTCAGTCGCTGAAGCTGGCTGCGTCGGCACCCTGATCAACCACAGCGAGAGACAACTCCCCATGGAGGTCATAAAGGCGACGATAAAGAGGGCGCAGGAGGCTGACCTCGAGTCTGTAGTATGCGTCGACACCGTAGAGAAGGGGAGACAGATAGCCGCTTTCGCGCCATGCGCCATCGCGATAGAGCCGCCGGAGCTCATAGGCAGTGGAGTATCAGTCTCCAAGGCGAGGCCCGAAGTCATCTCAGGTGCCGTAGCGGCGATAAAGCATGTCAACCCCAAGATTAGGGTACTATGTGGGGCTGGGGTCACAAATGGAGAGGACGTCTCCATCGCACAGAAGCTCGGCGCCGAGGGTATACTCGTCGCAAGCGGCGTCGTCAAGGCGAAGGATCCGCAGGCGGCGCTCCTCGACCTGGCCCGAAGCCTTAGGCACTGAGTCCGGCGACGGTCTCCTCTATCAGCCGCTTGTTCTCGGAGACGAGTTTCTCGACCTTCTGCTGGGTGTCCGCCTCTGCGTAGAGTCTGAAGATCGGCTCTGTCCCGCTGGGGCGTACGAGTATCCAGCTGGCGTCGCCGAAGACGAGTTTGAGCCCGTCCATCGTGTCGACCCTTGGAGCAGCGACCTTCGTCCGAAGCACATCGAGTGCCCTCTGCTTGAGCTCGTTTGGACACCGCACCTTGTCTTTCGCCTGTGCGTATGTTGGGAGCGCCTTCACTAGCTCGGAGAGGGATTTTCCGCGCTCCGCCATGATGTTGAGAATTAGCGCCATCGTCATGGAGCCGTCCCTGACAGGGTGGTGAGGTCCGTACATGACGCCACCGTTCTCCTCGCCGCCGAAGTTTATTCCGTTCTCCACCATAGCGCGGCTGACGTCGACGCTACCCACCTTTGTCCAGTGGATCGAGCCGCCGGCGCCTTCGACAACGTCGATTATGGCATTACTGCTGCTGACAGCAGTTGCGACACGCGCCCCGTGGTGCTTCGCCATATAGTAGTCGGCGGTGAGGGCGAAGCTCCTGTCCCCCCAGAGGACCTCGCTACGCTCGTCGAGGAAGATGCTCCTGTCAGCGTCCCCATCGAAAGCCACCCCCATATCTGCGCCCGTGGCTTTTACGAGCTCTCTAAGGTCACCTAAGTTGTCGGGGCGGGGCTCGGATTGCCTTCCGGGGAAGCGGCCGTCGAGCTCCGCGTTGATGGTGTAGACAGCGCAGCCGAGGCGTTGGGCGATCACCGGCGCAACTAGCGTGCCGACACCGTTGCCGGGATCAAGGGCTACCTTAAACTTCTTCCCTGAAATGAGCTTGACGTCCACCTTGGAGACGACAGCGTCGACGTAGAGGCCGAGTGTCTCCCTGCTCTTGACCTCACCTACACAATCCCACTCGGCCGCCTTCGGACCGCCTGCGAAGTAGATCGCCTCGATCTCGTCCTCTAGCTTACGGGGTATCTCGACTCCGTCACGCGCCATGACCTTGACACCGTTGAACTCGGGGGGGTTATGGCTCGCCGTTATCATGAGCCCACCGTCGAGGCTGAGGTGCTTCACGGTGTACTGAAGCGTGGGTGTGGGTAGGATGCCGAGATCAAGGACGTTGCAGCCGACGGATAATAGCCCGGAGGCGGCGGCGTCCCTGAATAAGGGACTTGTTACCCTGCCGTCCCTGCCGAGAGCGATGCTCTTGCCTAGCTTGTGCCCGCAGGAGGCAGCGAGGCGTGTCACGAGCTCAGGGGTTAACTCCTTATTTGCGACGCCCCTTACACCGTTTGTTCCGAATAGGCGACCCATACCTAAAGATATGGCTAGGGATAAATAAAGAGTGGAAGCTGAGGCACCCGGGCGCTGGGTTCACATAACTTGGCGGCGCTCGAGTATGCTCTCAGATACTTCCTTGCTGGGACAGATGCTTACGCCGTCAGTAATCGTGACACCGTCGTGTATCATCGAGTAGTCGCCTATGAGGCTGCCTGACTCGATCTTCACCCAGCGCTCCAGTATCGCGTTCTCGCCGAGTATGGCGTTCTTCACTGAGGAATAGTCGCCAACGGCGGCGCCTGGGAAGAGTATGCTGTTCTCTATTCGACACCCCTTCCCAACTAGGACATGGTCGCAGATCGTCGTGTTTGGCCCAATTAGGCTGTCCGCGCCGACCTCGGCTCCCGGTCCTATATAGCAGGGGGCTAATATGTTGGCGCTGGGGTCGACCTTCGCTCCCTCGCCCATCTTAACACCTCCCTCGTACTTACTCAGGATTATCTGGTTTGCCCTGAGGTAATCGTCGGGTATCCCCATGTCCGTCCAGAGGCCATGGAACTCGAAGCCGAATAGCTTCCGCTCGTTGGCGAGGACGGGGAATACCTCCCTCTCGATGCTCGCAGCTCGGCCGTCGGGTATGTAGTCGAATATCTTGGCGTCGAGGACGTAGATGCCCGCGTTGATCAGATTGCTCGGCTCAAGTCCCTTCTCGGGCTTCTCGACAAAGCGAGTGATGCGCCCCTCCCAGTCGAGCTCCACAGCGCCGTAGCGGCTCGGATCCGCTACCGGCGTAACCGCGACGGTGGCGAGGCCCCCCCTCTGCTTGTGGTACTCGATCAGACGCCTGACGTCGATATCCGAAATGACGTCCCCGTTGAGGACGAGAAAGGGCTCACCATTGAGGAGATCTCTAGCCTTCTTAATGGGACCGCCAGTACCCAGTGGACGCTGCTCGCGGCTGTAAATGATACCGAGGTCGTACTTTGTTGGGCCGAGGTAGCGAACCAGGGCCTCAGCCATGTAGTTCACCGCCATAACGACAGTGTCGACGCCCCCTTGTGAGAGGTTCTTCAGTGTCCAGTCCATAAGTGGTTGATCCCCGATGGGAAAAAGCATCTTTGGTCTCGTGCAGCTTAACGGTCTAAGGCGGGTGCCGAAGCCACCCGCAAGAACTAATGCCTTCATCAAGCTTCACCGGCGGTTAAGGATGAACTGAGGACGCTTTAAGAAACTTGCTCACTGCGGGTAAGGAGTATAAGTGCTACTTGAGGAGGAAGCCCATGACCTCGCTTAGTTTCTCGGGGCTGAGCCTCTCGTAGCGCTCGATGCTGCCAACGTCATACCAGAATGCGTCTGTGAGGTATGCCTCCACCTTCCGCCCCTTCTGGACGAGGTAGCTGATGACGTCACCCATGAGGTCGAAGCTGCGGAATTGGCCCATCTGCTGAAGGCTGCTCATCTCCTTGAGCAATCTGCCACTGAGGACAAGTATGCCTATGCTGACGGGCTGCATGAGGTCGGGTTTCTCTATGAAGTTGATTATCTTCGTGCCGTCGAGCTCGGCCTTGCCTACGCTAATGTTATACCTCTTCGCGAGTGCGAGTGTCGCTTCGGCGCCTTTGGACTGATGGTGCTTGACCATCGCTGAGATATCGAGGTTACTTATGATATCTCCATAATAGACGACGAGGGTATCGCCGTCGCCTATGGCGCCTTTTTTGTAGGCGTTAAGAATGGCGTTAGCGCTCCCCTTCAGGTTGGGGTCGTCGAGCACATAGGTCATCTCGACACCGAAGCGATCACCGTGCTCGAAGTAGTTCTCTATCTGCTGGTGCTTGTAGCCGACGAGGAGAACAGTCTTCTTGACGCCGTGGTATTTGAGGAGGCGGATTATGTAGTCGAGTATGGGCTTTTGTTCCTCGCCTATGGGTATCATGCACTTCTGGAAGTAGTAGGTGAGTGGCCTGAAGCGCGTCCCCTCGCCGCCAGCCAGCACGACCCCTTTTATGGACATTTTAATCTTC
>JBFYNQ010000123.1:0-12542 GCA_041304265.1 Candidatus Bathyarchaeota archaeon | reverse complement strand
TCCTTTTCCTCGGGGAAGTCGACTCCGACCTCCTTCATCTCGGCTCGGAATAAGTCCGTGAGCGTCTTGTTGGGGATGCTGTTGGCGTATGGGTTTGCGACGCGCGTGATCTTGCTCCGGGTTCCTGTCATCAGCTCAGCGCCCTTAATGATGTTCTGGACCTTCGTGTAGTACTCTGTGAGCATCGGCATGGTTGGTGCTCTGACGTAGAGGTGGGCGCTCGCGTAGTCGGGGACGACGTTGGGGCTGGCGCCGCCGTTCTTGATTATGCCGTGTATGCGGACGTCCCTGTTGATGTGCTGGCGCAGCGCGTTTATACCGTTGAAGGTCTCGATGACGCCGTTTAGGGCGTTGATGCCCTTCTCGGGTGAGCCGCCTGCGTGGCTGCTCTTGCCATAGAACTCGACTAGGAAGCTCTCACGGGCGTTACTCGAACTGTAGCTCCCCCACATATTAGCGGGATGGACCATGATGGCGGCGTCCGCCTTCTTAATCTCGTCGAGCATGAGCACCTTGCCGCCGGCGTTCTCGACGACACCCTCCTCGGCGGGTGTCCCATAGATAACTATGTTGCCGGGAAGCTTTTCGGCGACAGTGGCGAGCCCTATTGCGGCGCCGAGGGCGGAGGCGGCGATGAGGTTGTGCCCGCAGGCGTGCCCGATGCCGGGGAGAGCATCGTACTCGGCGAGGATTGCGATCGTCGGCCCTTCTCTGTTCGCCCTTTTCGCGGCGAAGGCTGTCTTCATACCCGAGACGCCAAGCTCCACCTCGTAGCCGTGCCCCTTAAGTGCCTCAGCGAGGAGTGCCGCCGACTTGTACTCTTGATGGCCGAGCTCCGGTTCAGCGTGTATCCTTTTGCTGACGCCTACAAGAACCTCCTTGTGCTCGTCGATGTAGCGACGAGCCGCTTCCTTGGTGTCCATGCCCTAAGACTGCGCGATGTCGGTGAAATCTCTTTCCAGCCCCGCGGTGCGTATGAGCGCCGAGTAATTAACGTCGCTCATGTCCCTACGGTACTCCCTGAGGGCAGCGAGGAGCGTCTCCCTGTCGGGGAGCCCCATTATGCGCTCAACGACGAGACTCGCCTGCGTATTCAGGAATAGCGACTGCACGACAGTCGTGACGTTGGATACGCGCCTCGCCGTGCTCGCCGACTCGAAGTCGATTATCACAGGCTCAAACCCACGCATCAGTGTATGCCTCCTGAGGCGGACGAGCTCACCATGGTCGAGCCCCGCCAAGTCGAGGCGCCTCGTCTGGTCGATCAGCCTACGGAAGACACCGCGGAGAATCCCCGCGTCACAGGTACCAAGCTGCCTGATCCAGTCGCTTAGATAAGGACCCTTGATGAGCTCCATCAGAAGGACATCCTTCTCCCATGAGATGAGTTTCGGTCCTATTCCTACGTCGTTCGCAGCCCTGAGGAGCCTCGCCTCATCGTCAAAGCTAGTCCTGTCAGCGTCGGAGCGCCGTATCTTCGCAGCGCAGGCGCCGTCGCGAGTGATCGCCTTGAGGACCATGGAAGTGTTGCCCTTCCCGAGGACCGGTATGGTCTCAACGCGGTGCGGCCCCTCGAAGACCACTGCCTCTACACCCAGCGTCCTCAGTTCCTCGATCTTAGCCTCCGCAGCTCGATAGTCCCACCTTGGGAAATGAATGAGGTAGCCCCGCGGGTGTGTGAGGAGCATATCAAGCGGGACGTGTTCATTCAAGCCACTCAGGCCTGCCGTATAGGAATTCGGCGAGGTAACCGGAAAAGCCTCCCCTTAGCTCGCCCTCTACCTCCTCGTTAATGAAGATGTCCCCGCCCTCCCCGAGGAGGTCCGCTAGGCGCTTCGAGACTCCGAGCTCCTCGTAGCTGTCCACGAGAGCCTTCCGGAGGAAAGTGCGTGTGAAAACATGCTTCCTCTTGACAATTACCCACCACTTACCACCCTCAATGCCTGGACCGCTTACGAGATCGGGGGACTCCACATAAGCTTCTAGGAAGTCACGGCTGTCCTTCTGGAGGCGGACGGGTGGCCCTACCTTCTTGATCAGGGGCGGGAGGGCGATCGACTCGAGCTCGTAGACGAATATGTGCCTGCTCGCCTCGTCGCTCCAGGTGCCGGAGCGGAAGACTCTAAATCCCCTCTCTCCGAGCGCCCTGCCGAGGGCCTTCTCAGTTCGATAGAGCTGCCCCCAGAGAGTGTCAGGCACTGGCGGCTCATCGTCGCGTATAACTATGAAGAGGAGGTCGGAACCCCTGCCCTCCAGCTTCCCCTTGAGCCCTGAGGCCTCTTGGGCTGAGGACTTGAAGAACTTCTCGCCGGGCTTCTCTACCAGTGCGCGAGCCGCGGCGACAAATGTCCATAGCGCCGTCTCGGTGACTGCGGAGGCGACGTTCCTGTTAGGGTCAACGGGATCAATTACGACGAGGGGCTCCTTAATCTTTGGCGCAACTCCCTGCTCCAACTGGATGACGGGGCGCTCATCCCAGTTACCCGCCGCCTCGACCAGAGCTTCAAATCCGCCGTGGGCGACGACGAGGAGCTCGCAGAGGTAGCCGCTGAAGCCCCCCACCTTGATCTCGGCTCCGTATACGCCGATGCCCCTCATGAACGCCTTTAGGACTCTGATGTCATCACGTAGCCGCGCGTTGAGTCGTGGGAGTAAGTAGCTCGTGTGCAATGGCGTCCGATCCGTCGCCGACATGAAGCCACTCCCAGCCACAGCTCTGAAGCAGGGGATGAACTCCACCTCGAAGCCCTTAATCATCTTCTTTACATACGGGTGCTCCGCGTAAGCCTCGACCCAGCCCTTCCCCACATAGTCCTTCACGACCTCGTTGACCCTTAGCAGCTCCTTACGCTCCGTACCGTGGCGGAGTACAATAAAGATGTCAATGTCCCTCTGCCCGACGAGCCAGGTGTCCCTGGCAACCGAACCATGGACCTCGACGTCCGCGTCTACGCCACCCCTCCTAATCGCCTCGGTTAGACCCGCCTTCAATTTTACAATGAAGGTTTTTATCTCCTCGTGGTCGCTCTCGGACGGCTTAACCTCAACTAATATACGGCGCTTTAGCTGGCTCCACGGCTCAGGAAGGGGCAATGGCGTCACTGAATGAGCTTAAGCGTTTGCACCGTAGAAATATCTACCGAATGTGGGTGGCTATCAGAGCGCCTTAGACTCTGCGATATTCGAGTAGATCGGGCCGCTCCGCGTCAGCAGGCTCTTCTTGAGGTATATGTGCTCGACTCTCTGGAGTCCGAACTTCTCGTACGCCATCGCCTCGACCGCCTCGGCTAACTCTGCTCTTTTATATCCTCCTCGTACGCGGCATAGTGTCACATGGGGCTGGAAGGGTCTCCTCTCCGGCTCGAAGCCAAGTGCCTTTAGTTCGCTCTCCAGTTCTGTGAATACGGTGAGCATTTCCGACGCATCCCCAGCGACGCCCGCCCAGATGACGCTAGGTCTGCTAAGTGACGGGAAGACTCCGACACCCCTGAAATCGAGTGTGAACGGCTTGAAGGCAATGCCCCTAATAAGCTCGGTGACTCGCGTCGTTCTCTCCTCAGTTATCTCACCGAGGAATTTGAGTGTGACATGTATGTTCTCCTCCTCGACCGCCTTCAGATCCGCCCCGGTCGCTACGAGTGCCTCTTGTACGCGCCGTAGTGCTGCTCTGAGCTGCGGCTCATCGACTTCCACGGCTACGAAGCACCTATTCATGATATAATTGCCGTCTCGGCTGCTAATGATTTTAACCCTTGTGACCCCCGTACCTGCATGGACTCCCTCGCCGTGGTACTCGTCCTCGTCAGCGCGGCGTCGCACGCGGCGTGGAACTTTCTCGCCAAAGGTTCGCGCGACAAAGACAGCTTCATGTTACTCACCAACGCGACGAGCCAGGTCACTCTCCTCCCCGTCTTCATTGTGCTGCTCCGCGACTGGCGACTTCCCCTGGAGGCGGTACCTTTCCTCATGGTAAGCGCGCTGGCGGAGGTGGTCTACTTCCTCGCTCTGAGCCGAGCTTACGACGCGGGTGACCTGAGTGTAGTATACCCCGTCGCGAGGAGTGCTCCTCTCTTCGTTGCCGTTGCGGGAACTCTCTTTTTTGGTGACCCGCTCTCCGCCTCGGGACTCGTCGGCATATTGCTCGTTCTCACAGGCGTCTACATACTCCATCTAAAATCTCTGAGGCTAGATAGCCTACTCGAACCCCTGCGCAGCTTCCGTGGCCCCGCATTCGGCTTCGCCCTCATTGCCGCCATCGGTACCACTGCCTACTCACTCAGCGACAAGGCCGCCGTGAGCCGCGTCGACCCTGTCCTCTACAACCTCTGGCTGGAGTTTGCAATAACCCTCGTCCTCCTACCCATAATCCAACGAGGCAGAGGCTGGGGCAATATACGCGCTGAGTGGCGTAGCGACTGGAAGAAAATCTCACTAGCGGGTGCTTTAATGCGTGGTGGCTATCTCCTAGTCCTCGTGGCGATGACGCTCGCCCCCGTCGGTTACCTTCTCGCCTTCAGGCAAGTCAGCGTCGTTATAGGTGCACTCCTCGGTCTCACTCTCCTCGGTGAGGGCTACGGCGCACCTCGCATACTCGGCTCTGCTACAATCTTTGCTGGCGTCTACGTCATAGCTACCCTTGCCTGAGTTGATCAACATAAAACGATTAGGAAGGAAGGGGTGCACTATTATAACGTGGTGCCAGCAATTCTAATGAATAAATAAGCTCATTATGTATAAGCCGAAGTCGCCGAAGATGATAGAACTCACATACCCAACCCCCAATACTAGTAGGAAAGGCAAACTGTAAGCGACCCAGACCTGCCTTCGCCCAAGGGAGCGCAGCCTGTTAAACGTGTTCGAGGCGTCCGCGTCGTCTGACAGATCTGGCTTAAGGAGGAGCGTAATGACTCCTTCCTCGTTAATTGCCTCCAATGGGTATTCAAACGGGGGCCCTCTAACCTTTGCGATGTCCTTTCTAATACCTGTCATCAGCAGAATGGCTTTCCTCCAACTGGTCACCCCCGAATAGTCCTCGAAGATAGCGCTCCCTCCCCGTAAACCGAGGTTATACATGAGAACGATAATTACACCAGAGGCACTGATCATGGCAGAATTTGAAATCACTGTCAACGGGTAGAGTATAGGTGTGAATAGCATCGGCTTAAACACAGCGAAAGGCGCTATTGGGTTGAGTAAACCAATAACGACGAAGGCTAGGAGATCCGCCCCTCCAAATAACCCCGTGTAACCAGTAGCGAGTGCGAATACTATCGAGAATCCCACGGCGACAACGAGAAGACCCAAGTCTAGTGCCCCCGAGTACACTTCGAAAGCATCGATCCCGAGAGCCGCTACGCCAAATACGATCCAAACGAGATCGTTAACCTCCCTCGTCTTAACATCCTTGTAAGCAACGTAGCCAAACATCACAATAGAGAGGGCGACTCTGAGCAAATCGATCATATAGCTCCCCATCGCACACTCTCAGTCCCTACGACCATTCTTAGGCTTATATAATTTCTAGAGCAACACTCCTGATCATTACCGAGCTTAATATCTAAACACCTCTAGCGAACAATGTTCTCCACGCCGAGCGCATGACAGGAAAAGAGTCTTAGTAACCGAGCCCAGGACTCGTTAATCCACACGCTTTGAACTCACAACGACAAACGTGGACATAGAACGTATCCTATTCCTAGCCAAATTCATAGCAATCAAGTAATGTAAATTCATGACCTTATTATGAGTCTATAACCCTATCTTCTTTATTAATTGTCCACGTTTTCTTTTGTCTCTGAGGAGGTAAAGCAGCAAGTTGAGCTTTGACGAGAGGGTCGATGCATTTGACCTGATTTTAAAGGTGTTACAGGATCATGAAAAGAATCTCGACACTCTCGTATCTCAGATGGGTGAGACTCTCACCCAGTCACAGACCACTGGGACGGGCCAGATTCACGGGAATAATAGTTACAAGGTCGTCCTCCGCAGGTGGTCTGAGTTCCGGGAGAGGTGCATGAAGTCGGAACTCGTTGCCTTCGACATGTTCGAGGACAAGTTTCAGGTTACCGTCGTGAAGAACGGTAGCTTCTACGCCTACTCGGAGACGATCCCCGAGGTAACTATCAAGATGGAGAAGGAAGGGGACAAAGTACTCATCGAGGGAGATGAGTTGATGGGCCACAAAGATGTTTCTTACATTTTCAACGGGAAACTTCAGTGTGGGCTTGCCGTCAGCACTAGAAAGGGGAAGGTTAACCTGCCCAACGGGGACGTAGTGCATAAGATCATTTATGAAGTAGACCCCGAGGAGGCGAGTAAATGGCTGTCAGACGAGATGAAAACCGATAAGAAGTCGATAGTCTTCGGTAGTATAACACCCTAAAAAAAATATTCAAAAATATGAGTGGAGAAATTACCTCCAACTCATGATCTCGGGCACCTTCTTATTATCCACGAGCTCCTTCGCCTTGTTGAAATAGCGAAGCACATTCATGCCCTTCTCCGTGAGTTTATACGCTTTCTTAGTCCTCTTATCACCGTCCTCCGTCAGGTACTCTTCAATGAGCTCTTGGTTTGCGAGTGACTTCAGTATCTGCTGAAGGGGTTTCCAGGAGAGGTTGGCACCATACATTATGCGTGTCGGGATAACTACGCCCTTGTTGACTTCCTCGAGTATGTCTATGTAGATCTCAAGCTTGCTTCGTCTATTCGTCATCTTTTCAATCTTCTCCGTTACTCTTTCTTGCCTGAACTTCACTGGAGTTACTCGGTCCTTTTAGAGGTTTAAGCAGTTGTTATGTGGTAAATGTTACACACATGTATCAGGGGCACAGATTCTTACCATGATGGCTCAGATACTGATGTAAATATTAGCGCATCGTTAATTTTTAGCGCATTTTCCTTAGAAAATATCTCGAAAATCATTTTTTTTATTTGTATTATGTAGCGCACACAATCTGTCCTCCTAAACATCCTAGTTTTCGCATTTTCTGTTTCGTCTGACCTTCGTAAACATCGATCATATAGATTTAAAATATAGAATAGAGATACATATTGCGAACCAAGATGTTCAGCAACACGCCGTTATCGCGCTTTGAGGTAGGAGCTTACCTCATGCTCGTGACCGGCGTTGTGGGTGATCACCTCTCAACAGGTCTGGCACTGGCTCGCCCGAACATATATGAGTCCAACCCAGTTGCGCTTAATCTAATGCAGAGGAGCCTATGGGTTCCCACTGATGTGGCACTTATACTCGTAAGCATCTTGGCAACATACCTTTTAATGAGGGTCATGAACAAACCAGTCACGAAATACGTCATGGTCTACCCTGCACTTGCGGGAGCGATAAGATTGGCTGTGACTTTCTGGAACTTTTCACTAATAGTCTAAACCTTTCCGTACAAATGTAGGAGATACGGGAAACAAAGTAATTCGAGTTGTAATGGCGATTACTATAATCCCAGTTTTCGAGAAATTTAATCTCCCACGTGCAGCTGGAACAACAACTATCGATGCTCCCTACGATCCTGACTCTTCCAGAGTAGGTCGAAGAGGTTGCCATACGACTTCAATATGGAGGCGTAGTTAGTCTCCATGGCGTAGAACTTACCATCTTCGTTCTCCATAAGCAGCAGCATGTACCCCGCATCTGAGACAATGAAGCTCGGCTGATCCTTGATATGCAGGAAAGCGAAGTCGCAGTTCGAATGGTCGACCTCCTCGAGGACGAAGGTGCTGGTAGTTGAATACTCCGTGAGTATCCTAACATCTATGTCCCTCCTCTTTGCAACGTCCTCGAGCTCCTCGAAGAATGAGGAGTTGTAGATGTAGATGAGGTGCCTGTCCGTGACGACTGCGTTGAGCTTATTTGTTGACGCCTTGAGTATTTCAGAGATCCTCGCGCTTATCTGCTTCCTGCCCTCTAAAACCTGGAGCGTCTCTTTCTCCGTCTCTGTTTCGCTCGCCTTCGGCAGGGCGTTCCATAAGTGGAGTAGCTCCGCCTTCTTCCTCTCTAGGTGGTATATTCTCTGGCGGCGCTCCTCTAGTTCCGTGTCAAGGACCTTCTCGAACGGGACGGCAGTAAACTTCATCGGTCTCTCGAGGACGCGGTATATTACTCCCTTGTTCTCGAGTGTGCGAAGTATTTTGTAAGCCTCCGTCCTGTGTACTCCAAGGGACTCAGCTATCTTCTGCGCCTTCTGCGCCCCGTAGCGTGCGAGATACAAGTAGACCTTGACCTCGTTCTTCGATAGTCTGAACCGTGTAAGGGCGATATTGATGTCCCTCAACGCCTTTACCTGGTTCTCATGCTCGACTTGTGGCTCGGTGCTTAGAACGGGTTTCGTAAATTTGAGTAACACGGGGTCTATGCCCGACAGAGGCTGCTGAGCGCTCTGCTTCTGCTTAAGAGTTCTTTCCGCTTGTACCGCCTGCATCGGTATCCCGGTTTAGGATAATACAGATTATAAAAGGCGCTTGTGGAGGTATAATCTAGATTCTTACTCCATAAATTTTGGCGTAATATTTTAGTTTTTTTAGAGTGGGAACTAGGGGGGAGTGTTCTGGGTTGATTGTGAAAGATGCGCGCGCTCATGAGATATGGGTGCTAGAAACTTATTACGGCATCAGCCTCTAGAAGAAGATCATTGAGTGTTGCCGCACCTACGATATCAGCGTCGCTCACAAAGCTACCCCTAGGGAGATTAAAAAGCATACAGCTCTGCTCACAAACCATAAGCTTCACACCGGCTTTAACCGCTTGATCGATGACCTCCTTCAGGCTCGGAAATCCCCCGATCTTTATCTTCTTGGCCTCTCCGGTTTTTACAACTGTTATTCCTTTTATTATGAAGTAGATTGTGGCTTCTACGCCCATGGCCACAGCTGTTGATCCGAGGATGAAAGGTGCGTAAAGTCTCTCAGGTGTGTCTATTCCGCTTGTTTGGACGTATAGTATCTTCTTCTTTACCATGTTTATCGATTAGGAATACGAGGTTATATTGATATACCGAGATTCTTGGGTGAATGCTTTTTTTTAAAGGGTTGAAATCTACGCGCGAGCGAATAAAAACAGTATTTATACTGTTGAATGCGGTCAGAATTTGGTAGCCCGGAAGAGATTCGAACTCTTGTCAGAGGCTCCAGAGGCCCCGATCCTTGACCGCTAGACGACCGGGCTACTGCCGTTTCATAAACCCGGAGGGATAATATAAGAATACTCCCATCTGTCGCCACTTTCACATGCAGTGTACCCATCTATCAAAAAAGGCAAAACCTTAAATAATCTCTTTTTAAGGATTTCAATGCCCCACGTGAACAGTTTTCGCATGCTTCCCACAGGGTGGAGCATCTGCGATGGGCGCGAACAGAATGGTGATGCACAATCAAGCGAGGGCATAAGAGCCACGTCGATGGCGAGAACCGCTGCCCCGAGTGCGGGAGCGGGAACATGATACACGACGACGACTCGGGCGAGGTAATATGCGGCGCCTGCGGACTCGTCGTAAAGGAATCTATGATAAACGACGGGCCCGAGTGGCGTGCCTTCACCCCCGGGGAGAAAGAGAGCAGGAGCCGCGTTGGGGTCCCCCTCAGCTTCGCTGTACACGACAAGGGGCTAACGACAGTAATTGGTCGCGTGGGAAAGGACGCCTACGGTCGCAACATACCCCTTAACACAAAGCTCCAGATGCTCAGGCTCCGCAAGTGGCAGATTCGCTCACGTGTGCACAGCTCGACGGACAGAAACCTCGCCCAGGCGATGGCTGAACTCGACCGACTCTGCGATAAACTCCACATCCCAGCAACCATCAAGGAGCGGGCTGCTGTCATATACAGGAAAGCACTCGACACGGGCTTAGTAAGGGGGCGAAGTATCTCCGCCATCGCCGCCGCGGCCCTCTACGCAGCCTGCAGAATAACCCAGACCCCCAGGACGCTCCGCGAGATAGCCCGACAGAGCCCCATAGAGAAGAAAGACATAGCCCGCTGCTACCGCCTAATGCTAAAAGACCTAAACATACAGATGCCAAAGCCCGACGCCCAGCTCAGAGTCCCTAAAATAGCTGCAAAGGTCGGCGTAGGCGAGAAGACCCAGCAGGCAGCAGTAGAGATACTCCGTCGAGCCGAGAAAGTCCGAACCACCGCCGGCAAGGACCCCATGGGCCTCGCTGCTGCAGCCCTCTATATAGCCTGCGTCTTGAACAACGAGAAACGCACCCAGAAGGTAATTGCAGACGCCGCAGGTGTCACAGAGGTCACAATACGTAACAGATACAAAGGACTCAAGGATGCCCTCGGACTCGAAGTATAATCACCTCCCGAGTGTCTATAACTATCGACACACGACGAAAACCCCAAATTTTCTCAAAGAACAATATATATCTCAGAGCACTAATCGCAAGGGAGACACCCTATGTCGGCAAAGGCAAAGACCCTGATCCTGTGCATAGACCAGGACGACGACATAGGTAAGAAGGGTGGAGTCCAAACGCCGGTCATCGGCGCATCGGCAAACCGTGAGGCGGCGGCAACGCTCGCAATCGCTGACCCGGAGGAAGCCGACTCAAACGCGATGTTCGGTGCAATAAAACTCTACAAGGAACTAATTGTAAAGTACCCAGACGAAGCCTTTGAGATCGCGACTATTGCTGGTTCCTCCATGGGTGGCGTTGAGGCGGACCGCATCATAGTCAAGGAGCTCAAGACTGTCCTAGCATCCTTCGACGCGGATGGAATCATCCTCGTGACCGATGGATTCGCCGACGACGTTATGAAACCAATCCTCCAGAGCCGAGTTCCCATAACGAGCGTACACCATGTCACCGTCAAGCACAGCGAGAGAATAGAGGAGACCTACGCTGTCTTCGGCAAGTATCTGCGTATGATAATCGATGATCCATATTACTCCCGCATTGCGCTAGGGGTCCCAGGAATCCTACTACTCATCTATGGTTTCCTCATCGCCTCCAACCAGTTACAGAACGCTGGTGTCGCCGTCGTCTTCGTCCTCGGAATCGTCTTCTTCCTTAAGGGTTTCGGCATCTATGACCGGATATTAACCTTCAAGCCCAAGCTACCGCCACCAGAGGAACAGCCGATGTACGTCGCACGCATTATTGGCGGGATACTGTCTGTAATAGGAATATATCAGGGGCTTAGCTCGGCGATAGGCATCGTACCGACGCCGGTACTCCTTGGCGATATAGGCTGGTGGGCGGGCATGCTACCGGTGTTCATCTCAGAGTTCACCCTTAAGGGCATAGACCTGCTGATGCTCGGTTTTGGCGCATACCTTATTGGCGGCGCCATATTCCACTATCTAAAAAAGGACGAACTAATAGGTCAGAGCATCGTCAGCCTCAACCTCGCCTTCTGGGTTTGGTTGATTTTGAGGGAAGCAGCGGAGATACTAAAGAACCCACAGATAGAGATTACATTCTGGTCGCCACTAATCTTTTACACCTTCGCAAGCATACTCACAACAGTTATACTCGTATTCATAACTTACAGACGGTACAAACGACTACCCTTCACATAGGCGAAATATTCAGTCAAGGTTTTAACGGGGTCACCACTTCCCTACTGTGAAGAATGATGCTCAAGGACCTACTCACCACCATAGGCGTGTATCAGGTCTACGGGCGCTGGCTCAAGATGCAATTGAATGAAGATGACATGCCGCGCCACGTTGGCATCATCCTAGACGGCAACAGGCGATGGGCACGCGGCCAGAATATGAGCCCATGGGAGGGACACTGGGCAGGCGGAGACCACGTAAAAGAGTTCCTAGAGTGGTGCCTTAATCTCAACATAAACACTATAACACTCTACGCCTTCTCCACCGAGAACTTCAAACGCGACTCGAAGGAAGTCGAAGAACTCATGAAGGTTTACGAGAAGGCACTTCACGATGTACTAGCCTCAGATGTCATCGAGAAGTATAGCGTCCGCGTCACCGCCATAGGGCGCAGGAATCTTCTCCCCGAGAACATACAGAGCCTCATCGGTGAGGTCGAGGAGCGCACGAGGGCGAATGACAAGTTCTACCTCAACGTCGCCCTCGCCTACGGCGGACGCGCAGAGATTGTCGACGCGACCCGGGAATTAGCCGAGCTTGTAAAGCAGGGGAAACTCGAACCCGGAGAGATAAACGAGGATTTAATCGGGAAACACCTCTACACCAAACACCTCCCCCAACAGGAACCCGACCTAATAATAAGAACCGGCAACGAGTCCCGCCTCAGCAACTTCCTCCTCTGGCAAGCTGCATACAGTGAACTATTCATCGTCGACGTCTACTGGCCCGACTTCAGGGAGATCGACCTACAGAGGGTCATAAGGGACTACCAGAGGCGCAACAGGCGGTACGGGAAATAGCTAGAAGATAGCATTTTCAATATTTCTTGGGAACTTCGTGAGTCTCTTGGCGCCGTTCTCGGTTATCTCCACAGAGTCCTCTATCCTTACGCCGCCATATCCCCTAATGTAGACGCCCGGCTCGTCCGACACGACGTTACCCTCGATAAGCACTCCCGTACCCC
>JBFYNQ010000122.1:0-14673 GCA_041304265.1 Candidatus Bathyarchaeota archaeon | reverse complement strand
AGCCCGTCCGCGACCTAGGAGACGCCTTGAACAAGAAGGTCGTCATCCTCGAGGCGGGGATGAACGACCGCAAGTTCCTCGAGGACCTGTTCTCGGGCCAGCAGATAGTGACTATAAACATCATCTGGCTCCCCGATGGTAGCACTGAGACGCGCGTCGTTCTTAGTGCACGTGGTGCGAAGAGGCTGAGCAAGAAGCGGATACAGGCACTCACCGAGATAGCGAAGAAAGTCCGTAAAATGGACCTGCGCGTAGAGTACGCGTACTAGTCAAAAGTATTTTTATACCCACCCCTCTTCTAGCTGGGTAGCTTACAGGGGGTTTCCGCCGTGTTTGAAAGGGTCTACATCGCAGAGGCTAAGCAGAGGGCCGGGGAGCAGGTCACGATCGCGGGTTGGGTCGTGCGAACCCGTGACCTCGCGAAGATCAAGTTCATAGTCATGAGGGATAAGACGGGTGAGATCCAAGTCACGGTAAAGAACCTCGAACTCTACCCCAAGGAAGGCCTTGGGCGCGAGGACGTCATAGCAGTAACGGGGAAGGCACAGCAGAGCAAGATCGCCAACGCGGGCGTCGAGTTCTTCCCAGACGGCATCGAGGTCGTGAACAAGTCGAAGCAACCCCTCCCCGTGGACATCGCGGAGACGAGCCAGAGCGAGCTGGAGACGCGGCTTAACTGGCGCTTCCTCGACTTCAGGGCGCCGCAGACACGCGCAATATTCACGATACAGAACAGGCTCCTCGCCACCTTCCGCGGCTGGCTCACGGAGAACGGCTACACGGAGATACAGAACCCCTGCATAATCTCCTCCGCCTCCGAAGGCGGCGCCGATCTCTTTGGTCTCCCCTACTTTGAGAAGCAGGCGTTCCTCGCGCAGAGCCCGCAGCTATACAAGCAGATGTGCGCCATCAGCTTCGAGAAGGTCTTTACAGTGACTCCGGTTTGGAGGGCGGAGAAGTTCAACACGCCGACTCACCTTAATGAGATCAGGCAGATGGACATTGAGCAGGCGTTCGCCGACGACGAGACCGTGATGAAGGTTTTGGAAAGGATACTCGTCCACATGCTGAGCGACGTGAAGGAGAAGTGCGCCGAGGAGCTCAAGGTACTCGGGCGTGACCTAGTAATACCGAAGCTGCCCTTCAGGCGCGTCACCTACACGGAAGCGATCGAGATGCTCCAGAAGGCGGGTGAGCAGATCAACTGGGGAGACGACTTCACGAAGCCCCAGGAGAAGAGGATGATGGAGCTCGTGGGCGAACAAGCATTCTTCCTGAAGGACTGGCCCGCGGCGCAGAAGGCGTTCTACTCGATGCCCTACCCGGAGAACCCGAAGATGGTTCACGCCTTCGACTGCATTTACGGGGGCATAGAGATCAGCAGCGGGACGCAGCGCATCCACATCCCCGAGCTTCTCAGGGAGAGGATCAGCAAGAAGGGGCTACACCCGGAGAACTTCGAGAGCTACACCGAATCATTCGCCTACGGCGCGCCTCCCCACGCGGGGTGGAGCATCGGGCTTGAACGCCTCACGATGATCGTGACGGGGAAGGACAACATCAGGGAGTGCTGCATGTTCCCGAGGGACAGGGAGAGGCTCACCCCATGAGCAGGCAGAGCCAGTTCGAGTACAAGCTCGTCATAGTCACACGTGTCGACCTGAAGCTTAGCACTGGTAAGCTCATCGCCCAGGCTTGTCACGCCGCCGTCGACTGCGTAGAGAAGGCGAAGCAGGAGAACCACACCGCCTGGAAGAAGTGGCATGACGAAGGGCAGAAGAAGGTGGTTGTGCAGGCTGACGACCTTAAGGAGCTGGGGATGCTCGCGAAGAAAGCGGACGAACTCAACGTCGTCAACTCGATGATTCAAGATAGAGGGCTGACAGAGGTCGCGCCTGGCACGGTAACAGTTCTAGGAATTGGACCCGACCGTTCTGACAAGATAGATAAGATCACCGGCGGACTCCCCTTGATGAAGTGACCATAGGGAATATATGCGCTTTTTACTTAGATCGGCATATTATAGGAGCTGTTTTATAGATTTTTTGTATCTTATGAATTATAGGATTTATGATCATTAAAATAATGACGATGGCTAGAACGTCGATTAATTGTTTATGGGCCCTGGAATCCGCAGGCGGGGCACTTGTAGGTGCGGCCAAAGAGACGGCACTTCTCGCAGCGCCATATGGTTACGGCGCCGCAGTTGGGGCAGTTCATCTTAACGGCCTTCTCCTCGGGAGCGACCTTCCTGCCACAGGAGATGCATGTGGACATACTTATCAGCCCAGATACAAGTTTGGCTCGATATTTAAAGGTTGACTAGGCTCCTGAGCTCGTCAAGGGCGAGCCTGCCAAGGCCGCCGATCGCCGCCTTGACGAGGCGTGGCTCGCTGAGGCCGCGCCTTATGACGCCATCCTGCAGGTCCATGTCCCCCTCGGCGACGAGTTCATTGACCCTCGTAATTAGGCTCGCATTGTTGAAGGCTCGGAAGAGCCTGTTCATACGGGCGTCGGAGAGCCTGTCGGCGAGGTTTCTCAAAGACTGCATGCTCCTGAACTCAGAACCGTACATGCTCCTCCACGCTTGGTCGTATTCGGAAAGCGCTTCCATATTACTCGATTCCAGTGCCTTCACCGCGGTCTTCCCCGCCTCGATGGCGCAGAGGCCGCCCAGCACTACTCCGCCGCCAGTCGTTGGCTTTACGTGCCCCGCAGCATCGCCGACGAGGAGAAGCCCTGGATACGACGTCCTTGCGACGGGACCGTCGACTAGAACCTGCCCAACCCTTGGAGACGGGTACTTGGCGTCGCCGAAGCGCTTCTCAATGAATCTCGCGAGGAGCTTCATCGGGTCGCCCTCTGAGGCTGCGAGTCCGACCCGCGTCTGCTCGGCGGATGTGGGTATCACCCACGCGAAGAAGCCGGGGGCGGTCTCACCTCCGAACCAGACCTCAACCATCTCGGGATCGACGCTGGTCTCCACCTCGGTGTTTACACCGAGCAACGGCTCGCGCCTGCATTTTAAGATCCCTGCCTGCTTAGCGAGCCTCCTAGAAGGCCCCTCAGCGTCGACTACGATGCTCGCCTCCTCCGTCCATCCGAGGCCGGACGCTCCGGTGAAGACATCGCCTGTGGTCGTGAGCCTCTCGACTCTTCTGCCCGGCACGATCTCGGCGCCATCGTCCGTCGCCTGCTCCGCGAGATGCTGGTCGAATCCTGCCCGAGCTATTACGTATGCCCTCGGGCGCCTGTCCCTGACCTCGATGCACTGCCCGTCGGGGGAGAAAATCTTGCCGCCGTAGACCTCGTTCTGGACGAAGTCGCTTGAAAAGTCGACGCCGATTCTCGCTAGTCCCTCGACGCTTACTAGCCCCGCGCAGTGGCATGGTACGCCGATCTGCTTGTGCTCTTCCAGAAGCTTGACAGCGAAGCCCTTACACGCGATCTCTTTAGCTGCAATAAGTCCCGCGGGCCCAGCGCCAACAACTAGAGCGTCGGAGTCCATCGGTTCACCGATGAAAAAGGTGTCTAAGCGCGCTTAACGATTTCCAGGAACTCGACGTCCTCGAGCTCAGGGAAGAACTTGAGGATGTCCATCGCGAGGCCCCTCTTGGCGATCTGTATGTTCTCGCCGAAGAATATCTCGTCAGGGATCGTGACGGCCATCTTCTTCTTACCCATCTTCTGGCCGAACTTCTCGGCGTCGATGCCGGTGAAGCGGCGCCCTATGAGGGCCTTGACCTTCGCCTTCTCCTCCTCGATGATCTCCGTCACCTTTACATCGTAGACGATCTTCCTGCCCGCGAGCGGGTGGTTGTAGTCTACCTGGACACGGCCGGCGCCGACGCTGCGAATGATGGCTTGGCGGCCGTCGATCTCAAGCTCCGCGCCGGGGACGGGGTTGATGCCCTTGCTGCGCAGGATGCGGAAGGGGATTAGCTGTACCTGTGAGGGGTCGCGCTCGCCGAATGCTTCGGCCGGCGGGACCTCGATGGCGGTCTGCTCGTTTGGCTTTGTGCCGCGTAGGCGGGCGTCGAGTCCGCGTAGGACCCATCCCTCGCCGACGACGACGAGGCGTGGGCCGTATGTATTGCCCTCGCGGTGAATGCCCTTCTCCCTGGCGACTTCCTCGTTCGTTGTGTCGAATACCTCGCCGGTCTCCTCGGCCTTGCCCGTCATCTCCATGAGGACGAAGTCGCCCTTGTTCACGGCGCCCTCTAAACGGGGCTCCTCAGCGGGCTTTTCCTCTGCTGCCGGTGCGGGTGCCTCTGCAGGCACCGCCGCCTCGGCGACTGGTTCCTCGACCTTCGCCTCGGCTACTGGCGCCTCTATCTTCGGCTCCTCGACTGGCTTCTCGGATGGCGTTTCGATGGGCTTGTTCTCTTCGCTCATGGTTGAACACTCTGAGAGTCATTGCTCCCCGTTCCGGGGGATTCACGCATGGAGATGCGGAGCCCGGTTTAAAGTCTTTCTGTAAATCCTGACTGCTAGACCTAGGTTTATTTGAGCACATTTATTGTCCTCGCTAGCTCTGCTCCGTACGGTTTTTAACGAGCCTCACTGGGTCTACCCTGAGATGCCCCCCGACCTAGCACCAAAGACTATCATTCCCCGAATCAGGGAACGGTGCATCAGGTGCAAGAGGCGATACATGTATTGGATGCGGGGGAGCGAGACAGTAATTAGGTGCCAGACACCCTGCGATAACGCCGTCGCAATCGAAGACCCACGTAGAAGACCCACCCAGAACTTCCGCGACCTGCTCGCCGAGTTATCCCAGGATAAGGCGCCGAGGGAAAGAGGGTTCGACCTGCAGTTCACTCTCGACACCGATGAGTCGAGTAACCACATCATAAGCATAAAGGCAGAGGGCAAGCGAATAGACGCAGCAGGAGTAGACGTCGAAGCCGGCAATGTAAAGACGGATAGGGGCACCAGGGCTGTTACCCCTGAGAGCATCAGCGTCTACAAGAGCATACTCAGCCTGAAGCCCGTCTACAAGTCGGGGGATATTTTTTTCGCCTTTAACCCCGCCTCCCTCCAGAGCCTACGCAGACTCCTAAAGGTCAATGAGACGCAACGCAGCCGGGGAATACGGACTCGGACAGGTAGCCCCATTAGTATGCTCACAGTCGATTACGACCCTGTAAAAGGTGTCACGGTTAAACCTGAGTTTGAGGACCAGAGCGGAAACTCTTTACCACCTTCATCAGTTCAGCGCGGCGGGGGTTATCTAAAAGTCGATGATGAATACTATCTCCTCGACGAGGCGTCTCAGAGAGCTCTAACACTAGCCGAGAGGGGTGTACCCCTCGGGGACATACCCGAGTTCTTTTTGCGTGACCTCGTCCTACTCAAGAGCAGCTTTAACGCTGTGCTCACCGACGGGGCGAGGAAGATCACGATCATCGAGGAGGATCAGCCTCCCATGGTCCTAATCAGTTATGAGGAGCCCGGCTGGTTAGACTTTAACATAGTCTACGACCCCAAGACGGACACCCCGGGGCTGCCCCAGAGTAATGATGGCGGATATGTAAAATCGGATAACTATACATGGGTTAGGAAGGTTGAGCGGCGCAAGGCTGAGAATGAGCAGCGCCTCAAGGGACTAGGCGCGCGCAAGACAGAGAAGGGTTACCGCCTCGGACTCCACGCCTACAAGACCCTCGAGGAGTTCATCGAGAACCTCGGCGGCTTTAAGCAGGCGTCCGAAGAGTACCAGCAGTTCCTCGACCAGATAACCGACTTCCGCACCGACGAGACTTACCGCCTCCCCGAGGAGATCGAGAAACAGCTAGAGAAGAGCGGGAGGAGCCTCTTCCCCTATCAGCGCACCGGCATCCAGTGGCTTAACTGGCTCTTCAGCCACAATCTCCATGGCCTCCTCGCCGACGACATGGGCTTAGGTAAGACGCTGCAAAGCCTCGCCTCGATGCGCTGCATGTATGAGCAATCTGGCTCGACTGAGCCGAGCCTCATGATCTGCCCCGTCGCCGTGATTCGGCACTGGGAGAACGAGATAAGGGCAGTCTTCGGGAGAGGCATCGACGTCAACATCTACCATGGGCAGAACAGGAAACTTAACCTGCCCACGGGTAGACGCACGGTGTACATCAGTAGCTATGATACTGTTGTCGCTGATGCTGATGAGCTTGGTAAGGTCGCGTGGTTCTTCGTAGTCCTCGACGAGGGGACGAAGATCAAGAACCCGGGCACCCAGCGCGCTGCCGCGATAAAGACGCTGAACGCCGCCCACAAGCTCAGCCTCAGCGGCACACCCATTGAGAACCGCCCCGCCGAGCTCTGGAGCCTCTTCGACTTCCTCATGCGCGACCACCTCGGCACCTACAGCGAGTTCCAGCACGTCTTCGAGAAGCCCATCTTCGAGGGGGACAAGGATAAAACTGCGGAGCTGAAGCGCCGCGTCAAGCCCTTCATCCTCCGCCGTAAGAAGGAACAGGTCGCAAAAGACCTTCCCCCGAAGGTAGAGATGAGGTATTGGGTCGAGCTTTCCGGCGAGCAGAAGCTCCTCTATAAACGGATACAGGAGGCTGAGGTCAAACCGATGGAGGAGCGCTTACTCTCGGGCCAGTACGTGGGCTACGTGGACAGCATACTCCCCGTCATCATGAAGCTGCGCCAGCTATGCGACCACCCCGCCATGGCGAACGACGCTTGGGACCCGCCGCTCGGCAGGTCGGAGAAGTTCGACCTCGTCGTCGAGAAGATACAGGAGATACATGAGGCGGGGGAGAGTTGCGTCGTCTTCACCAACTTCCTCGGGACGTTGAACCTCCTTGAGCGCGTCCTTGGCGAGGCAGGGCTCCGCTACATAAGGATAGACGGGCAGACCCGGGACCGCCAGGGGCTGATCGACGCCTTCAACGGTGGAGGCTACGCCGCGGCGCTCTGCAGTGTCCTCGCCTCGGGTCACGGTATCAACTTAGCCGCCGCCAACCACGTGATCCACGTCGATAACTGGTTCAGCCCGGCTGTCGAGGACCAGGCCACCGACCGCGTCCACCGAATAGGCCAGACTCGAACCGTCTACGTCCACAAGATACTCGTCCAGAACACCCTGGAGGAGAAGATAGACGCCCTCATTAAGCGTAAGCGCGGCATCATAAACGTCGTTATAGACTCCGAGCTCGAGGGTGAAAAGTTCTGGGCAAAACGCGAACTATTGGAAATATTACGTCCCCTATAGGAGAAAAAATCTAATTAGAATCAGGCGCGCGCACATTTAGCTTAGGATACTCATGCGGTACCACTTGTTCCCCTTCATGATCACCTCAACCAAATTATCTAATTTTGAACACTCCATGCGCCTAGAACCCAAAACCACAGGATTCTCAACGAGAAAAGCCCTCAACCTCTCAACAGGAACCACGTCAGAGAACTCCATCGAATCACCTCTTAGATTCCAGGGACCATAAACTCGGCCGTAAAGATCGTTCACAAACTCCTCATGACTATACCTGACCCTATCACCCGAATACAATTGACTAAACACGGCGGCATCGATCCTCCTGACCTCCCCCCCAAGAGTCTCCCTTACCCAATCGGTGAGCCGGTTCCTCCTAAGGGAATCCCAATAACCGAAAACGAGTGGGAAGTGGCCCCGGGACAGTTTCGCGAAAGCTTCGAAGTCCTCGACGTAGTCGATGTACCTGATAATAGCGTCAAACCCGTCTTCTGTGAGAAGGTAGGGCTGAGTCCCCCTACTCCCCTTAGGACCCTTCTCGATGAGGCTACGCCCAAGAAGCCGCCCAAGAGAAGCAAGCACACCGTCGTTCGAGCCCACCCTACGCTTCTTGGTGATAGCGTAGAAAGTGTTCGAGCCCTGAGCGATGCTAGCAAGAACCCTGACGTCAAGATCACCCGAGGACATATCCGATACATAGACATGCGCGCGCGTTGGGTCCACTAGCAACCCAGAGGTGCCGGGCGTTGAGATGCCTCAAATCGGTCGAAGATGAAGGTACACAACCAGCCTCAATGGGATTGCCAATTGCCTACCAGAGGATCAGCATTCAGAGGCTCAAGATTTGGGGCACTTATCTCGACGAGGGCTCGGTCCTGAGGAGTGTCCTCCACTCTGAATCAGAGTATATGTCCGCGGAGGAGTTCATCGCCAAGATACCGACTTGGCTGAGCATAGCCGAAGCCGAGGAGCGACGAGTAAGGGGAGGAAAATGGCGTGGGTAAGCTCGAGGAGGACGATAATGACAGGGTTAACTTCACCGTCACGGGTAAACTTGCCGCGTTCATGAAGCAGTTGAAGGAACGCGGAATCCACCAGGATAATGCGGATATCGTGCGTGCCGCCCTAGTTCAGCTCCGCTACCATTACCAGCAGATCCGTGTAATCGAGTAACTAAACGGCTTGGTAAAGAGACTGGTCCTGATTCCCATGGCAAGCCGCATGTCCCCAACCATGATCATACATGTACTGCACCATCGCCTTGTGATCTTCTCCATTCGGCTCCACGTATATGATCTTGTCACAGACCTTACAGTAGTAGTACACCTGGTGGTCGGCCTTGCCCTTGGCGTATCCATCGCCGTGCCCGCGGCCGTACTCTGCCGAGAGTCTGGCGTTCGCAGCGTTGTTGATCGACGCCCGTGCAGTGTTCATCTGCTGCATCAACCGCCTCTTGTAGAGGGACTCCCCAGCCGCTTTGACGGCCTCGTCGAATATGCTACTGTTGGCGTCGGCCAGCACGGCAAGCTTCTCGTAAGCGGCGTCGATGTCCAAGCCGTACTTGGCCATGACGCGCACGACGGACATACGGAGTTTCTCCGGTAGTGCCTCGAGGGGTGGACGGCTGTTCTCCGGACTGTTCTTCGGCATTTCACTCGTTTCTCCTTCGGTGTTTGGACGGGCACTCCCCGGCACGTTTCCCGTCGGAACAGAGGCTTGTTTTGGCCGCTGCTCGTTTTTTGGCTTGTGCGGGTGCGCCTGTCGGGTTTTATCCGGGTGTCGCGCTACATAGGGGTATAGTGGGGTCCTGCGCAAGTCAATGGCGCAGGTGCGCAGTCAGCTTGCGCGGCGGGGAATAATGATTGCGTGGCTTTGCTAATTTTTTTTATGTGTTTATGTTTTTTTATTTTTTCATTTAAGTTTGGAGTCATAGTTTTTTATTAGCTAATGACTCTTCTGTGAGAGCCTGGTAGCTGAGTCAAAGAGGCGAGAATCCTGGCCCCTTCACAATAACCCTATCGCCGGGAAGACTCGCCACATACCCCCAACCCTTTCCAAATTAGGAATTAACGTCACCAACCGAAACAACCCGCTGAGCCCCACCACCACCCGATTGAACCAGAAAACGCTTTCTAAACACTTTCTGAAACGATGCATCATCCATAGAAAGATCCATCTCCTCAACTTCCTCCGGCTTGAACCCAGCTACCAGCAACAACTGATTCCGGAACGATCCCCTCAGCCGCTCCTCACTATCGTACTCTCCCTTTACCCGTCTCGCGCGCGAACCGTAAGATGGTGGGCCCGAAGGGACTTGAACCCATGACCCCCCGGTTATGAGCCGGGTGCTCTAGCCAAACTGAGCTACGGGCCCACGCAACACAGAAAACCCATCAGAGGATATAAAAACACTACCGGAGCACCTGTTAGAAAACAGATATAAAGACGCCGAGCCTTACATCTGCGCACGCTCCCGTGGTGTAGACCGGACAAGCATACCGGCCTTTCGAGTCGGGGATCCCGGGTTCAAATCCCGGCGGGAGCACCAGTTCTCTTCGTATGTCTCTCAGCCATCATAGGCCCGTCCTTCCTCGTGTACTCGTAGAGCTTCTCGTAGTCGGTCTCCGCGAGCACCTCTTTTCCCCTCTGTATCTTGTAGAGGCAGAACTTGTAGAGGGTTCCTTGGTGGCTGAAGACTATATCGTAGGGTAGGCCTCCACACTTTTCGCACACAGCACCCGCGTCGATGTTGTCGAGGAATGCTCTCAAGCTTGAACCAGTGGGAGTCGCAGCATCCACATTCTCTATGATGTGTTCCGATGGCCCTCTTTTCGCCATGATAATCGGTAAGTGATCACCACAGCGCTTTATAACGTGTCTAGACTCGCACCGCGAAAGGTGAAGTAGGAAAAAAACGTATATTAGGAATGGTGGGCCCGAAGAGATTTGAACTCTTGATCTTCTGATTATCAGTCAGACGCCTTAGCCTAACTAGGCCACGGGCCCGGCACCCTTTTTGGATGCGCCTCCCTGTTAAATATTTAACTCTCCCCCGACACGCCTCCCCCATGGAGCCGCTCACCATCAACTTCCTCGGCACTGGCGGCGGGCGCCACACCATGTGCACTCAGAGGCGCAGGACAGCCGGTATAAGGCTCGAGCACAGTGACACACAGATACATGTTGACCCCGGCCCCGGCGCCCTCGTTCACAGCATCTACGGAGGGTTCAACCCGATGAAGCTTGACGGCGTCGTCGTCACCCACTGTCACCCCGACCACTACACGGACGCAGAGGTGCTCGTCGAGGCTATGACCGGTGGGACGACGAGAAAACGGGGTATACTCGCCGCCGCCAAGAGCGTCCTCCAGGGCGGAAATGACCTCGATCCAAGCGTCAGCAGATACCACCAGCGCCTCGCTGGAAAGGTGGAGGTACTCGTCCCCGGATCGCGTTTCTCCATCGGCGAACTCGAATTCAAGGCACTTAGGGCGATACACGGCGACGACGATGCGATTTTACTCAAGTTTGAGGTGCCCAGCGTCGGGGCCTTCGGCTATACGAGTGATACTGAGGCGTATCCTGGTCTCGGCGAGGCCCTTAGGGGCTGTAGGATGCTCATAATAGGCACGATGTGGCCTCGGGGTAGCCCACTTGTCGGCCACATGTGCACGGACGACGCGCTCAGGGTCATCGAGGAGGCTAAGCCGATGTGCGCCGTCACAACCCACTATGGCATAAAAATGCTCAACGCCGACCCCGCGAAGGATGCGGCGTGGCTCCAAGAGAAGTCGGGCGTCCCGGTCGTATCTGCCACTGACGGCATGACCATCACACTCGATAACAACATAGTCTTGAAGGGTCCCCGGAAAGGCGATGAACCCCGCCTCATCGAGGCGTAGGTTTATCCGGTTTCCGACGATAGCGTTCAACGCCATGTCTAGCGAGGATCGACGCGGGCTTCTAAGGCTCCTGTATGCCTCCGTCTTCCTCGTCGCGACCGCGATCGGCACGCCGATGATGCTCGCCTCGGTCCAGGCGGAGAACCTCGGCGCTACACTTCTCGAGATTGGACTCATGGGTACCGCTGCTGCGGCGGTCTATACGGTGGTGACGCTCGTTGCTGGTGCCCTCCTCGACAGGTTTGAGAAGGTGCGCCTCTACCTCACCTTCAACGTCATCTCGACGGCGTGCCTCGTCTACTTCATCTTCGTCACTGACGTCCAGCAGATGTTCATAGCTAGGATACTCATCGGTGTTGCCGGTGGCGCCTTCTGGGCCGCTGCGGGGGCGATTACGGCTGATCTCGCGCCGCCCGAGCTGCTGACCCACGCAATCGGGCGATACAACCTGAGCTGGATACTCGGCTTCGTAATAGGCCCACTCGCTGGGGGTTGGATCGCCGACTCATACGGCTACGCGACACTCTGGGGGATGCTCACGGTCTTCATGCTCGCTGGCCTAGCCGTCAACGTCGTGATGGCGAGGAGGATCCGGCTCGACTCGGGCTCGGACGTGATAAAGTTCGACTTCTCCGCCGTCGGCACGCTCAAGTGGGCGTACATAACTATGATCCCATATGCCCTCGGGCTGGGCATCTACTTCTACATCCTCCCCGGCTACATGGCGGAGAGAGGCCTTAGCGCCACCGTCATCGGCTTCCTTCTCGCCCTCAACAGTGCAGTGAAAGGCGTCGGCTTCTTCTACTCGGAGCGCGTCGTCGCCCTCGGCGTCAGGAGGGGAATGCTCGCCGGCTCTGTGACCCTCGCCCTGAGCCTAGTCGGCGTCGCCTACGCCTCCTCTGCCCTCGACTTCCTACTCCCTATGCTGCTCTTCGGCGTCGGTAACGGCGTGATAGAGCCAATCATCGCCAGCTACATCGCACGTGGTTCACCTCACGGCAGCCTCGGCGCCACGATGAGCTTTTACGAGTGCATCTACGGCGCCTTCACCTGCGTCAGCCCCATACTCGCGGGCTACGTCAGCCAGACCTACCCGGTCTCCGCCACGTACGTGGGCCTCGGCCTAGTCACACTACTTATAATCCCAGCTTCGGCGCGCCTCAGAAAACAGGGCGACGATGGTTAGGGGATTAAATTTAGAAGTGCTCGCGCACTACCGATCTTATAAAAAACCGAGTCGTCACCGCCTGGCTAAATCTTTTTATTATCCTTCACTTTCAGCTATATCGGATGCGAGGGCGGTCTATGGGGTATCGTTTTGTCCTCGCCCCGCGCGGGGCATAGAGAAGAGGATAACCCAGGCGCAAGATTGCATAACGCGGACAAGGTTTTAAGGCTCCACCACACACCTGAGCCTATTCAGCCACGTCCGGGAGACGGTGAAAAGCATTGAAACAGCTACCCAACAAGATAGACTTCCTCCAGACGGAGGAAAAGTGGGAGAGGCTCTGGGAGGAGCAGGGCACGTACAGGTACAACTGGGACGAGGGAGACGCCCGCCCCAGGTACAGCGTCGACACACCACCCCCCTACCCAAGTGGCGACTTCCATATGGGAAACGTCCTAAACTGGACGTACTTCGACATGAGGGCACGCTACATGCGTATGCGTGGCTTCAACGTCCACTTCCCGCAGGGCTGGGACTGCCACGGTATGCCGACCGAGGTCGCCGTGGAGAAGAACAAGAAGATACGCAGAAGCGACGTCCCTCCAGACGTCTTCCGGAAGATGTGCGAGGAATGGGTAGCTCAATACATCGCCAAGATGAGGACCGCCATAGTACGCCTCGGCATAAGCATCGACTGGAAACTCGAGTACCGCACTATGGACCCCGACTACATAAGGAAAGTACAGCTCAGCTTCCTAATGCTCTACGGGAAGGGACTCATCTACAAGGGTGAGCACCCAATAAACTACTGCCCCAGATGCGAGACGGCCATCGCGGACGCGGAGGTGGAGCGCCTCAAGAGGACGGGGAAGATATACAGCCTCACATTCAGCACGCCTGATGACGAACTCGTAATCGCGACGACGAGGCCCGAATACATCCCTGCCTGCGTGGCGATCGGTGTCAACCCCACCGATGAGCGCTACAACAAGCTAATCGGCAAGAAGGCGAAGACGCCACTCTACAACAAGGAGATACCCATAATCGCCAAGGACGACGTCGACATCAAGTTCGGCACAGGCGCCATGATGATATGCACCTACGGAGACAAGGCCGACGTCATCGACGTTGCCCGCTTCAAGCTCCCCGTAGTCAACCTTCTCGACGCCAAGGGCAAACTCAACGAGAACGCGGGCAAGTACGCCGGCATGGGCATCACCGAGGGCCGGAGAGTGATCGTCGAAGACCTCAAGGCGGAAGGCCTACTCAAAGAGGAGAAGCCCCTCGAGCAGGAGGTCGGCACGTGCTGGCGATGCGACACACCCATCGAGGTGGTCAATGCCAAGCAGTGGTTCATGAAGACCACAGCCTTCAGCGACAAGATCATCGAGCAGGCGAAGAAGATCGACTGGTACCCAGACTTCATGAGGTACAGGCTAATCGACTGGACGAAGAGCCTCGACTGGGACTGGGTTCTCAGCAGACAGAGGGTCTTCGCCACACCGGTGCCGGCATGGTACTGTAAAAAATGCGGCGAGATACACCTAGCCGACCCCCAGGAGCTGCCAGTAGATACCAAGGTGACGCAACCGCGGGGCACTTGCGCCAAGTGCGGTGGTTCAGAGTTCACTCCCGACTACGATGTCATGGACACGTGGTTTGACAGCAGCATGACCTGCGCCATCCACGCGGGTTGGCCTGACAGGAAGGACTGGCACAACCTCTTCCCCGCGAGCATTCACCCGAGCGGACAGGACATCATCAGGACCTGGGCATATTACCTCATGGTCCGCCACCTAGCCCTCTTCGACGAGACTGCATACAAATCAGTCCTCATCAACGGCATGGTGCTTGGCGGCGACGGGAGGAAGATGAGTAAAAGCTTAGGTAACTTCGTCAACACTCCCGAGGTATTTAGCAAGCATGGCGCCGACGCGGCGCGCCAGTGGGCGGCAGCGGGCGGAAGCACAGGCACGGACATCCCTTTCAGGTGGGAAGACGTAGAGTACGGGCGTCGCTTCATGACAAAGCTCTGGAACGCGTGCAGATTCAGCGCCATGAGGCTAGAAGATCATGACCCGAGCAAACAAGCCGAGCCAATGCTCCTTGACCGCTGGATACTATCCAAGCTCCAAAAGACAGTGAAGGCGTCAACCGACGCAATGGAGAACTGTGAGTGGATGAACGCCACCGAGGCGGCACGCAACTTCACGTGGCACGTCTTCTGCGACGACTACCTAGAAGCCGCTAAGTACAGGCTCTACGGAGAGGGCGACGCCAAGCTGGCGGCGCAGCAGACGTTGAACTACACGATAATGAGGATGCTTCAGATGCTCGCCCCGGTGACTCCACACATCACCGAGGAGATTTACAGCACCATGTACTCAACAGACCCT
>JBFYNQ010000121.1:0-13170 GCA_041304265.1 Candidatus Bathyarchaeota archaeon | reverse complement strand
CTCCTGCGCCTCCCTGCTTGGTCTACCTCGGCAGTCTGGATTCAGGCAGAGGTGGTCCCTGCTCGCGAGGTTGACGGCGGTGTAAGTTGTACCAGCGTGGGTGTTTATCTTCTCGACCTCGGCGAGAACCTGCCTCACCTGATCGTGGGTGCGCGTAGCGTATGTGATGGGCTTTCCGAGGGGGAGGAGGGCACTGAGGGCAGAGACGGTTTTCCCGAAGCCATTGCATGCCTCGGCGATTAATGTGCCACCGGAGCCGAGGGTCGACTCGGTGTCCCCCATGAAGTCGACCTGCTGGGGGTAGGGATCGTAGGGGAACAGGCTCCTCCACCCCTCGCTCGGCTCGGGCATCGCCTTCTAGGTTTCGGCCCCGGATTTAAGTGGCGTGGGTCACTCGCTTAGATGAAGCGCGGATACGTTCATACCTGCGCTTGAGCGTGACGAGAATGTTGTTGGAGTGGCCGAAGAAGCCCATTACTCCCTCGGGCTGCAGCATGAGTATGGTTGCAATGAGTATGGTCGGGTAGATGGACTCGTATGCGGAGGCGTCGACGCCGTAGATAGCGATGGCGAGGGCGCCGAGCACCTTCTGCGAGGTGGCGGCGAGTAGCCCGCCGACGACTGCGCCAGTTACACTGTTTATTCCACCTACTACGCTTCCAGCCATAACGAGCATGAGGAACTCGTCGTTGTATCCGAGGCCTGTGTACCGCCAGAGGGGTATCAGCCCGCCTGCGAGGCCGGCGAGCGCGCCGGTAAGTAGCCATGTTAGGAGGTGAACGTTGGGGGTGTTTATGCCGAGGCTCGCTGCGAGCGCCTCGTCCTCGGCGACGGCGCGGAAGGCGATGCCCTGTTTGACTCTGGTGAGAAAGACCCAGAGCGAGAAAACAAGGACCGCGCATAAGGGAAGTATGATAAGGAGCACGCCAGGGTACCCCTGGTACTTAAAGTCCCAGGAGACAAGGCTGAAACCCTGTGTGGGATGCCCCTGACTAAGCATAAACCAGTAACTGTAGATGTTGACCACAGAGGACATAACCTGAGCCAATGCGAAGAAAGCAAAGGTCATCGTGATCTCCCTCGCCCCAGTTGCCTTTATCGGGCGCACAATGAGCAAGTAAAGCCCCATACTTAGCAGCCCGCAGAACAACACTGAGAAGGGTAGAGCGACGTATGGGTCGAAGCCGAGTATCCTCACAAGGGTGTAACTCAGCACCGTCCCGAAGGTAGCAATGGCCGTGTGCGCAAAATTGGGGAATTTTTCAACCATATATGTGAAGGTGAAGCCAACACAGAGTATGATGACGACCCCCGTCTGTATGAAGGCGCTGATCGCGGCGGGGGCAAGCATGCAGTCCACGTGCGCCTACGGGTTTAAAAAATGTAGCAGGCAAACCCAGTTTCCACTGGGTAACAGAAATGAAAAAAAATAAAAAGGGATTGGTTTTGTCTTACGCGATCTTGCGACTGATCTGCATCAGCGCAACGATTGCGGCGAGCGCGGCTATGAGGCTTGCACCGATGGCTGCATAGACGAGCGTTGTGAGGCCGTTTGCTGCGGCCGCTGCGCTCTCTGCTGCAGTCTTGGCTGCGTCAGCCTTTGTGCCTGCTGCGGTGGCTGCCGCACTGGCTGCCGTGGCTGCCGAGGCGGCTGCGCTTGCTGCCGTCGAGGCTGCCGTGGCGGCGTTCGAGGCTGCCGTCGCGGTCGTCGCTACGCTGGCGACTGTAGTCTGTAGGTTGTTCACGTTTGTAGTGACTGCTGCGATCTGGGTTGTGAGAGCAGCGATCTTCTCGTCAACTGACCCAGCTGCAATCGCAGTTACTGTGAAGGTGCCAGTTGTGGCGGTTTCGTCGTCATTGTCTATCCACTTCCAACTCCAAGTGCCCGTCGGGTGATCCTGATTAAGGATCATAGGGTTACTTCCGGCGGTCTGGCTGGAGTATGGAGCAGTGTACCAGAGACCAGTCTTAGTCCAAGTCTCAAGAGGATCTCCGTCAAAGACTAGAGCCCCACTTGGGTTGTAGATCTTGAGGACACTGCCGAATATTGGATCCTGGTTACCGAAGCTGTGCTCAAGTGTGAAGGAGATAGTTTCGCCAAGTGCGAATGAAGGCTTACGAGGCTGTGCAACGACGTGTACATCACCAACTGTGAAGGGTATCGTTACAGCGTAGTCATCCAAGTCGGTGACGTTCATCCAGTAGTTGCCCTTACTGAGTACATCATCTACTACCCAGACGGCATCCTCGTTGATCTCACCATCTTCGAGATCAGCATCGGTGATGGCATCTGGCGTCCACCAGAAGTCGAGTGCACCTGTGCTGGTCTTGTTATATATCACGAAAGTGAGTGCGTTGCCGAGGCTATCGGAGAACCCGTATCCAGCGATTCCAACCTCGAAGTCTACTGGAGCGCTAGCAACACTGAGGGTTACTGTCGTGGTCTTTGTTACCTTGAAGCTTGTAGTCAATGCGATCTCGTTGTCGACATCCCACACAGTAACTGTGTAGGTACCGACCGCTAACTGTGGAACTCTCCAAGTAGTGCTGATAAGACCAGCTGCGGATACGGATCCACTGCCGATCTCTTCATCGCCAATGGTAGCGTTCCAATCACCGAGTGGTTCAAAGCCGTTAGCGGTTAGCCCAACGAGAAGACCCGTAGGACCCTCATCTTCACCGAGGATAATGTTCATTGTGCCAACCTTGAAGACTGCATCATCCGCGATGTTGTAGTCACCGGCGTCTGCTACTACGTCATACTTGTCATCAGCGATGGCGGGTACCTTGAAGTTCTTACTCCAGGAACCATCACCTAAAGTAGTTGCAGTACCAATTGCAATTCCACCAAGTGTTACAGTTACATCTTCACCAGAGATCTTGGGGAAGTTGACACCTGAGACCGTAATTGTAGATGCCTGTGCACCATAGCCAGGAGTTACAGTGACCTTTGCAAGGGCTGTAACCTCGAAGTCAACCTCAGCGTAACCAGCAGCAGAATCAAGAACGAGTACGAAGTCGCCATCATCGGCGGTTTGTGCTATTACAGCATTGAATCTTATCCTGCCAGTTGCATCAATATCAATCGGAACAGTAGTTGTAATCCAGCATGCATTCGCATCGATTGTTAGGTCACCCTGAACAATGCCATCGTTCATCGTAGCGAATCCTCTTCCAGTTACAGAAATAACAGTTCCAACTGGGCCTGAGGATGGGGATATAGTGATCGTTGGACCTATTACGAATTCCACAAGTGGAGCAGTTCCGTTGTTAGTGATATCGTAGGTACCATCAGCTACATCAGGTACCTTGAAAGTAGTACTTGCAGAGCCGATAGAGTTTGTGGTGGCAGTGACGACTAGATCGCCATCGAATAGAACTTGTACTTTAGCAGCATTTCCAAAGCCGTATAGGGTTACAGTCACTGTGTCGAGAGGTTGACCCCTTCCAGGATTAACCTCTAACGCGGAGTTGACTACGAAGACGGCTGAGACAACATCGGCAATTCCGCCAGTTGTCGTTTTTATCCAGAGATAGTGATTACCACCAGTTGCCTCAGGGACATCAAACCAGACCTCATAGCTACCGTCAGCGGCAGCCGTTGTGCTGTTTAGAAGGCCCTTTACACCATTCCATGGAATGGTGGAGTCATCCCAGTAGAGATACACTACTGTGCCTGCAGGAACTGTACCACCAGTGACCTCTATTGTGTCTCCCTTCAAACCATCGGGAGAGGATAGAGTTGGAACACCGAGGGCAGCGCTAGCGAACATCATTGAGGGAAGAATTGACAGCATTAGAGAAGCAATTACTAACAATGGTAGTGTTTTTTTACCATTCATTTTTCCATTTTTCTCCTTGTTCATCGTCTCGTGGAGGGTAAGAGGAGTCTCAAACCTACTCCACCCGGACGATTGAGAAGACGAGCCCTAGTATCCTAATAAGCGTATGTCTACAGCCCCCCGCCGCTGTATACAGATGTGGGACAATGTATACAGAGAAGGGGATTGTCTCAAAAAAAAAGAACAAGAAAACGGGCTCTTTTAACCATCAATTTTTCTTACATGCGTAGATTTATAGAACTAGTGAATAATGTTAAAAATGCATGATAAGTATTAAAAATTAAAAATGTTAAAAACCTAATTTTTTTCTAAAGTCGTTTAATATAAACTTGTTAAAATTAAGCATTATTTAGGCGTAGATACCTGATCGTCGCCATTCCCCGGAGGCTATCTCTCTCAATCTCCCTGTAGCCAAGGGAATCCATGATACCGTGAACGTAGCTCAAGAGCATCCCCGTGAACTCTTCCGACATCATGAAGCCAGTGAAACGGAGCGCCGGGTGATCGCCATCCATAAACTCGACCTCGTCGAGGTTCCAGCTCGTAAGGAGGTCCTGGCGAAGGAAGGTAAGAATATCATCAGAGCTGAGCTTGCCAAGGAGATATTTACCATACCAACGTCCGGCCTCATCCCATAGCTTCAAAATGTCTGCGGAGTGCTCATCGCCAAGGCTCTTAATAATCTGGCCTAGGCCGCGCCGGGGAACGATGACTGCACCCGCACCTCGATGTATCTCCTTCATTCTGAATGCGTCCACCGCATCGCCGAGAGAAGCACCAAGTTTATCGGCCTTGAGGGCCTCCTCGAAGACCTCCATAGCGTAGCCGGAGAGACTTGTGCCTCTCTTGTTAGAGACCTCTTTGAGGCGATCAACGAGATCACTTGGGAGCATTAGCAGCTTCGTATCGTCAGGCTGCCTCTTCGTCATGCCTTAACCAGCCTCATCCTTATTATGCCGCGGCTCGCCTCGTTCTCGAGCTTCTTGAAGCCGAGGACGCTGAAAGCCGCCTCGATGAACGTGGCGAAGACCTCGGTGTAGCCCCGCGTGTAGCGCTCGTTTATGCAGCTGACTATGAGCTCGTCGCCTTTTCCCTTCTCGGCCGTGAACTGGCTTCCGTGGGTTAAGAAACCGAGGGCGTCCGTGAGTTCCTTAACGGGGTCACTACTCTTGCCTTTGAAGTATTTGCCATACCAGAAGCCCATATCGCGCCAGAGGTCATGGATCTTCTCCTTGTCCTCCCTGTAGGCGGCGTCGACGACTTGGTAGTATAGGTGCTCGACTGTGAATGTGAGGCCCATGTCTCGGGCGCGCTCCATGTCACCTCGGCGATCTAGTGCCTCCTTGAGGTTGACGCCCTGACCCTCGGCGCGTAGCGCTTGCTCGAGGATGTCGTTGACTGTCTGGTAAACGGTGAGGCCCTTCTTTTCTGCTAGCTGGGCGACCCTGTTCGCGAGGTCCTCCTCCGCTGCTAGCATCTTCCTCTTAGACACTTTGAGCCTCCGTCAAGTTTCTGATTCGATTAATACTCCTACCGGTCTAAAACCTTTGCCGAACGAGGTTCTATACCAGGTAGCGGGTGATTTAAACTTATTAAAATCAGGGTTTAGAACAATTGTTCTACAGCCTAGAACGGTTAGAGTCACCATGGTTCCTTTTTCCAGCTTAAACCCCATGCAAACAGGTTTGAGACGTAGTGGACAGGGATCGTGGTCAGGATCATAGCGACGTCCTGTTGCCAGGTTGGGCGTGGCTCGATTAGACTTCCGAGAGATATAGCGAGTATTATGAAGCCGACCTGGTCCCAGAGAGGGAGGGGCTTGCCCGGGGGAATGCCGAGGCGCCTCTTTATGAATGCGAAGAGTAAGTCGCCAAGTATGGCGCCTACTGAAAAGAGAACTCCCTGAACGGCATTCCCTTGTAGGATACCGAAGATGCTACCGACTAATATACCGACGAGTGTCCCGTAGACAGTCTTATGGTCGCCGAGAATTCTTTTCCCGTCGCTCCAATTCCTTCCACCGTCGAGGACTCCGCCACCATGGAGGAGTACAGGGGCAGCGTTAGCGAAGTACGCAGGGAGGAAGAGCCACAACGTGCCCAAGAACCATTCAACCACGTCCAAACCTACTCCTCCAAACCCCACTGTGTTATCCTGAACCAAGTGGCGCCGCGCATCTCGGGGGGCTTTTCAACGGTCGCCTGCTTTACCCCCGGCGTCGCTGTGTTCTCCACCTTTATCACCTTGTCGCTCCAGTAGCGGAGTAGGCGCTGAGCAACGGGCTCGACAGCGGGGAAGGGAGAGTCGAGAACGCTTCTCACCTGCCCAGTTAGGATGACTGCGGCATGTGTCGAGGCAGCGACCTCCTTCAGAGCCCCAAGCTGCCTATTGAGCTCCTTGTTCTCGATGAAGGTCTTCTGGGTGTCTCCAGTCTCGACGCGGTAGAGCCCCGTAACTGAGTCGACGACGGCGAGGTCGCCATGTTGGAGCTGCTCGGGGAGGCGGTCGAATGCCTCAGCCTGCTCCTCGAAGGTTGTTGGGCGAGTGTAAGATAGACGCCTTAGGTGCTCGTCCGAGCCTGCGATCTGAATGAGGCGTGCCAGCGCGAACTTGGCGTCGGAATCGAGGTAGACAACTCTTGCGGCGTGGTCGAGGAGGAGGAGTTGGGCGGCAGCACAGAGAGCGAGGGTAGTCTTCCCAGAACCCGGCTCACCGTAGACGAGTGTGAGCTCTCCCAGAGGGATGCCGCCGAGGAGTTGGGCGTCGAGACCCTGAGAGCCCGTGGGTATCCTCCGCCGCATCTCCATGGTATGGCTCTCCGCCGCCCACTCTTATAGACTTGAGGTAGATGAGAGAATATCGGCACCTTGCTCGCGTATCAGCCGTTTCACATTGTTCGCAGTCACGGCTGTAGTGGCTCCCGGGGCTGTGACACACGCGGCACCCGCTGCTTGCCCCTCGAGGAGAGCATCCTTGAACTCGCTGTGCGTCGCCTCCGAAGGTTCACGCAGGTTTAGCAGATTGTGAATTAAGCCAGCACATAGAGCGTCGCCGGCACCTGTCGAATCGACTTCTTCGACCACGAAGGCGGGCATCCTAATCTTAATTTTTTTATGAATCGCAGTAAGACCTTGGGAGCCTTCTGTGATTACAACCGTATTCACTCCTTGTTTATGTAGAATCTCGGCGGCGCTGAGGGAGTTACTTTTGCCAGTGGCGAGGTGCGCTTCGAGAGTGTTGAGGTGGAGGACATCGATGTGTGGGAGTGCGGGGATGAGGTGGCTCCAGTCGGGTTTCGTCGGCTGGATGACGTCAACGAGCGTCAAAGCACCGACTCTGTGTGCGGCGGCGAGCACCTCGGCGAGGTTCGCATCGATGTACCTAAGCCCGCCAACGGTCCCCAGGTAGAGGATCCGCGGGTGATCCATTAGCTGAGACGTAACATGGTCGTGGCTTAGTAGAGTGTTCGCGGCAAGCTCGGCAATGAATCGCCTATCCTCCCCCTCAACGGTTAGAGCAATATTCTTCGCGGTCTGTATATCATTCAGGATCTGAGGGCGTGGGTCGACGCCCGACCGCCTCAGCGTCTCGCGTACATAGTCGCCGAGCATGTCGGAGCCGACACATCCTGTAGATGCTACCCCGCTCTGTCCTAGCTGGGTGAGGTCTAGGGATACGTTGGCGGCGTGTCCACCTATGTTTACTGATATTCCGCGCGGTGCATAGATGAGTCCACCCGGAGGCGTTATCGCGGGTAAGTGGGGGGCGACTATATCAACCATCCAGCTTCCTGCGCATAGTACTTCCACAGCGGGTCGCGTCTCAGATCACCTACGGGCGCTTTAATGATTGTGGGGCATTCTCAGCACTTTACTGGGAAGCAGACTGTGAAGTTGGTTCGATGAACTTCTCAAAGTGATCCATATGTCTGATTCACTGATCTGCAATTTCTAGGAGAGGTTAGTTAAGCGGAATGAGGCGGGTCAGAGGTAACGTTGGACTTGAGGCTGCTATGGGCTACTTTATAGTTATGGCGGTGACGGGGCAGGAGTCCGCGGCTCTCTGGGCGTCGTCTTTGAGGTCCTCGAAAGCGCCGACGGATGTGCTGTTTGTGGTTCCTCCTATGACCCGGGATTTGCCGGAGGCGTCGCTCTCGAAGTGTGTTGGGTCGGTGCCGTAGCAGACACTGCATGCTATACAATTGTCCCTGTCTACCTCTATCGTGTACTTCATTGGTGGATTCTCTCGTTTCGTCGTAAGGAAAGAGTCTACTTAAAGGTTGACTACTTGAGTTTACCCCTGTTTTCAGTATTTATGGGGAGAGTATGAAAAAGCTTGTTGGGTATTAAGATGTGTTGAACCGTTAGCGTCGGTGTGCAGTAAGCTTATTACACCCTTTATGCAAGACTAACATGGCTCTGAGCGGCCCGGTGAGCCGCGGAGACCATACAGCTAAGCCATTTAGAATCCAGAGTTGGGCGGATCCCTCATCGCCCACCCGGCGGCCCGGGCAGAGGCCGAACCTGACCGCGTAAAGCGGCGGACACAGTCTTCAACCACCCCAGAAGGCGAGGGCCGCCGGGGCCACAGTCGGGAGGAGTAAGCGTTGGAGATAGATGATAGGTATAAGAAATATTACCTCCTTGACAAGCAGAGGGGGAGCATAAGCCTGTTTACGTGCCCCGTTGAGGGGTGCGGCTTCCAGACCGATCAGGGCCCCGGAGCTTTGAGGATGCACATGGTCATAAAGGCCGACCCCAAGTGTGTAGGCCGGCACTGCAAAGAGCACGAGGCATTCGTTGCTGCTCACCCGGAGACGCAGCTCCAAGATTGGGTTCAATACCTCGCCAAGTTCCCGTCCTCGCTACATGAGGACGCTGAGATAACTAACGTAAAGGAGTAGGGCCCAATTTTTTTCTGGAAGGATTATCAACCTCCAGACGCCGTGATGTCTGACGGATTATGGAACTGCTCGACAAGGTAACTCTACGCAACGCAGTAAAGTTTCTCGCCGAACGAGATTCTGACCTTGCCGCTGTCGTGACGCGCCACGGCCCTCCGCCGCTCTGGGCGCGTCCACCCGGATTCTCCACACTCACTCGCATTATCTTGGAGCAGCAAATCTCCCTCTCATCCGCCCGTGCCGCATACAACCGCCTTACCGAGAGTATAGGTGAACCAGTTCCAGAGGCTTTCCTCACCCTCAGCGACGTGGAGCTGAAGAGCGCGCGCGCTCTGAGAGAGTACTTGACGGTTCGTTCAGGTTCGACGAACTCAATGAACTAGGCGACGACGAGGCCAGGGTCAGGCTTACAGATTTGAAGGGCATCGGGCGCTGGAGCGCTGACATATACCTCCTCATGGCGCTGCTCCGCCCCGACGTCTGGCCAAGGGGTGACCTCGCACTCGCCTCCGCAGTCACCCGCATCAAGAAGCTCCCCCGTCCACCGTCGGCCGAAGAGTTCGAGGAGATCGGCGAGCTGTGGCGCCCCTGGCGGTCCGTCGCAGCCCGAATCGCTTGGTTCGAGTACCTCGGCGGTGTCCCCTAAAGCTTTTCTCAGAGCCGAACTAGATTTGGGCATGGAGTTTGACACGAAGATAGTCGTTATCGTCAGGGAGGACCTCGCCATCTGGCAGAAGCTAAACGTCACCGCCTTCACTGTGAGTGGAATAGCTGGCACTGAAAAGATCTTGGGCGAACCCTACGTCGACGCAAGCGGCAACAAGTATCTACCCATGAGTGTACAGCCCATTCTCGTCTTCGCCGCAAACCGAGATCAAATAAAAGAGGTCTACGAGCGTGCCAAGAAAAGGAACATGAGGTTTACCATTTATACGGAGGAACTCTTCAAAACCTACAACGACGCGGACAACCGTGCCGCCATCGCCTCAGTGAAGGAGAAAGACCTCAACCTCGTCGGCATGGCGATTAGGAGCACCAAGAGGCAGATAGATACCGTCATCAAGGGGCTCCGGCTACACCCCTAGTGCGTTCTCAGCATCGAGAAGTTTCTTCTTTCGCTCGAGTCCCCAATGGTAGCCGTGGAGGTCGCCAGCTCCTCCGAGGACTCGGTGGCAGGGAATTAGCAGGGAGACTGGGTTAGTTGCACATGCCCTGCCTACAGCGCGGACGGCTTTTGGACTGCCTATTCTATTGGCTATCTCGCCGTATGAGCGCGTCTTACCACGGGGGATCGCCTGAAGCTCCCCCCAGACTTTCCGCTGGAACTCGGTTCCGTGAGCGTCGACAGGTATGCCTCCTAGCTCTGCCGCCCTCCCCTCAAGGTAGGCGAGTATCCCCTGCGTCCAGGGATCATTCCCGTCTGCGTCACGGAACAACTCTGCCCGGGGATACTCGGCGCGCAGAGACACCTCAAGTGTCGCCTCATCGTCCCAGAGTCCAACGTAGCAGACGCCGTGTGCCGTGCGGGCGACGATGAGTTTCCCTAGGGGGCTGTCGAGTATCCTGTACCTTATCGCCATGCCCTCACCCCTGCGCCGGTATACCCCTGGGGTCATCCCCAGTTTTGTATGCGAGTCCCTGTAGAGCCAGCTAGTCGAACCGTAGCCAGCGCTGTAAATCGCCTTGGTGACCGACCCCCCCTCTCGGAGCTGCCCCTTAAGGCGCTCTATTCGACACGATTCTTGGTATTGACGTGGGCTAACACCCATAACGCGTTTAAAGATTCGCTGCAGGTGGTAGGCGGAGACACCCGCCTCGGCGGCGAGATTGTCGAGTGTGATCTTCGCCTCGGGGTGGCGACGTATGTAGTCGCACGCATTCTTGACCCAGGTAACCTGCGGCGCGTCCACCTCTTGTGGCTTACAGCGCTTGCATGGGCGATAGCCAGCGACCTCCGCAGCGTCGGCGGTTGAGTAGAATTCGACGTTCTCTCTTTTTGGATGCCTGCTTGGACATGAGGGTCGGCAGTAGATACCGGTTGTACGTACCGCTGTAACGAATTTTCCGTCCGCCGACGAGTCGCGCGTCTCGACGGCGTGCCACATCTCATCCTCGCCCATCATACCGATCACGAGTGCAGAGGTGAGGCGGTTTTAATGCTTTGAGTCTGAATGTTGCGGTTAAAACTCACCTTTTGAGGGAGGGTAATGCCGGGGATAAGCATAAACCCGCTGTTGTGTAAGTCGCGCGCGCATAAAATCAATGACTTGAATCACTACGTGCAACTTTAGACCAGATAACCCAGGTCTCGGAGATACCTCCGAACAGCGCTCTTGACGAAGTCTGGGACACTAGTGTAGCCATGCTTACCGCTCGAAATGACCTCCTCAATCTTGGAGGCGAGATTCTCAGGGAGGTTGACGGTGTGATACTTATACTTCTTATCGTCGTCAGACATGTCCATTGTTGTCGAAACGACCATTATTTAAAAACATTTTTAAACCGTGTCTTTTAGCTAAATTTAATAACATATCGGCTCGATCTACTAGCTCTAGACGGAACAAAAAGATACGAAAACACACTAATCAACCCTCAGGAGCCTCAAGCTGTTCAACATCACAAGCAACGCGTTGCTCTCATGTAAAATGCTCGCCGTAAGCGGGGTAACCAGACCCATCGCGGAGAGGGCGATGCCTACCGCATTCACCGTAAGGGCGAAGGCGATGTTCAGCTTAACATTCTTCATCGTCTCGCGGCCAATCCTGAGGAGCCTAGGGACACCCTCTAAGCGGTTGTTCGCAAGTGTGATGCCCGCCGTCTCTATGGCTATGTCGGTACCGGTTAGCCCCATGGCGGCGCCGACGTCCGCAGTCGCGAGGGCGGGGGCGTCGTTGATGCCGTCGCCGACCATGAGGACACCGCCCCCTTTCTTGAGGCGCTTGATGTGCGCCACCTTCTCGGATGGGAGCAGGTCAGCCACCACCTCGTCGACGCCTACGCGCGCCGCGACGTCCTCGGCCACGTCCTTCTTGTCACCTGTGAGGATGACGACCTTTTTGGCGCCGCTTCTCCTGGCGTCCGCGATGACCTCCCTCACGTTCTCGCGGATGGTGTCAGAGATTGTGATTGCACCGACGAGTGCCCCGTTCATGGCCACGAATATTGTAGACTGATTCGTCTTCTGCGCCGCGAGGTAGGCGTTCGCCTCCTCAGTGACATCTATACCCTCTTGGCGTAGTAACTTCTCGCTACCAATGGCGACGCGCGTCGACTCGTGGATAACGCATATTCCGAGGCCGGGGAGCGTCTCTACTTCGGAGCAGTCGGTTGGGCTTATGCCCTCCTTCTCAGCTCTCTTTAGGATGGCGTGTGCGACTGGGTGTTCGGAGTGGCGCTCCGCTCCCGCGGCGAGGGCGAGTACTTCTGCCCCTGTAGTGCCGTTGAAACCCTTCACATCAGACACCTCGGGACGACCGAGAGTGAGAGTCCCCGTCTTATCCAGCACAATGGTGTTCACTGAAGCGAGCTTCTGCAGGCTCTCCCCATTCCTGATGAGTATCCCCCTGCGGGCGCTGTTCCCAATGCTCGCCGCGACCGCCATAGGCGTCGCAAGTGTCAAGGCGCAGGGGCAGCTGATGATGAAGACAGCCGCCATCCTCAGCGGATCGCCAGTCATCCAGTAGACGGCTAAGCCGAGTAGTAGGATGATCGGTATGTAGTAGCCAGCGAAGCGGTCGGCCAACCGGACGATGGGGGCTTGGTTTTCCTCCGCCTCCTTCACCATCGCGATGATCCTGCCGTAGGTGCTGTCGTCTCCAACTACGCGCGTTCGGATGTAGACGGCGCCCAGCTCAACGATCGATCCGCTGAGCACGTCGTCTCCCTCCGCCTTCTCGACTGGGAGGGGCTCACCTGTGACACTGCTCTGGTTGACTGTGGCGCGTCCCGAGGAGACGACGCCGTCTACTGGGATAATGCCCCCGGGCTTGACAGCTACCACGGCTCCCGGCTTTACCTCGGAGACGGGCACCTCAACCTCGGCGCCATCGCGGACGACTATTGTGTTCTTCGGGAAGGCGTCAACGAGCTCCTCTATCGCCTTGTTAGCGCGCCCGCTGATATATTCCTCGAGAATCTCGCCACCGCCGAGCATGAGTACGACGACGATAGCAGCGAGGTTCTCCCCGAGGACTATCGAGGCGATGATGGCGACCGTCGCCAGCAGGTCTATCCCAAATACACCGCCAAGCAGTGTTCTGATAGCACTGTGCCCGATGAAGAGGACACCGAGGATGGCGCCGACAAGTGAGAGCATGTTGCAAATCTGAGGGGGTAGCAGCCCGAAGGCCTGCGACACCCAGCTGACGATGCCGAGCCCGACTGAGGCGGCGAGCACCCCCACCTTAACCTTGTCAACCAAAGCAG
>JBFYNQ010000120.1:0-15734 GCA_041304265.1 Candidatus Bathyarchaeota archaeon | reverse complement strand
GATGTTCTTCCCGATCTCCTCGACTATTAAGAGGTCAATCTCCTTGAAGGGGAGGCGTGGTAGCAGGGCTTTCGCCTCTTTTAGGAGTTCCAGTTCGGCGGTCTCGAACTCCCTCGGCTCGAGGGCGACGACCTTGCATGTCTCGTGGTAGGCGTTTTCGAGTAGTGCAAGACCCATGAGTATGGGAACTTTCTGCATTATGAGGCGTGCAGCTGCGGGGAGGAGGTTGTGGTAGCCCTCGTAGAGGTTGTGGTGTATCATCTCTGCCCCCTTCTGCTTGCCTAGGCCGATGGCCATCATCTTCATGATGCCGCTTTCTATCGTGCCCTTGAAGTCGGTGTGCGGCTTGACGCGGCCGACGATTATGATGCCGTCAGCGCGTAGGGCGTTCCTGTCTACGTAGACGGGGGTGTCCTTGATCTCCCCGATCTGGTCGACCTCCATGCTGCTCACAATGGGGGCGCAGACGCTCTCCTCGGTGATGCCAAGGGTTCGGAGGGTCTCGATTTGACCGTGTGCGGTGGCGCCGCCGTGGCTACCCATCGCGGGGATGATGAAGGGCTCGCCGCCGGTTGCCTTGACCTCCTCGACGACGGTCCTGAGAATCTGGGGGATGTTGGCGATGCCGCGGCTCCCAGCCGTGATCGCTATGCGTTGCCCCTTCTTCACCTTCTTCGCCAGTCCCTTTGAGTTGAGCTGGCGCCTTACCTCGGTGACGTAGTCGTCGAGTTTCGGCTGGTCGAATACCTGCCTCGCCTCTACCATCCTGGGGAAGCTCATCGACGGATCGTAGGCGCTTGTGGGATTAAGCCGTTTTCTTCCCGTGGCGGACGGAGGCCATCTGGGCGGCTACCTTTATGGCGTCGACGAGGCTCTCCGGGTTGGCGGTGCCCTCCCTGCGCCCCGCTTTGCCGTAGGCGGTACCGTGGTCGACGCTCGTTCTGATGAATGGAAGTCCGACGGTCATGTTGACGCCGCTTACGTCCTCCCACTTACCCGTCTCCTCGTCGAGGCGGAATCCTTGGAGCTTGACTGGGATGTGCCCTTGATCGTGGTACATGGCGACGACAACGTCGTAGACGCCACCGAGGGCCTTCGAGAAGACGGTGTCCGGTGGGATAGGACCCTCGACGAGCATGCCTGCCCTCCTCGCCTCTTCGATGGCTGGTGTGATCACCTCGATCTCCTCCCTGCCGAAGAGGCCGCCCTCCCCCGAGTGGGGGTTGAGCCCCGCTACGCCAATACGGGGTCTGTCGAAGCCAAGGTTCCTCGCCGCTTCGTGGGCGACATATATCTTCTTGAAGACGCGGTCCTTTGTGATGAGGTCGGGGACCTCCCTGAGGGCGACGTGTGTGGTGACGTGGACGACTCTGAGGCCGCCGGCCAGGAGCATCATGGCGTAGTTCTGTGTGCGCCCTATCTCGGCGAGTAGCTCCGTGTGGCCTGGGTACTTGTAGCCAGCCATGTGCATCGCCTCCTTGTTTAGGGGTGCGGTGACGATGCCGTCGACATCACCGTGCATCGCCATCTCGGCGGCCCTGACGACGAACTCGACGGAGGCGCGGCCAGCCATCTCCTGCGCTTTTCCCATGATAAGGCGGGTAGTATCGATGTTATCTAGGCTCAGAATGTCGATGATGCCCCACCTGAAGAGTCCATCCTCGGGCGATGTGATACGGTTGATCCTGAGGCTCAGCCCGGCGACTTGAACGCCCATCTCCATCGCTGAGGCATCCCCAATAACGAAGGGGTGGCATATGCTGTACATTTCGTCGAGGCTGAGAGCCTTTGCAATTATCTCCGGGCCTATCCCGGCTGCGTCCCCCATTGTTATGGCGAGGAGCGGCTTCAATTCGACATCAGCCTCCTCATTCTCTGCGTCGCCTGTATGAGACTGTCATCAACACCAAAACCTCCGGCTTTCGTAACGGCGGGCATGCCCGTGCTCAGCCTTAGGAGTGGAATCCCCGGCGCGATCTCCTCGACTATTGAGGCGCGGTCCGCACCGAGCTTCTGGCAGACCATGAGTCCCGAGGCACCGCCCGTGAGAAGCAGCCCGAGGACCTCCGTCTCTGAGAGTATGGCGGAGGTTATCTGGCCAAGGGCTTCCTCGATCAAGAGCTTCGCCTCGGCTTCCTTTATCCCATGCCTGGCCGCGTGTGAGACGAATTCGGCGACGCTGCTCTCCTTGGATGCGGTAATTAGGGAGACGTCTATTCCAGCCATGAGCGCCTCGACTGAATCCCCGACGCAGCGCCTAATTTCCTCTTTCACCGCCGCCTCACCATCTATAAGCCGCATGATTCCAATTTCGACCTCGCGAAAGCCGAGGCGATCGCGAAGATTTTGGACCTGAGTCCTGGTCAGGCGACGTGTGCTTCCGCAGACAGAGAGGACGGGCTTTGGACTGCGGAGCCCTAGGCCGAGTGGCATTTCGCTGGCAAAACCGGCGGAGCCTACCAGCAGTTTCGTATCCCCGATGGATCGGGTTATGTCTATTAGATGCTTCTCGGTGAGCACATCGAAGACGGCAACCTCGAAGCCCTCCTTCTTCAATGCATCGACGCGGGTCTTTATGGAGTAGACGCCTGCCTCGACGGAGTTATGCTCGACGAGGCCGACCCGCCGCTTGCTCTGGAAACCAATTATCGCGGGGATGTCTGAGGTCTTCGCGCCGAGTTCGTCAACGTACTCCGTCTTCTCGACAGGCGTGTTGTTCACTAGCTGCTTGCCTAAGAGGGTCGTGCGGCCATATGTGGGGTAGGCGGGGGCGAAGTAGGCGAAGCCTGCATTGGATGCCTCCATAGCGGCGTCTAGCTCAGCCCCGATATTGCCGCGGAGTGTTGAGTCCACCTTCTTGTAGACCTTCTCAACTCCAAGCTGTATGAGCCTCTCTGTGGCGGTACGGACCCGTCTGTAAGCGTCTTCCCTGTTTAGCAAGCGGCTCTCCGTGTCGACTACCACGACATCACATGAGAGCATGGTATCTTTGACGTCCCTGATGAGAACCTCCACTGAGAGCCCCCAGTTCCTGAACTGGACACCGGTGTCGAACGCCCCGGTGAGGTCGTCGGCCAGGACTCCTATCCTCATCCCCATTCATATTTCATGTATCCCGAGGGCTAGAAAATACCTTGTATTGAGGAGAAATTCTTCCGACCATAAACCCCTTCAACGCGTGGCGCAACGAGAAGGCATGGTAAAGTTCAACCCAAAGATAATCGACGACTGGGTCAAGTTCTGGAACACCTACGACCTCGACGAGGTTGAAAGGCTCTTCCTCGGGGACGACCGCGTCACCTACTTTTCCTCGGAGAAGCAGGGTGTGATTAAGGGCTACGAGGCGCTGGTGAAGCACCATGAGGGATTCGGTTTCGTAAAGGGCGGAAAAAAGGCGGCGAACAAGCTGTGGCTTGAGAGCGTCGACGTGGAGGACTTTGGCGACAATGCCGTGGTCTGCGCGGTCTGGTTCTTCAAGCGCCCGACGTCGGAGACTCCCCAGAAAGGCCCCGTCACGCTCGTCTACGAGCAGACCCGCGATGGCTGGCGCATTTCCCACGCAAACTTCGGCAACTACAAGTGACAGCATACAGTTGAGAGATATCTTTTTCTTGTGGCTGTCGGGCTCATTTTGAAGGTAGTCAGCTTGGGCTCAAACGCTGGCAAGGAAAACGCATCGAAATGGCCTATGAAGAGGATAAGCCTCTACCTAGGACCAATATTATTCATAATCTGTCTCCTCATACCAAACGACGCGGCGATGACGGAGGCCGCCAAGGCCACGGGCATAAGCCTCATGGAGGGGCCGAAGTATGGCCTCGGCGTCCTGCTCTGGACCGCCACCTGGTGGGTCTTCGAGACGACGGCGCTCGGACTCGCAGCCCTCGTCCCGCCGATACTTTTCGGCATCGTCGGATTAATGCTATGGAAGGAGGCGCTTGCCCCCTTTATGGACCCACTCATCTGGGTAATTGTCTCAGGCTTCGTCTTCGCAAAGTCGTTTCAGGTCTGGGGACTCGACAAGAGGGTCGCCCTTACGCTGGCGAGCCTCACAAAGACCCGAAACCCCGCCATCGCCGCATTCTTCGTAGCCTGCCTCCCCGTCTTCCTCCTCACCATGACCGGCTCGATGACCGCCGCGACGAGCATCGTCTACGGCTTTGTCATCGCCTTCCTCCTCAGGCAGGGCTTCAAGCAGGGGAGCGCATATGGCTCCGCGACGATGCTCGCCCTCGGGCAGGCGGCTACCGCGGGCAGCCTGCTCTTCCTGACTAGCACAACGACTAACCTAATCGGGAAGAAGACCGTCCTCGAGGCGACGGGCGTCAACATCACTTTCGTCGACTGGTTCTACATTGGCACGATTCATGCCATAATCGGCCTGTTCCTCACCTGGATTATCGTCTATAGGGTCATCAAGCCCGAGGTGAAGACGCTGCCATTCGACGCCTCGACGCTGAAGAAGGAGTTGAGCGATCTCGGCCCCATCACTAGGGGGGAGAAGATGACGATTGGCATGCTGATCTTTACGCTTCTCCTCTGGATAATCCCCGGCATGGTCGCCAACTTCGCTGTTGACAACGCGGGCCTCCAGCCTCTCAGCCAGCTTCTAGCCAAGGTCATGCCCGAGGCGGCTCCGGCCGTCCTCGCCATGTTCCTCTTCCCGCTTCTAAGGGCGGGGGACAGACCCCTGCTAAAGTGGGATGAGCTGCTTCAGGAGTCGATCAACTGGGACATAGTCTTCCTAGTCGGGGGTGGCATAACCCTCGGCCTCGGCCTGATGAAGAGCGGCTTCAGTAACTGGGTGGGCATCATCTTCAAGGGCTTCATGGGGACCGCGCCGAACGAGTTCGTAATATTCGGGGCTTGCGCCCTCATAGGGTTCCTGCTGAGCTACCCTGCGTCAAACACGGGAGCCGCCTCGGTGGCCTGTCCACTGGCGCTATCCCTCTCCGTCGCGGCGGGGATCAACCCCATCGCGCCTATAATCGGCACGGCTATCGCGACGACCATTCCAAGTACCCTGCCGAGCACTACGCCTGCGATGGCGATCGCTTACAGCTCGGGTTACGTCAAGATGAAGGACATGATCAAGGTCGGCATGATAGCGGACGTGATACGTTTCGCGATTCTTATCGCCATAGGGCTGCCCCTGATCAAGTGGTTCCTTGCGATGAGGTATGGCATCGTCTAGCTATAATCACCCAACAACTTTAATTTCTATGACGTTTCGGATAAGAGAGTTCCAGAGGACCCTATGATGGCGGAACAACGGCTCAAGACGGTCACCGTCGCGGGCACTTTCGATGTCATGCACAAGGGACACTGGTTCCTTCTCGAGGAGGCATTCAACATCGCTGATAGGGTCGTCATAGGTATAACGACGGACCGCTTCGCCGCTGCGATGAAGAAGCCGCACGATATCGACTCATACGACATCCGCCTAGCCGAGGTACAAAAGTATCTTCTCGAGAAGGGGCTCCTCGAGAGGGCGACCTTCTTCCCACTCGACGACCCCTACGGTCCCTCCATAAAGGACGGTGGTATAGAGGGCATCCTCGTAAGCGAGGAGACGGAGAAAGGCGCTGAGGCTATCAACCAAATCAGGGTGAAGAAGGGTGACAGGCCTTTACTCATCTTCGTCATGAAGATGATCCTCGCAGACGATGGCAAGCCGATTAGCAGCACCCGTGTCCGCCGACAGGAAGTCGATAGGTACGGGCGCCTCATCGGCTAAGCCCCAAATAGTCGGGGCGCGAGATTCAAACGATACACGTTGCCAAAGGTCATTCTTCTTACTGGGTTCGAGCCCTTCGGTGGCGAGAAGGTCAACCCATCCATACTCGCCTGTAAGAAACTCGAGGAGAGAAAGTTCAACGGCTACACGGTTAGGGTGGAGGAGATTCCGCTCAGGTTCGCCGAGATACGGGGAACACTTGAGAGGCATATCAAGAGGCACGAACCCGCGGCAATCATATCTACGGGGCAGGGCGGGGGCTCATGGCTCAACCTTGAGCGCGTCGCCATAAACGTCGCGGACACGACTAGGGTCGCTTACAACTGTGGCGAGAAGCCTCGTGACGCTGTGCTCGTAGAGGGTGGTCCCGTCGCATACTTAACGGGGCTTTCCATAAGGAGGCTGCTCGACAAGGTGCGCGCCGCCGGGGTACCCGCGGAGATATCCAACTCGGCCGGCGCCTTCGGATGCAATCAGATATTCTATCACCTCATGGACTGCGTTGCTAGGGAACGACTCAATATTCCTGCGGGATTTATTCACGTCCCTAAGCTCCCTGAGCAGGTTGTCGACAACAAGGAGCCGCATATGAGCCTCGACCTAATAGCTAAGGGGCTCGAGGTGGTCGCCGAGGAAGTGGCTGGTGACCTCTAGCTCACTTTCACACGCCTCCCCACCCACGCGGAGTAGCTCATGGTTTTAACCACGCCTCGGCTAGCTTGTTGCCGATGTGCGCCCACGCGACGGCTCTACTGCCTCTGCACCCCGGCAAGGCGCCTCGGTGGCTATTTGGCAGGATGGTCGAGCTCGCGCGCTGCATCACGGGTATCGTGATCGACGAGTACGGGCGCGAGGGCTTTATGGCGCGCCTCAGCGATCCGTGGTTCTTCCAGAGCCTGAGCTGCGTCCTAGGATATGACTGGCACAGCAGCGGGACGACGACGGTTACCTGCGGCGCCCTTAAGGAGGCGATCGACCCGGAGGAGACTGGGCTCGCCATCTGCGGAGGCAAGGGCAAGACCTCACTGAAAACCCCCGCCGAGATCAGGGAAAAAGGAGAGGCGTTCAACCTCTCAGAGAATATGATCGATGAGCTCGCATACAGCAGCCGTATGGCGGCGAAGGTGGACAATAGCCTCGTACAGGATGGCTACCAACTCTATCACCATTGCTTCCTCTTCGACGAGAGGGGGGAGTGGATTGTGATCCAGCAAGGCATCAACGAGAAGAGGGGAGACGCACGCCGCTACCACTGGCCGCTCGAACATAACGGGTTCATCGAGGAACCGCAGGGTGCAATACTATGTGACACGCGCCTCCCCCACGTCCTCGACATGACCGACTCCGCCAGCGAGGAGAACCGGAGGGCCTGCGTCGACCTCGTTAAGGAGAACCCTGAGAGGCTCCGCAGGAGCATTCTAGCTCCAGTGCCCGCGAAGCAGAGGCGTCTCGACTCGTGGACGGGGAAACCTGAGCAGGAGCAACTCGTCATGCCCCGGAACGTCAACTGGGACACGCTACGCAGCGTCTATGAGTTCCAGCCACGGGGGTATGAGGAGCTGGTCGCCTTTAGGGGCGTTGGGCCATCGACTGTCCGGGGGCTTAGCCTCGTCGCCGAGCTCATCTACGGTGACAGGGCGAGTTGGGAGGACCCGGTCCGATTCAATTTTGCCTTCGGTGGCAAGGATGGTGTACCGTTCCCTGTCGACAGGCGTGCCATGGATGAGGCCGTCGAGGTGTTGAAAAATGGGGTATCATCTTCGAAGGTAAGGGATGAGGAGAAGACGCGCGCCTTTTCTAGGCTTAGGCGCTGCGTCCCGCCTATCCCCGATTTCAGAAAATAAAAACCAGAGGAGAGACTAGAACCTCTTCTGTGATCTGCCGTTGCGATCTGTGGGCTTGGGGTGCATCACGCGTGTCGTGTAGTGGCTGCGCACCTTCAGGCTTGAGCCGTGACCCACTTTGAGGGTGGACTTCTCGAGCTTAGGCGTCTGTGCCCTCACCTTTCCCGCCTTCGTCAGCGAACCGTGTGTCGGTATTTGTTTTTCACCTCCCTTTGCCTTATGTTGATGATTTTGTGCCCTGTCGGGGCCTCGTCGAAGTCGTCACGTTATACTATGATGTTGGGTCGGTCTTTGACCCGAATTTGATCGTGGATGTTCCTTCTCCGCCCGTTTACGGTTCGTCTAACCGGTGGCGGGTGGCTCCAGAATCACGGATTAATGTGAGGGAGGAGACGTTAAAAACGTTCTCTTTTCGTCTGAAAATATTTTTTCTTTGTATTATATCGGAAATAAACTGATAAAAATGGTTTAGAAAGAGAATAAGCCTACTTTTTAGGTTTTTATGGCTTGGTTGATCACGTAGGCGAAGTCCTTGGGGCGTGCGCCTGTCATCACCGTCTTGTGACTCGTGAAGAAGCTCACTACTGTCTGCTCGATGTATAGGGGCTCCGCCTTGAAGCCGGTGAGCTTGGTCTCCAGCTCCTCTAGGTCAGCCTCGGGTTCCATGAAGAAGTCGCCGCTGAGCTGTATGGAAGTGATTCTGCCGTTCATGATCTCTAGTTTGGCGCGGAGGAGCTTGCCGCCGGGGACTTTGTATTCGAATCTCTTCATGTTGGTTACCTCCTGTAAATCCATGCCCTACTCGCGTAGCGTTCCCTGAACTGCTTTATTAGCTCCTGTTCGTAGGGTGTCAGCTCGCTCTTTACGAGCTCGGCGTTGAGCGCCTTCTTGTATCCCTTCTCGAGGGCGTCGCGGACTTCTGCGAAGCCTATCTGGCGCCCCAGGAGGCGGCGTATCGTCGTGACGCGCTCCTCCGCTTGCTGTATCATCTTGTCGCTGAGTTTTTCCTTCGATATTTTCAACACGCCGAACATCTGTTTAGCGTCGAAGTCGACGAGGAGGGTGCCGTGGTGAAGGACGGCGCCGTAGCGCCTGATCTGTGCGTTGCCGCTGATCTTTTTGCCAGCCACGACGATGTCGTTGATGGGTTTGAAGTCGGCTTTTATGCCGAGGACGTCGAGGGAGTCGATTATGCCTTGGCAGAGGAGGTGGTAGGACTCGACGGGGTCCGTGCTGACTCGTGGGTCGTCCTCCTTGAGTACGATGCTGTATGTTATCTCCCCTGTTTCGCTGTTTAGGACGGCCCCGCCCCCGCTTATGCGCCTGTTTAAGTTGAAGCCGAAGCGGCTGAGTGCTTCGAGGTTGACCTCGTCCTCGACGCTCTGGAAGTAGCCGAGAGTTACGGTGCTCGGCTTCCACATATAGAACCTGAGGGTGTCGGGGACCTTTCCCTCTCCCCTCGCCTTTGTTATAGCCTCATCCACCGCCATGTTTGTGTAGGCGTCGTTGACCTTGAGGTCGAGGAACCTGAATCTCTGAGGCATGTTTGTTCGGTTTCTAGGGTGGTTCAGGAGTGATAAAAAGGGTTGGAGTCACCAGTGGTCGTGGTGGAGGACCTCGGAGACGGGGCGGCGGGGCCTCGGTGTAGGGTCCTGGGCGGGGTAGCCGACGGGTATCAGGGCGACTGGGCGTATGCCTGCTGGAAGCCCGACTGCCTCGGCGGCCATTCCCTCGTCGAAGGCGCCAATCCAGCATGTGCCAAGCCCGTTCGCCGTGGCGGTGATCATGATGTTCTCGACGGCGGCTGCCGTGTCTTGTAGGCAATAAAGTGTCTCCCCCCGTTCCTTGTAGCGGGGCGTCGTCCTCGCTGCCTCCGTGCAGACGACTATAATGACCGGTGCCATTGCTATGAATGATTGGCCGTGAGACGCCTCTACTAGTTTCTCCTTCACGTCCCTGTCCCTGACGGCGACGAAGCCCCAGGGCTGCATGTTGCCGGCGCTGGGGGCGCTTATGGCTGCCTTGATGAGTGTCTCGATCTCCTCATCCGTTAGCCCCTTCGGGGCGTAGGCGCGTATGCTCTTTCTCTTCAGTATGGCCTCTGGTATCTCCAAAGCTTCACCGTGTGAGGGTTGGCTATGCGGGCTTATATTGGCTGTTGCCTGCGCCGGGACGTGTAGAACATGATCGCGACGGCGGCGGAGATGCCGACGGCGAGGAGTATCATAGTCTGGTTGATCCATCCAGCCTGCATGCCTTCAGCGGTCTCTACGGAGGAGATGTAGATGGTTGAATCGATTATCCTCTGCCTGGTCTCCTCGCCCGCGGTGGTGTAGGTCTGTTCGGATATCTTCATCGCGGTGACGACGGGAGCCGAGTACTGGGGGGCTTTCTTGATCATCTGGAGAGGATCGTTGTCGCTGACGAGGGTGAGGTCGACGGGTATCCAGCCCCAGGGTGGCATGTAGACCATCGCCCAGCCGTGCCATGCTAGCCCAGTCTCCTTGATCTTGAGGTGGCCGTCCCAGTAGGTGTCCTCTCCGCTTATCCCCGAGTTGAATACGATGCCTATCTCGAGGTAGGCGGGTATGCCGAGGCTCCTTAGCATGCTGATGAGGAGGATGGACTGGTCGTCGCAGTCACCTTTTAGTTGGGCAAGGGTCTGGTCGGGCATAAGGGGTATCTCGTGGTTTTGGTAGGTGACGTTCGCGTGGAACCACCGGACTAGGCGCGTCACCTTTGCTAGGACAGTCGGCTCGTTTGCTGTTAGGCGGCGGGCAAGATCCGCGATTTCGGGGTCGTCCGCCCAGAAAGTGCTGGTTGTGCCCGTGTACTTGGAGATGAGGACTGCGGGGATGTCGCCTGCGCCTCCCGCCGATGAGAGGCTGAGGGCGGGGACGGAGACGTCAGATGACTCGATCTGGTACGTGACGGTGATGACGACCTTTTCTCCGGGGGATATGGTCAGGCTCGTGTTTGGGTCTGAGAGCATGTTGCCGTCCTCGTCCGCGTACGGCGCGCCGAGGCTCGGGCTGCTTGACTTGATCGTGATGGTCTGGAACTCATTGCTGAGGAAGAGGGGTACGGCGATGTCGTCTTGCATGAGTGTCGCGGGGGAGGATCCTCTATTCTCGAAGGTGTAGGTCTCCGTGTACTTGTAGGTGGAGGTCGCGGCCTGTGCCGGCGCCACCTGTACGAGGAGTAGAAGCGCGATTAGAAGTGGCGCAGCGGTACGTGCCCTCATCTCTGGCTCGTCTCCTCTGCGGGTGCGCGGCTTAAACAGTTTACGAATCTATGCTTTCTGTACCTTCTCCCAGTCCTTAGCAAAGATGCGGAGCCCATCGTCAGTGAGGGGGTGGCTGAGCATCTTCTCGATGATGTCCGGGGGGATGGTGGCGACGTGTGCACCCATGCGTGCGGAGTCGGTGACGTGGCGGGGGTGCCTTATGCTAGCGACGATGAGCTTGCTCGGCATGTCGTAGATATCGAGAATGTCCATGACCTCCCGTATGACCTCCATGCCGTCCTGCCCCCTGTCGTCGAGGCGCCCCACAAAGACGCTGACATATGTCGCCCCCGCCTTGGCGGCGAGGAGAGCTTGATTGGCGCTGAAGACGAGGGTCACGTTCGTCTTTATGCCGAGTTTGTCGAGTATCCTGACCGCTTTGAGCCCCTCGGCTGTCATCGGTATCTTGACGACGATGTTCTCCCCGTATGCAGCGATCTTCTTCGACTCGGCGACGAGGTCGTCGCAGGCGTTGCTGCAGGCTTCGACGCTTATCGGGCCTTTGACGACCTCAGCGATCTCTTTGACCACGTCCTCGAACTTGCGCCCGCTCTTGGCGATGAGTGTCGGATTGGTTGTCACCCCGTCTACGACGCCTATGCTGTAGTACTTCTTGATCATGGCGACGTCGGCGGTGTCGATGAAGAACTCCATACAGGTCCCCGGTTTGGTCTCATGTTGCGCCCTTTTTGCTTAACCCTTTCGGCGGTGGGGGCGTGGATTATTTAAACCGGCCTACTTATTCGTTCATTGATTGTCATGATTAGAAGGCAACCGTTCGGAAAGACGGGGCACCAGAGCAGCGCCACGCTCTTCGGCGCCGCTGCACTTGGCGAAGTCACACAGGAGGTCGCTGATGAAACCCTCAAGTTACTCGATAGGCACGGAGTAAACCACATCGATGTAGCGGCGAGTTATGGGGACGCGGAGCTGCGCATAGGGCCGTGGATGGAGAGGAGGAGGGGTGACTTCTTCCTCGCCACGAAGACGGGTATGCGGACCTACGCCGAGGCAAAGTCGGAGTTCGAGAGGTCGCTAGAGCGCCTCAGGGTGAAGAGCGTGGACCTGATTCAGCTCCACAACCTTACACACCCCTCCGAGTGGGAGACGGCGATGGGTGAACATGGGGCCTTGAATGCGCTCACTGAGGCGAGGGAGCAGGGACTCACACGCTTCATCGGCGTCACGGGACACGGTCTATTCGCCCCAGCCATGCACATGAAAAGTCTCGGCAGGTACGAGTTCGACTCGGTCCTCCTCCCCTGGAACTGGATGTTGCACCGCGACGAAAAGTACCGGAGGGAGTTCGGGGAGCTCCTCACGATGTGCAGGGACAGGGGCGTAGCCGTTCAAACGATCAAGTCCCTAACCAAGGGTCCCTGGGGGGAGAAGACCCACACGGCGGAGACGTGGTATGAGCCCTTTGAGGATCAATCTGAGATTACTAGGGCCGTTTCGTGGATACTTGGGCAGGGTACTATATTCCTGAACACCACTGGAGACGTAAGGCTGCTCCCCAAGGTGCTTGAAGCGGCGAGCCTCAATCTCCCAAAGCCGGGCGACGACGAGATGGAAGAGATGGCCAAGAGGACACATATGAGCCGCCTCTTCGTCGGCTGATTCGGATATCAATTGCAGAAGATATGGGGGAGGAGCTCCAATCTCAAATACCGGGATTCTTAAACCGATTAGAGGGTTAAAGAGCCTGATGTGAGTCCATTTATGCAAAATGGGTTAGTATTTCATAGGTACGCGAGATTCGATACGGTTTAAATTGATAGTTTCCCCATGATTCAATGGCGGTTGCATGAACGAGATAGTGCACTTTGAGATCCCTGCCGATGATGTGGCGAGGGCGCAGAAGTTCTACAGGTCCACCTTCGGGTGGAAGACGAACGATATTAAGGAGCTGGGTTACACGATGATCCACACGACAGAGGTCGACGAGAGGCAGATTCCGAAGAGACCAGGCGCGATAAACGGCGGAATGATGAAGAGGACGAAGGAGGTGCCGCATACCGTCGTAACGGTAAGCGTCGATGACATCGACGCCGCTCTCACGAAGATCGAGAAGAACGGCGGTAAGACCATCGTACGGAAGATGGAGGTCGGTGACATGGGTTGGTCCGCCTACTTCAAGGATACAGAGGGTAATGTCGTAGGGTTATGGCAGAACAAGCTGGTGTGATTCTAGAATTTCTCGCGTGCCTGCGGCTCCGTTTTCTCCCGTCCCTCGGGCGCCGTGATTAGAGGCGCGACTTCGTCCATAAAGTACTCCGCCGACTCCGCCTCGGAGCCGTAGGGGAAGACGATGACGTAATGGCTCACCCCTAGGTCTACGTAGCCATTAACGAACTCCGCCGCCTCCTTCGCGGTCTTCTTCTCCCACTTCTTTGCCCCCGAGTACCTCTCGTATGGAGCGGGTTCACCCGACTCGACATCTTTCAAGGCTAGGTGGAGCCCCGCCGACTTGCGTATTGAGCCATAGTCTACGCCCCGCTTCTTACAGTGATTCTCAAGAACGCCTAGTCGCTCAGCGTAGACCTTGAGGTCTGTATTCCACGCAAAGTTGACCAGCTGTGCGTGCCTCGCAGCGACCTTCAGCACCTGATCGCCCGTGCCACCGACCAGGATAGGGAGCGGGTCTTGGATGGGTTTGGGCATCGCGACGCAGTCGTTTACGCTGTAATACTTGCCCTGGTAGTTGGCGCGTGGCTTCGTCCACATCTCTTTAGCGATGGTGATCGCCTCGTCGAGCTGACGCACCCGCGCCCCGGGGCTTGGGAAGGCGTAGCCGTACGCCTTGTACTCTACCTCCTTCCAACCCGCCCCTACTCCGAAGTAGAGGCGACCACCGCTGATGTGGTCGAGTGTCGCCGCCATCTTCGCCGCGAGGCAGGGGTTACGGTAGTTCTGGCATGACACCATCGCGCCGAGGCGGAGCGTCTCCGTCTCAACGGCGAGCGCCGTCAGCAGCATCCACGCCTCGAGGCAGTCCACGTCCACAGCGTCCGGGCGTATGAGGAAATGGTCGCTCGCCCACATACTCTCAAAGCCCGCTGCCTCCACACGCTTCGCAACGTCTCGCAGGTATGAGTACTCGTAGCCGAACTGAGGCTCAATTTGAAGCCCAAAGTCGATCTTCAACGCAATCAACTGTATCTGGGAACGGGAGCCAATAAAATGGATGCTCCGATGCTCAGATTGTTATACTGAATCCGCTTAGAATCACTTGATTACATTGGGTGTCTGGCCGGAATCCAAGAAGATGGCTGTTGTCCTCAGCTTCGACCTCGACGCCGAGTCCCTCTGGACTGCGCGCGATGCGAAGAACCTCGAGAGACCCGTGACCCTCTCACAGGGTGAATACGGGCCTCGGGCTGGCGTACCCCGGATACTGAAGCTGCTTAAAAAGTACGACCTGAAGGCGACGTTCTTCGTCACCGGCTGGGCGATGGAGAAGCACCCCGAGGCAGTCGAGTCGATAGTCGCTGACGGTCACGAGGTCGGCCATCACGGCTACCATCATGAGTGGCTCGACAACGTCACTCTGGAGGAGGAGAAGGCGATTATGGCTAAGGGACTCTCACTCATCAAAGACTTCACCCCGGAGCGCCCCGCGGGCTACAGGTCGCCGAGCTGGGAGTTCACCCCACACACGATCCGCCTACTCAAGGAGAATGGGTTCAAGTACACGAGCAACATGATGAACGACGACCTCCCATACCTCCACAGCCTCGACGGGGGGGAGATACCCCTCGTCGAGCTGCCTGTGAGCTGGATCATGGACGACGCGCCTTACTTCCTCTATAGCACTCGCCTCGTCGGCCGCACCATCACTGACCCGAACCATGTCTACTCGATCTGGGAGCAGGAGTACAGTGGCTTCTACGACGAGGGGCTGTGCTTCGTGCTGACGATGCACCCCCAGATCACTGGCCGCCCGTCCAGGACGGCGATGCTTGAGAGGTTGATCAGGAGGATGAGGAGCGATCCGGGGGTCTGGTTCGCTACAGGAAAGGATGTCGCCGAGTTTTGGCTTAAGAAACGCTAGCTCGGCTTGCCTTCACCATCTTAGCGACCTCGGCGACTTTTCTGCCGAGCCCCCGCGAGGATCTTATACCAAGCTCGTCATCTAGAACGGCGTCGCGTATCCTGCTTCTCTTCGGGTGGGTGACTGCTCCGCCTCCGTAGTAGCAGCCAGGCGTCTCGGCGGGACCCGACCCGACGACGATCATGTCGTGGACGAGGAAGTAGCTGTGAATCATCTGTATGCTCGTCTCCTGTCCGCCGTTCCTGTTGTAGCCTACGGCGATGGCGCCACCCACCTTGTTAGAAAGACCCCCGCCGTACCCTGTGCGGGCGTAGCGGACAAAGGGCTCCGTGCGGTCGAGGACGGTCTTGAGTTCCCCTGTTATTCCGCCGAAGTAGACGGGGCTTGCGATTATCATCCCATCGCACTCCGCAAGCTTTGGGTAGACCTTCTCCATGTCATCGTCGAAGCTCGGGCATCCGCGTGGGCTGTCCTTCTCATCGAAGCATCTGAAGCAGGCGATGCAGGGATGGACCTTTAGTGGCGATATGTAGAGCACCTCGGTCTCCACTCCACCCACCTCACTCGCCGCCTTCAACGCCTCTTTGACGAGGATCTCCGTGTTGCCCCGCCTTGGGCTACCTACGATGCCCAGAATCTTAACGTCGTCAGCCAAGTCACTCGCCTCAACGACTTTTTATTAATAGAGGACGCTTATCGATTAAAACTTCTGAGGGCGAGGAATTGGACACTAAGAGTTTGGCTGATTTCGTCGACGGTTCATCAGTCAGGGATCTGCTGAGGGACATGATCAGGGAGGCGAGCGTCAACCCG
>JBFYNQ010000119.1:0-5024 GCA_041304265.1 Candidatus Bathyarchaeota archaeon | reverse complement strand
CCAAGCCGTAGACGAAGCCGCTACAGACGTTGTTTATGTCGAGAGCGGCGGCGTTGGCTGCGCCGAGCTTGTGCTGGACTATGCAGGCGGTGGCGCTTAGGGGTACGTCGGGGCTACTCGTGGCTAGGACTATAAGCCCGAGGTCCTTTGCCTCGATCTTGGCGTCGGCGAGAGCCTTCTTCGACGCCTCAACGGCGAGATCACTTGTAGCCACGCCGGGATCCGCAATTCGGCGCTCCCTTATCCCCGTCTTTGAATAAATCCACTCGTCACTGGTCTCGACATACTTGAGCCAGTCCTTATTTGTCATTACGTTGGGGGCGACATGGCTCCCGGTGCCTGCTATGCCGATAGGCTTCATTGCGGAGGGCTACACCCCATACCTCTTTAACGGTTTCCTACACTCGGGGGACGTGGCTTCGACGCCAGTCGATGCTCATTACCTCGTCTAAACCGTGATCTTGGCTTTGATATAGCTGCGATGGCACTGGGTTTCGTCCTTCTCGGCGCAGAGCAGAACAATACGGCGGCGCCCCACAATTAGAGCCCTGAGCTTCGCCAGCCCCACCTCCTCATCCACGAGCGTCGGTGGGAGCTCCCGAGTGCTGTTTCCAAGCTCCCTGACCCAGACGTATCTATCGCCGAGCCTCGCCTCAAGCCCCCTCTTGGTATAGACGCCAAGAAAAGCGTGGAATGGATCAACCCTGACATCCACAACTAGATCCGCGCCAAGCGCCTCCAACTCTGCGAAAAATGCATCGGGCTTCTTCCCGCCGTAACCAACAGTCATGACCTCGACCATACAATTAGATTGGTTAATGACACCGTTAAAAAAAATGGGTTTTTTAGGGCAAAAAATGCACGTGCGCAGCGGCGAAGAGGACCAGAAAGGTCTATATGCCTATCTTGAATACGAGCCGCGTGCGCGCTTTCCTTGAAGAGACACTCAATGAAAAATGTAACTAGCTGCGCCAGACGCGCTCGAAGAGGCGCAGCCAGTTCCCACCGAGAATGCCTCTGATATCGCCGTCGGAATAGCCGCGTGCAATGAGCCCCATAGTCAGATTCGGCATGTAGCCGAGCCACCCATAACCCCAGTCCTTGTCGAGGGCAGAGAAGTATGAGACGTCAACGGTTTCCGGGTACCTCTGTATGTATGCCATACGGTCGAGGGTGCTGTTATAATCGACGTCGCTGCCGAAGCCGACGTGGTCGGCGCCGACGAGGTTGGCGGTGTACTCGATCTGGTCGACGATGTCGTCTGTGAGTGTCGACTTGCCCGGCTTCTTAGCGAAGTACGGAGTAATACCAATAATTCCACCCTTCTCCGCGCAAGCTTTAATCGCCTCATCAGTCTTAGCCCTCTGCAGAGAGTAGCCTGTGAACTCGCCATAGAAGGTGTGGCGGTTGTTCCACTTAGCCCAATCGCTGAGCTCGCGGGGCGTCGATACCCTTGGGCAGATATGTGTGAAGGCAACGGGATCCTTCGACATTTCGATGGCGTCCATGCTTGTCTGGTCACCACTGTGGCTGAGGTCTACGAGGACGCCGAGGCGGTTCATCTCCTCAACGAGGGCGACACCGAAGTTGCTCAGCCCCGCGTTACACCTCTCCTTGCACCCGTCTCCAGCCAAACCTCGGTTATTATATGTGATCTGGATGACACGTATACCGTAGTCGTAGGCAATCTTGAGGAAGCCCGTGTTCCCCTCGAGGAAGCTGCTGTCCTGTGGACCAAAAATGACGCCATGCTTACCCTCCCTCTTCGCTTTCTTAATGTCCTCTGCTTTCCTCACTAGGAGTACCTTCTCCTTCGTCTTCTCGGCCCATGAGTGATACTGGCTCATCTCGTTCAGTGCCTCGGTCAGGCTAGTCTGCATACCGACTGTCACGTTAGAGGCTGTCAAGCCTCCTCGGAGCATGTCGTCGACCCAGATGTCCTCGCCTACATAGTCAAGGTACGCGACGATGCTCGCGTCTATGACGTAGCTCTCCTTGTGAAGCGCCATCGCGTGTGCGATTTCATCCTTGGTTAGGTCAAGATAGCTTCTCATGAATATCGAACAACACTCAGGTACCCAGTATAAAAATTGGTAACCGGTGGGTTAACCCAGTTACCCGGTAGTATAATAGAACGATGCGCCACAGTAGCTACAACATGAAAGCAAGCAAAGTCAACCTGATCTACTACTCACCAACAGGCACATCGAAGAAGGTGCTCGAGGGAATCGCGAAAGGTCTGGGCATCAAGAACATCGGGCAAATCGACCTGACTCCCGCCGAGGAGGCTTCGAAGAGCCACTCGATCCCCGCTGGAGAGCTGGCGATTATCGCAACACCCGTTTATGGCGGACGCGTACCAATAGTAGCCACGCAGAGGTTCAAGATGGTGAAGGGAAACGGCACACCCGCCGTCCTCGTCGCAGTCTACGGCAACAGGGCGATCGAGGACGCCCTAATCGAGCTCAAGGACATCACAACCGAGCAGGGGTTCAAGACGGTCGCAGCTGCCTCTTTCATCGGGGAGCACAGCTTCTCAAACGATGCCACCCCCATCGCCCCTGGTCGTCCCGACTCGGAGGATATCGAGAAGGCGAAAAAATTCGGCGAACAGGTCAAAAATAAACTCAAAGACATAACAAAGATTGTCGAGATCACAGTCCCCGGCAACAAACCTTACAAGGAGAGGAACCCATCAGGACCACGGTTCCCCGAAACGAACGCCGAGACCTGTACACTATGTGGCGCTTGCTCCGAGGTCTGCCCGACGGGGGCGATCACGGTAAATGACAAGGTCGAGACGGCGAAGGAGAAGTGCACGGCATGCTCGGCTTGCGTTAAGGCGTGCCCGACGGGTGCCCGCGTTTGGACCAATGAGGGAGTAAAGAAGGCAGCGACGTGGCTGCACACCGAGTACAGCAAGCGCAGGGAGCCAGAGTACTACCTGTAATTTATTTATTCAATAATTCTACCCGTGGATTCGAAGTACTGGGCGATCCTCGGGTCGTCTCGGGGATCAGGGTTCACGGGCTCATCCCATGGGTAACCCATCTGTATCTTCATCACCCCGTAATTCGAGTCGAAGGTTGGGTATGTAATTACAATCTGGCTCGAGGGGTAAGATCGTGAGATTGTCGGTGGCACAAATATTCCTTTAAGGACCTCTTCCCCGCCCACGATAATTGTAAACGGCCCTTCAAGATACCCTTTTACCTTCATTATCCTCTCAACGCCCTCGACGGTTAAAATAAATTCATGACGTGCCACGTTGTAGCCCGCTATGTCGCAGTCGTGCACGACGATTGTGTCGTCTTGGTTTGAGACTATCTCAAACCCGCCTGCGACGAAGGGATATTGAAGAGAAAAAACTACCCATATGGAAAGTGCCGCAGCTAACCCGAAGAACACAGCGACAAGGGACCGTCTATCCATGCCTGATCCCTGATAAAAATGCCGCGACTAGTAAATAAGATTCGAGAATGAAAGGGCTAGCCCCATACGCTCTTGAAGAGCCTGATGAAGTTCAGGCCCAATATCTTCTTTATCTCCTGGTCCGAGTAGCCGCGCGCCACTAAGCCCATGGTGAAATTTGGCATGTTCTCCATCCAGCCGTAGCCCCACGACTTATCCATTGGGGTGAAGTAGTCGACGTCGATACGCTGTGGGTTCTTCCAGATGAACGCGGCGCGGGTGACTGAGTTGGGGAACTCCAGGTCGCTGCCGAAGCCCACGTTGTCCACGCCCACAACGTCGACGAGGACGTCGAGTTGATCCATCAGGTCGTCGGTGAGGGTGCTCTTCCCCGCTTTCTTGACGAAGAAGGGAGTCACGCCGATAACTCCGCCCTTTTCGGCACAAGCCTTCATCATGTCGTCGGGCTTTCCTCTTTGCTTCGAGTAGGCGACGAAATCGCCCCAGAGGTTGGTGCTCCTGTTAGCCCATTCCGCGTAGCCGCCTGGCGTCTCAGGAGCGGACTTACGTGGGATGATGTGAGTGAAACTGACTGGGTCCTTCGACTGCTCTATAGCATCCCAGCACGTCTGGTCGCCTGTATGACTGAGGTCAATGAGTATACCTAGTTTGTTCATCCTCTCGACGACGCGTTGCCCGAAGACGCTGAGGCCTGGGTCCTTCTTCTCTCTGCAGCCGGCTCCGACCTCGTTGAGCCAGTTGTATGTGAGCTGCATGGCGCGCAGTCCCTTGTCGTAAGCGACGTCTAAGAAGTCGACGTTTCGCTCAAGGAACATCGAGTCCTGAGGCCCATAGATGACGCCGTGTTTGCCCTCCTTCTTCGCCTTCTCAATGTCCGCTGCCTTCTTCACGATGAGTACGCGGTCTTTGTTCTTCGCAGCCCAGTGGTTATGTTCGATGAGCTGCGCCAGCGCCTCGGAGAAGCTCCTCTGCATGCAGACTGTTAGGTTTGAGGCGGTCAGACCACCTTTGAGTACGTCGGTGAGCCACATATTCTCAGCGACATAATCGATGACGGCGACTATGCTACTGTCGATTACAATACTCTCCCTGTGGAGGGTGAGAGCATGCTCCTTCTGATCCTTGCTGAGCTTCAGGTAACTGCTCATGATAATCAGGGAAACGGGGACGAATCGGTATAAAAAATGGAGACCAGCCACTTAGTTATTCTCTCTATAGTCTCGACGATTTGTCTCATCAGTTAGTTGAACGCTAGAATGATACGGAAAATATCAGGCTGTGCCCGCTGTCTTCTTGAGTTCGTTTATCTCCCGCCGGTTGAGGATTGATGCTGAGAGAGCGAAGTATAGCGGCATATTCCAGGGCTGATTCATAGCGCGCGCCCTGCCTCAAAGATACTTTACTAATTTCCCCAAACTCTTTTGAAGAGGCTGACCCAGTTTGCGCCAAGTATGCCCTTGATCTCCTTATCGGAGTAGCCACGGGCGACTAAACCCTTTGTGAAGTTGGGCATATTCTCGAGCCAACCGTACCCCCACGTCTTATCCATCGCCGTGTGATAGGTGACGTCAACCCGTTCAGGGTACTTCCAG
>JBFYNQ010000118.1:0-2651 GCA_041304265.1 Candidatus Bathyarchaeota archaeon | reverse complement strand
CTGAAGAGGCGTCCGTCCTTCATGCTGCCGAGGAAGTCGGAGACATCCTTGCGCTCGACGCCAACACGGTCTGAGACAACATAATCGCATACTGTCAGTTTCTGGACATCGACGACGACGCCGCTGAGGCGGAGATAGTTGAGTATGTCTCGGCGGCTGCTCGCCTCGTTGCTGTCAACGCAGATGCGGAGCGCCTCAGGCGTCGCCCCTCACCTCGAACTCCAGCTCGACTTTATGTGGTGACTCGCTCCCTTTCAGGGTCTTCATGAAGCCCAGCACAACGTTAGCGAGGGCGGAGCCGGTGAACTAGTTCAGGGGTATCACCGAACCATCGACACGGAGGACGACATCTGAACCGTACTTAATGCACTTCTCGGCGTCCCCCTCGCCCGCAAGGATTGCTCGTCCGAGTTCGCCGCAGGTCTTATAGCCGCATCCCTTGCAGTTCAGCCCCGCGAGGAGTGGGTAGGCGCGCACCTCGACAATGTCTGCGAGGATGCTGGGGTCGTCGAGGGTAACGATGGGCAGGTCGCCCGCCTCGAGCACCTTCTTCTCGACGTCAACGGAGGCGATCTCGAGCCCGATCGTCAGTTTCTCCACCTCCTCGCTGCTCCTCGGTACGATGATCCGTGGCGCGATGTCGAGTGTCTTGAAGCCCTCGAGCACGATGAAGTCGACTTCTCCGAGGGCTTCGGCTGCCCTCTGGAGGTTCATGGCGCGCCTGAGGAAGATCGCCGTGCGGTTGTCGGAGAGGATGGCCGTGGAGACGGCGCCCGCCTCGGCGTGCCTGTAGGTGTCCGTCCCCTCCTTGTCGAGTGGCATGTCCTCAGCCGTGTGCTTGAGCGTCCCGACCCTGTGCCCCCTCCTGGTGAGCTCGGCGACGAGCGACTCGACTACACGCGTCTTCCCAGCCGCCTTGAAGCCCACCACAACGACTGACCTAGGTGCCCCCATGCCCAGAAGTTGCCGTGACGCTGTAATAATCCCTGCGGACGCGTTCAACGGATAAATAACAGTGTGGAGGGGAATCCCTTGATGGTCGAGCTCAGGTTCTACGGAGGAGTCGGGGAGATAGGAGGGAACAAGATTCTCCTCGTCGACGGCGACACGCGCCTCTGGCTCGACTTCGGAAAGGGCTTCACCTGTGGCGACGATTACTTCACGGGCTACCTTGCCCCGAGGGGCATCACCGGCTTGAAGGATTACTTCGAGTTCGACCTGCTCCCAAAGGTCGATGGCCTCTATTCGGAGGAGGTGCTCGGCGAGACGGAGGTGCGCCACTGCGAACCGCGCTTTGACGGAATAATCATCAGCCACGCCCATGGTGACCACGTCGGCCATCTCGGCTTCGTAGACCCCCGTATACCCGTCCACACCGGCGCAGGGACAAAGCTCTTCATGGAAGCTGCCGACGAGACGAGCACTTACAGGCTCGGGGATCACGCCTACCGCACCTTCCGCACCGACCTCAGCTTCCGCGTCGGCTCCGTCGAAGTGCGCCCGATACACGTCGACCACAGCATCCCCGGAGCCTACGGCTTCATCATCTACACCTCGAAGGGCCCCCTAGTCTACACGGGCGACATGAGGGCGCATGGCCCAAAAGCAGACATGACCGAGGAGTTCATCGAGGCAGCCGCCGGCGAGAAACCTATCGCCATGATAACTGAGGGAACACGCGTCACCCCCAACGAGCGCAGACAAAGCCTATCCGAGCAGCAGGTCTACAACGGCGTAGCCGAGACCTGCAACAAGCCCGCCCACAAGGGCAGGCTTATACTCTACACACACGGGCCGCGCGACATGGACAGGCTCGGCACATTCTACACAGCAGCCGTCGTCTCTGGCAGACGCGTAGTAATAAGCCCGAAGACCGCCCACCTGCTCTCCAAGCTCGTCCGCGACGAGCACCTCGACCTACCCGACCCGAGCAAAGACGAGAACATCGCCGTATACTACAGGCGCAAGAAGAGCGGCAGCTACAACGAGAACGACTACTATAAGTGGGAGCGCCCCTTCCTCGACAGGATGGTGACCCCCGCCGAGCTCAAGAAAGACCCCGGCAAGTACATGGTCTATATCGACTTCTCCGGACTCACCGAACTAATCGATATACGCCCCCAGCGCAGCACTCCCTTCATCTACAGCATGAGCGAGCACTTCACTGAGGACGACGTCGAGGGCACCGTGCTCAGGAACTGGATAGCCCACTTCGGACTCGAGTATGTGCAACTTCACGCCTCGGGGCACATAAGCCGGGGCGAACTCGCCGAGGCTATAACCCGCGTCGGAACACGTAAGCTATTCCCCGTTCACACGGAGCACCCCGAGATGTTCAAGGAGATGCACGGCGGCACCGTGATGCCAGAGAAGGGGAAGACCTACAGCCTCTAATCCTTCCCCTTGAAGGGGTCGACGCCGGTTATGCAGAATGTGCAGATGTACCCTAGGGGCAGTCCGATCGACTCGACTATGTTCTCCGGCGTGTTGTAGAGGACGTGGTCTATGCTCGGAAGACCCTTCGCCACAAGCTCACCTATCTCCTCGATGCTCTTCCCCTTGAAGGGTTGAGCGGCGAGCGGTTTGTCCGCGGGGTCGCTGAAGCAGGGATAGAAGATTGGGGCGTAGCTGACCAGGAAGTCGACCTCCGT
>JBFYNQ010000117.1:0-4754 GCA_041304265.1 Candidatus Bathyarchaeota archaeon | reverse complement strand
ATGGGATACAGTTGCACGCCTCTCGCCGGGTATTTCTCGGGGTGGGACGCATCCGCGTCTTGGTACATTGGATCGGTGATGAGGCCTTTGACGGGGACGCTCCGGTTGAACCGGATGCTATCCCCGTTGGGGCGTATTGTTTGGGTGGCGGTTTTCTGTTCCTCGAAGCTGAGGTTCCGGTCTATCATGAGGTCTGCTAATCGGTATTTTTCGGTGATTGGTGTGGTCTGGATCTTTAGGGCTGCCAGAGGAGGGGGTAGTGTTTTGGCCAAAACACTTTGGGCTTGGTTGTAGTCCATGTGGAGCAGCCTTAGCCTGTTAGCGATGTATGCCCGACTCTTACCCACAATATTCGCGCGTTGTACTTCACGAGATACTCCCAGAGCGGACGAACTGTGTCCCCGGCGAGGCGAAGACGTAATCCACATCGTACCTATGGAGGGCCTCGACGTAGCCCTCCGCCGCCCCCTCGACCCTTATCTCTTCCAAGAAAGTGACCGGGTCTAATTTGGCGCAATGAATTTAAAAACCGAACCACTTGTCGAGCCTCGCGGTGCCTTTTGTCGCCGACTTGAAGCCTTTATCCATCTTCTCTATCGCCCCAAGCACCTTCTCTCTGCTGAAGTTATGCTCACCGCAGAGGTAGCTGAGTATCCCCGCCGTGTCGGGCTTCTCCCAGTTTAACTTGTAGTCGTCGGTAACTGGGGGGTTTAGGAAAAGCTCCCTGATATCGTTGACAGGATGAGGAAACTCGGCGTTTGGTAACTCGGAGAGGGCGACTTCGAGGTTACCGTGTTTCTTGATGAGCTTGATCGCCGTCTTCGGACCTATTCCCTTGATGCCTTCGGGGTTGTAGTCTGTACCTATGAGTATACCTACATCTATCAACTGCTCACGCGTCAGCCCGAGCTCTGCCAGGAACTTCTGATACTCGTAGATCTCAGGTTCGACCTTAATGTAGACGTTCTTCTTCGGCAGCTTCCTTCGCCCACTTATGCTAAGGTTCCTGACAAGGCGTGGAGCGCCGAGGAGCAGTGAGTCGAAATCCTGACTGCTCGCCGCCCAGACGCTACCCTTTATCGCCATATGAGCAGCCTGAGCCTCCCCCTCACCCGTGGACTGTATCCAGGGAATGCCCATCAGCGTGAGTAACTTCTTTGCTTCGCCGATGGTGTCACTTGAGGCGACAACACTCTGCTGCCCCCAACGTCGCGCCGCTACATGGTCACCCTCCTCAACCGCCTTCTCAAACTTTTGTCTAGCCTGAACACGCGACTCGTGTCGCGCCTCTAAAGTCTGCCTCTTAAACTCATGCGGCCTGCCATCAAAACAGTAGACTACGCGGACTCCAGCCTCCATGAGATTGCTGTTGCGGTAGAGAATGCCACTGAGGTGGCTGGTGACGTTGCCCCGCGCGTCTTTGAGTTGCTCCCCACCCTGACCGCGGATAATCGCCAAGAATTGATAAATGACGTTGTGACCGTCAAAGGCGACGGACCTACCCTTCAACTCATCCAGAGAAATTTTACGGGGCTCGACTAAGTCACCGAACTGGACGCCCATTCCCAGTACTCACCTAAACGAGTTCTATCCTGCGCTTCCCCTTAGCCATCTTGGTGACCCTTACTAGGCCCTGTATCTCCATATCCATGAGAAGACTACCGAACTCGTTCTCGTTTATGTTCTTCTGGTACTTCTGCACCTGCTTTAGCAGGTCATCAAACTCCATGGCGCCGCTCTTGCCGAGGGCCTCCACGACTGTTGAGGGGATTAGCTTCGCGTCCAAATCGTTCACCTATGCGATATCCATGGGAGGCTTCTGCTGGTCCCGGATACGCTTATTCGTGTCCTGGTACCACTTCTCCATCTCAGGAGTAATCGAGGGAACTATATCAGCCATAACCTTCTCGAAGTCAGTGCCGAGAACCTTCTGCGTCTCTGGGTCCCTGCGTAGGGCATTAATAGCCGCCTCGCGGCAGATGGCGTCGATGTCAGCGCCACTGTATCCCTGCATCTTCTTCGCCAGGTCCTCGATCTTGACCTTCTCCAGAGGCATATCCTTCGTCTTTATCTGAAGTATCCTGAGCCGGGCCTCGCCGTCTGGCGGGGGCACGTAGACACGCCTATCGAACCTGCCTGGGCGTAGTATGGCGGGGTCAATCATATCTGGGCGGTTTGTCGCCGCGATGACAACTATATTCTGCAGACTCATCAGACCATCTATCTCGGTGAGCAGTTGGCTTATGACGCGCTCGGTGACGCGGTTGTCACCACCTCCGCCCCTCGCGGGGACGAGCGCGTCGAACTCATCGAAGAATATGATACTCGGCGCTGCCATACGCGCTTTACGGAACGTCTCCCTGATCGCCTTCTCAGACTCTCCGACCCACTTGCTGAATATCTCAGGGCCTCTGATACTGATGAAGTTGGCCTCAGACTCGGTTGCGACTGCTCTTGCGAGCAGCGTCTTACCGCAGCCCGGTGGCCCATGGAGAAGTATGCCCTTTGGCGGCTGTATACCCAAGCGAGTGAACCGCTCAGGGGTCTTCAGCGGCCACTCGACAGCCTCCTTAAGCGACTGCTTAACGACCTCGAGCCCACCAACCTCGTCCCAGCGGACATTCGGCGTCTCGATGTAGACCTCACGCATCGCTGTTGGTGTGACCTCTCTAAATGCGCCCATGATGTCCTCTGTTGTTACCACCATCTGGTCTAGGACCTCGTGGGGGATCCTCTTCTGCTCGAGGTCAATCTTTGGTAGGTACCTGCGTAAGGCCTTCATGGCTGCCTCTCGGCTCAGTGCCTCGAGGTCGGCGCCCGTGTAACCGTGTGTGAACTCGCTTACCTTTGTGAGGTTGACGTCCTCGGCAAGGGGCATGCCTCGTGTGTGTATCTGCATAATCTCGAGGCGGCCCTCTCTGCCGGGTGTGGCTATTTCGATCTCTCTGTCGAAGCGCCCAGGGCGGCGGAGCGCCTCGTCAATGGCGTCCGGCCTATTCGTGGCGCCGATGACTATGACGTGCCCCCTACTCTTCAGCCCGTCCATACTGGCGAGTAGCTGCGCAACGACACGCCTCTCGACCTCACCTGTGACGTCGCTCCTCTTCGGGGCGATGGCGTCTATCTCATCAATGAACAGTATGCTCGGCGCGTTTTTCTCCGCGTCCTCAAACATCTTCCTGAGCCTGCCCTCAGACTCGCCATAGAACTTGCTCATTATCTCTGGGCCGTTTATCGCGTAAAAGTTCGCATCAGACTCATTAGCGACCGCCCGGGCTAAGAGCGTCTTCCCACAGCCGGGTGGCCCATGCAGAAGCACACCCTTCGGCGGATCGATACCGAGGCGCTGGAAGATCTCGGGATGACGAAGCGGAAGTTCTACCATCTCACGAATTCGACGGATCTCTTCGTTCAGACCACCTATGTCCTCGTAGGTTGTCCTGCTCGGCATCTCCATCTCGGGAACCGGCTCGCTGAGAATCTGGATCTCTGTCGTTGGACTGATCTTAACGATGCCGGCTGGGCGCGTGTTGACGACCATAAATGGCACAGAGTGTCCTAGCATCATAATGAGCAGCGTGTCACCCCTCGTTGCGGGGCGGTCGATGAGGCGATCCTTCACGAATCTGATGAAGTCATTGTCGACGCTAATCCTGATGTCAACAGGGGCTAATTTTATACCAACCGCATACTCGGCTTCCGCTTTTTTCACCTGCACGAACTCGTTTATGCTGACATTGCAGTTCTTCCTAATGAAGCCGTCTATACGTAGGAGACTTAATCCTTGGTCCTCAGGGTAGGCGGGCCAAGCCTTCGCTGCCGTCGACTTCTTGCCGACGACCTCGACGACGTCGCCTACTGTGACACCTAGGGTCTTCATAGTATCCGAGTCCATGCGGGCGATGCTGCGCCCGACGTCCCTCTGCTGCTTCGCTTCGGCTACCTTCAACTGGACGCTACTCAAAATGTCCACCAGGGGGTGATCTCGACACCTCTCAGTGGGTTCAGTTAATATAAATGTGTAGTTGGTTCCGGAATAGACACGCCGGTTTGTGCCTCATCTAGATCACGCCGGTTTCGAGGGCCAAAGCTTCAGCAGAAGCCTTATCCAACTTGATTTTTGAGAGTATCGTGTATCTATCAGGGCGGATGCCCTGCGCGATGGCGAGTGCCTCTATGATCTTCTCATTCCTGATACCGAGGACCTTCGCTGTCGTTGGGGCGCCGATCTTTTCGAGTGCATCTCTGATACGCTCCCAGTCGAGACCATGCAAGCGCGCCATCATTATTGCGCCTACGCCACACTGCTCCCCATGGAGAGCAGGCTTGTCAACGATAAGGTCTAGGGCGTGGCTGAAGAGGTGAGCGGAGCCGCTGCAGGGTCGGCTGCTCCCAGCAATGCTCATCGAGGTGCTGCAACTGATGAGAGCTTCGAGTAGATCGCGGACGGTCTCCGAGGTGTTTCTTCTTATCCTGTCAGCGCCTTCTATGATGAGCTGGCTGCTCATGAGAGCGAGGCTGGCGGCATATGCGCCGTAGTAGTCACCGTTGTCGACATGGGCAAGCTTCCAGTCCTCGACCTCTGTGACCTTACTTATCACATCGCCGCAGCCAGCTGCTGTGAACCTATAGGGCGACTCGGCGATGATGCCACTGTCCATGACTACAGCAACGGGCGAGACGGCCTTGACCGTATAGGGTCGCTCCATCCCCTTGACGGAGGCGAGACTGCTAGCGATGCCGTCGTGGCTAGC
>JBFYNQ010000116.1:0-25643 GCA_041304265.1 Candidatus Bathyarchaeota archaeon | reverse complement strand
GGAGACGCCAAGCTGGCGGCGCAGCAGACGTTAAACTACACGATAATGAGGATGCTCCAGATGCTCGCCCCGGTGACTCCCCACATCACCGAGGAGATTTACAGCACCATGTACTCTACAGACCCTAAGGACAGCATCCACCTCAGCAAGTGGCCCGAGTACGACGCGGCGATGGTGGACGAGGAGGCGGAGAGGGCGGGAGATCTAGTAACCGCCATTATGGGCGAGGTCAGGAAGCAGAAGAACAAGCAGGGTGTCCCACTCAACAAGCCGGCGAAGAGGCTCATCGTCTACGCAGACGAGAAGGCGCTAGCTGACGCGCGCCTCGGAGACAGAGACGTGAAGGAGACCCTCAAGATAGAAGAGATCGCCTACGAGCAGGGCTCAGGCGAAGCAGAGGTGGAGGGACACGCAGGCGTAAGCCTGACCCTCACACTCGCCTAAGAGGAACAACAGTTTTCCAGAGTCACCTAGACCTTGCGTCTAGGCCCCGTGTACTCCAGAATATCGAGGCCCCTCTCGAAGCGGTCGATTGTGTAGATGAAGCCCCTGTCATCGACGAATACGTCGTTCGTCTGCACAATCTTCTGACTATCACATTTGGGCAACCAGTAGCCGACCTCGCGTGGTTGGTATGGGTTATCGACGTCTACGATGCGTAGCCCTCCGCCGAACCATGAGACGTAGACGAGGTCGTCCTTCAGGTGGACATCCTCATGGGGCTGATGAGGACCGAACCTGTCCTCGATCTTCGCTGGGTCGTCTATGGGCACGTCGAACGTAGCGACGGGGACGGGGTTCTCCTCAGTGGTGATGTCGATCACCCACATGAGCTTCTTCCCCTCCTTGCTCGGCGGGGCGAGTGACTCTTGTGTGCCTACCATCCACCTGCGGCCGAGGATGGGCCTGTCGACTGGGAGGGCGGTGTGGAAGACGCCGCCGTATGAAGGGCTGTAGTCGCCGCGGCTCACGAAGCGCGGTTTCTTGATGTTTGATATGTCTAGTATGATGAATCCAGCGTCCCAGTAACCGAGATACGCCCTGTCGCCGAGGACGACGGGGTGGTGATGCCAACAGGACTTCGTCTTCGTGTCCCACGTCGGCACCTCGCCTCCCGCCGTCCACTGGCCGGGGAGCCACCGGCGCGAGATCTCCCTCGGCTTACTATGGTCGGAGAAGTCGACGACTACAAATATCGCTTTGTGGTATCCCTCCATTTCGGCTGAGATATAGGCCAGCTTCTTCTCGCAGTCTACCCAGTATCGGTGGACGCCCTTTCCCGCGGTCTGGAAGAAGCCGGTCTCCCTCGGCTTCGCGGGGTCGGAGACGTCGAAGAGGCGGAGCCCCGCCTCCCACCTCTTACCACTTAGCTGCTCGTTGTTGACGAGCATGACGTCGCCGCAGACTCTGACCTTGTGGCAGTGTGTGCACTCTGGCGCAGGGATCTGGGAGACCACCTGAGGCTTCCGGGGATCGGTGAATTTTAACAATCGTGGTGCCCATATCCTGCATGTGCCCGACGTAGGCGTAGTACTCGTGACCCCTGCGGGCGACTGTGACCTGGCCACCGTTACCGTGATCATTCAGATCACTGTTCCCCAACGGCTTGACGCTCTTGCTCCCCGGTTCAGTAGACATATTGATGCTGCTCAGGACGAGAATGTATTAATAATTATCGAGTTGGCAAACAGTCAATAAGCACCGTTCTAAAAAGTAGAACTAGTGTACTAAACTGTGGGATTATACCGAACATTCCACAACTGATCGGTGAGGAGAAATGAACAAGATAGTAACACTAACAGCGGTCATCCTCACGTTGATGATCGTTCCAACAAGCATCTACGCGCTCCAGAACCCCGGGGACGCTTTTAGAATTAAGACGCCCGAGGAGATAGCCCTGAGCTTCATCGAGGGCGGCCCAACCTTCAGCTTCGACGGTATACCATCATCCCTCATCGTCGAGGAAGTCTGGCTCAACAAGAGCTATCCGCCACAGTACGTGGTGACCGTTGGTTTCGTCTGCCTTCACGGCGGTTACGGAGACAGGACTGGCCAACCAGTAACTCAGGCGCTTACCCCCCACAAGGCGGTTGTGACAATCCTAGAGGGAGAGGTCATAAGCACCATCATCGACGGTAAGTGGGATGAACTCAAGCAGGAGCCAGTCGCCGACGAGGGCAAGGCAGTCGCCGAGGCGATAGCTCTCAACTGGCTCATCAACGCACCCACCTTCAAGTTTGACGGCGTCGAAGGCTCGGTCAGGGTAATCGACTCCTGGTTGGCTCAGACCTTCGTGGCCCCCGGATTTTGGGGAGTCGTAATAGAATACGATTGTCTCCACGCGGGGTTCGGCGACAGAACCGGACAGATGCTCGCCCAGGTCATCACCCACCACGTCGTCACCATACACGTCACTGAAGGTGTTGTGACCCTAGCTCAGATAGATGACGTGTGGGACGAGCTCAAGCAGCAGCCCACAGGCACCCAAGAGATAATCCTGACGAACGACGACGCCAGGGACGCAGCAGTTCTCCGGCTCATCGAGAGCCTCGGCATGACGGACCTAATCCCACAAGAGTGGAAGGTTGAGGACTTGACTCCCGAGGGGATACTCGGCGCACAGAAGACTCGATATACTAGCGGTGACTGGACGGTTACTGTCGAGAACGCCGTCGTCTGGAAACCTACTTACACTATAACCATCGAGAAGGGTGAGACGGTGTGGATGGGCAAGGTAGATCAGAGCGGCGAAGTGACACCCGAGGGTGACCCTGACACGATGCCAAGACTCATCTATACTCCAGACATTGCGCGTAAGATGTGCCTCGATTATCTAGTCGAAAAGCATCCAGAGGTAGTTGGTGAGATACCCATCGAGTGGACGGAAAAGAACCTCGTCCCAGAGGGAATCGTCGGCGCCACGAAGATAGAGTACAAGAGCGGAGGCTGGACAATCATAGTCTCAGCCCCCGTCGTCTGGATGCCAACGCACACGGTCTCGATAAGCCACGTCGGCGAAGGCGCGACATTCAGCTGGGAGGGCACCCTACCGCAGGGTGGCCTGGTCACCGAGACCAGCTTCATCACGTAAGTCCATCCCCCACGCTTAGTTTAGGCAAATTATAAATCGCCTTTTCATCTGATCTGAACTAGGTGTGGGTTCATGGTCAAGGTTTCTAGGGAGAAGCAGACGGCGCTCGACTGTGTCGACGCTAACGAGAAGATGATATCATCCTTCGACAAGAAGATATGGGGCTTCGCCGAGCCCGCGTGGAGGGAGTACAAGTCCTCTGCGGCTTACTGCAAGCTGCTTGAGGGGGAGGGATTCCATATCACTAGGGGCACAGGTGGGATGCCAACTGCCTTCCTAGCCACATACGGGGAAGGGCGGCCGGTGCTAGCCACATACGCGGAGTACGACGCTGTGCCTGGCACTTCACAGAAGCCCGTGCCGAGGCAAGAACCCCGGGACGGCTTGAACAGGTGGGCAGCGGGACACACGGACCCCCACTCTGCGCTGGGCACTACGGCGCTCGCTGGCATCTTAGCCGCCAAAGCGGCAATGGACAAACATGGTCTCAAGGGTACTCTCAAGATATTCGGTGAGCCGGCCGAGAAGGTCTGCGGCTCCAAACCCGTCCACGCCGCGTGGGGCTACTTCGACGACCACGACGCCTCCATCTGCTACCACCCGTCATTTGTCAACACGGCGCTCAAGGAGACGCAGATGGGCGCTTACTGGAGCGTAGTTTTCACCTTCGAGTGTCTGGAGCCAGAGAAGTGGTTCAAACCGGTGGGGCCGATGAAGGTTGGAGGGCACGCGGGTGGGAGGTGCCCAGCAGCCCTTGACGCAATCTGCCTCATGTACACGACGACCAAGTACACTAAGGAGGCGATGCTCCCCCACGGCGGCTACTGGACGCTGAACGAGTTCGTCATGGTGGCCGGGCAGTGCACCAGCGACAACCTACCGCCTAGAATTGGGCAGATACAGTACGCCTGGAGGACGCCCACCCTCGCCATGGCGCAACAGATATACGACGTGCTCGAGAACAACGCCAAGCACGTCGCCGAGATAACCTTCTGCAGGCTCACAACTAGGTGGGTGACGAAGACCCGCGTCGGTTTACCCAACAACGCATTGACTGACATAACTTACTCTAACCACGAGATAGTGGGACCAACCAAATACGGGGAAAAAGCGAAAAAGTTCGGCCGCCAGATACAAGAGAACCTCGGCCTCGAGCCCATGGAGGATCCCTTCACCGAGGCGTGCCAGAAACTAATAGCTCCCGCCGACTACGAGGTTGAGCAGAGGAAGACACTTGAGCCATGGCAGATGCACTTCGGCGCCGACGACTATGTCGACTACACCTGGCACAGCCCGTCCGTAAGGATGTTCACGGCGAAGGCCGTACTCAAGGCGCCGAAGCCCGGATACACATACCCCCACTGGGCGGGCAACGCGATGGCTGGTTATCCCGCCACGATCGACTCCATGATATTCACTGGAGGTAAGGTGATCGGGGCGACTCTGGTGGATCTCCTCACTAAGCCGGCGGAGCTTGCCCGGTGCAGGAAGGAGTTCGAGGAGAGAACAGGTGGAGGCATAGGAGGCTCCAAGTGGGTCCCACCACTGCTCCCGAAGGACTTCAAGGCCCCCGTCGATATGAGATGGCCCGAGTACATCACCACGGAGCGTGGTGGGGAGTGGTGGATACCCACCTCTACAGGCTAAACCATTTATTGCCCCAGTCCACAGGGTCGATCGATCAAGTTGCCCGAGAAGATGGTGCCGCTGAACGAGGCGGAGAACGAGGTCAAGGTCGTCACCCAGCGCCTCGCGCTGTTACATCTCTCCTATGCCCGGACACTCGTAGACGAATTTGGCTGGGAAGAGGGAAAGAGACTGATACTCAAGTCGATAAAGAAGTACGGAGTCAACGTCGCTAACTGGACAGCGGCAGGTCACCAGGGGCTCCCACGGTACGGCTTCTGGGAGCGCAGGGAGGGCAAACCGGAGCTATGCGAGCTAGGCAAGGTAATGATGGAGTTGGGCGAGCCTGAACTCGGCGCCCTCTACTGCCTAATTGACCCCGCAAAGACAATGGCCACCGACCCCTCGAAGAAGATGATACATACAAAGAACATGATACTTGGGGACGAGGGATGCAGCTTCGAGACCGTACCGACCTCTGAAGAGGATAGGCAGGTCCTTGCCGAGGACGGGGGATGGGAGTGTGTAGATCCGGTAATAGATGTTTACCTAAAGAAGAGAAAGGGCTAGAATGTCCGGTAGTTCGTCACCGCGGCTAGGCCTCCGAAACTGCGGAGGAGCATGTCGCCCTCCTCCGTGTTACCGGAGATGAGCTCAGCACGCGCGTTCGCCGCCTCCGCCATCTCGATGAGCGCCTCGATGAGGTCCTTCTTCTCAAGAAGCTCGACTTCGCCGCCGCACTTTAAGCACTTGAATGAGGAGAGGTTGGACTCGAAATCGACGGCCTTTTCGTTGTCGACTACCTTGTTCTCCACGTGACCGCACGCCTTGCACTTGAGCCTGAATAGGGTCCGACGGACGTTCTCGCTTATGAGGAGGAGCTGGACGTTCTGCCCCTTGAGTGCCTGGAATATCTCCTGCTCACCATATGTACCAAGGCCGTCGTCGGCACCGAGGTGCTTGAGGAACTCTTGGACGTTCTTGCGCTCCTCGTAGTAGCGGGCGTCCTTCATAATGTCACGGCTGCGGTTGACGAGCTCCTTGATGCCCTCAGGCCCCGTATAACCGGTGTCTATTTGGGCGAGCACCTTGTCCTTGAGCTCGTAGTGGAGATAATTGCCGTTAATGAAGTCCTCCTTCGTGGGACCGGGACCACCGACAATCATACCCTTTAGACCGGGGACACCACGGAAGTGCTCGGTAAAATAGCCGCCGAGTCGTATGTACCACTCGTTAAGATGCATGTCCCGAAGTCGCTCGTAGCGCCGGCTCGACTGTCCTCCAGCGCGCGTCTTACCCTGAACCCCGCTGCTGTATTCCTTTATAATTTCGGTTCGATTGCCCTTGAGGAAGCCGAAGATAGCCTCCTTGGAGTCTATGACGACGAGGCCGTAGATGTCCTTGGCTGCGAGCATGTTGAATAGTGGATCGAGAAGGAACTGGTGCTCGCAGCGGTAGTAGTATATGCTGATTGGCTCGGGGGGGACTATGACGAAGGTCTGCATGTCACCAACGCCGAGCTGGTTGCTCGCGATGTTGCCCGCGAATATGGCCACGCCGGTGGGTGGTATGGTCTTGAAGAGCTTGAGGCGCTCCATGACCTTCGTCAAAGCGTCCTGTACGTTCTTTCGCGTCGTCTTAGACTTGATGTTTACGGCTGTGCCCCACTCGTTTCTGAGATCATTCATGACTTCAGAAACCTGCTTGCCAGGGGGTACGTAGACGCTGACGAGTTCGGTGCCACGCCCCTGCAGGTTCTCGAGCTGCTCAAGCATCCTCTGCGCGCGTAGCCTGTCTAGGGGGGCGTTTCCACTCATGTTTCCTCGGCCTCGACGCACCTTCTATGGATCACGCCATATATAGGTTACCTTGTCTTGATGGTTGCTTCAGCACCCTTCCAACGAAAAAGGAGTAGTTTAGACTTCGTTTCATCTATCTTTAGTGTTTTCAGTCTGGACCGGTAATAACCATTTTTTCTTGGCGATGAACGTGATTTAACTGCAATTTAAGTAACGTTTCTAAGTTTAGCAGATGGCTCAGCGGACCGTCGAGCCATAATGACCGCCCGTAACCGCTCTTATTATCTCCTCAGGGTCTGTACCATCGACGAAGATGAGGGGTATGCCAAGCCTTCCGGCGAGCCTGACCGCCTTAAGGTCAAAAAGTCCATACTCGCCCGGTGCCTGACGCGTGTTCGCCTTGACTATTATCTCGAGTTCCGCGTAGCTAAGCGTATCAAGTTTGTGGGCGTCTGGGTGGGTCTTGGGGTTCTTATCGTAAATACCGGGGACATCGGTGGCGTTGATAATCAGGTCCGCGCAGATCGCTTCAGCGAATATAACAGTCCTGTAGTCTGTGCTGCTTCCCGGCTTGTGGCCTCCGCCTACTAGTATCCGTTCACCGAGGTGGCGTCTCACCTCATCGGCTCTGCGGTGCACCCGCGGATCTGCGGCGTCGCCTAACGCAGCAATAAGTAGGAGGGCGTTGATGTGTGTCGCCAGTATCCCCAGGTTGTCCTGGAGGCTCCGTGAGGAGTACAAATCCTTGGCTATCGAGATGTATTGGCGGGCGGGTCTGCCGCCTCCACAGGTAACGACAACCGTATGCCCCCCATCGTGTAAGCGTCTGAGGACGTTCGCGTATTGGCTATAGGAAGCGGCGTCCATGGTGCGGGTGAGGAGGCTTCCGCCGAGGCTTATCGATACCTTCAACTGGCTCACCAACGGCTTCGCTTCGGCGGATAAAATGGTTGCCTAGGTAGGGAGTCTGCCGTCCTTAGGTAGCTCGGGGAAGGTGTCCTTCATCCTAGACTCGGCGACGCTGGCGGCCTCCTCCATTATCTTGGCGGAGTCCTCATTCGCGGACTCGAAGTTGAGGGTCATACCACCCGTCGCCCCAGCGTCCATTACTATACCGCTGAGGATGTTGCTGATCTCACCCATCTCCTTGGCTATCTGGGGGTTGACGCTTGACATCCCAATCATGACGTCGCGCATGACGCCGATTACGGGTAGCAGCGTGTAAGCGATGTCACCTAGCTCGCTCACCGCCTCGATGCGCATCATTATCTGGTCGAGGGCGAGTTTCGCGTTGAGTATCGTCTTCTGCATCTTCCGGAGCTCGGCGAGTTCCCTCGCGTAGATGTTTGCATGTGGGGTGTCGTGCTTCTGGTAGGCATCGACGACCTTGGCAAAGAGACTCTTATCCCTCTCGGCCATGCGCTGGGACTCGCGGTCCAGCTTCTGAACCTGCGTCTGTATCCGCTTCGTGGCGTATTCCATGCGCGGCTTGAGCGCACCCGGGGGATTAATCATATCCTTTAGTGCCTTGCCAAGGGGCGGGGAATCTGAGCCTGCCCACCTTTTATCGAATGACATGCCCTATACCTCTGAAGTGTAGATGCTGCGTCGATTGGATAGATGTTTCAATTACCATTTTATCAGGCGGGTTATCTTTCCGGGTTTAGGCTACCCCGTTTTACATCATCCGAGCAATGCGATGATCACTGTTGCACTAGATGTTTGTATGAATAAGTCAAATGTCGGAGTTATATAGGTAATTTTTAAACTGTTTCGGTTAATGGTTCACCGTACGCCTCAATATACGGAGCCCTTTCGCAGTTTGTCGCATACGCAATCATTCGAGGAATTTCTTTTATAATCGTCTAGGAGAAGCGTATTCAGAGCCGTGATTCCTGTGGTTAAGGTCACTTTCGTGAAGATCGGGTACATCGCAACTACTACGCTGATTGACGCCTTACTCGACGAGAGGAGTGGGCGTAAGGACCTTCAGATGAGGGTCGTCTCCTCGAGTGTTAGCATGGAGGAGGATGCCTCACTGGAGGTGGCGAAATTGGCACTAGGCATCCCCTCGGACCTCTACGTCGTAGTTTCACCGAACGCCGCTATGCCTGGGCCTACAAAGGCGCGCGAGGCACTCAGAGTCTCAGGTAAACCCATCATCGTCGTCTCCGACGAGCCGAGCAGGAAAACGCTGAAAGAGAACCCAGTTGAAGGCGTCGGATACATCGTCGTCACTAACGACCCGATGATTGGCGCTAAGCAGAGCTTCCTCGATCCCGTCGAGATGGCGCTCTTCAACGCGGACGCTATAAGGGTTCTCGCAGTCACCGGCTCGTTAAGGATAGTTCAGCAGGAACTTGACAAGGTCATCGAGCAGATCGGGAAGGGCGAGAAGCCGACGCTGCCACAGGTGGTTATCGAGAAGGAGGCGGCCCTCGCAGCAGCTCATATACTGAATCCATTTGCACAGGGTAAGGCAATGGCGGCATTCGAGGCAAGCCGCCGCGTCGCGAATCTCAGCACCGAGGGCACCTTCAAGGTCGAGGAGCCGGAGAGGTACCTACCTATTCTCGCCGCGGCACATGAGCTGCTCCGACAAGCAGCGAAGACTGCCGATGAGGCGAGGGAGATGGAGAAGGGAAACGACTCCGCTGTCCGCCTCGCCCACTTCAGCAAGGGTGAAACGCGGAAGAAGACGAAGCTCGGCGACAAGTTCGAGAAGTAGTTAGGCGTCCGTCTCCGATCCTCGGCGGGTCCTTACGGCTACACCGGTCTTGAACGCCTTCATTTCCTCGGCTAGGAGGAGCGCTTTTCCGACGCCTATCACGCCCTGCTTTGAGGTTATTATGACCTCGTCTCCGGGGCGTAACTTATCCCCAACGCATGTAACGTGTTTGGCGAAGACGTTCTTTCCCTGAGCCACGAACTCGGCAGCGTCTTCGGTCACCTCGACGACATAGTTGAGATCGGGGACCAACTCGATGAGGCGTTTGGCGGCTGCCATCGTGAGTGTGAAGACGCCGTCGGTCGGACGGAAGGTCGCCTGAAGCTCCTTATCGATGTAGATGTGCCTGATCCGCCCCGTATTGCGGGAGTGGACGATGCGCACCTTGTCTGGGAAGAGGGCGGCGCCAGCCCCCCGACCATACTGGAAATCGGCAACGGCGCGTATCCGCCTCAGGTCAGCATCCATTTCACCTCAGATGGGTGAACAATCCGTTATTAGGTGTTGCTGGTCTGCTCCTTCTCAGCCTAGTCTTCGTGCTCTAGATGAGGTTCTAGAGCCCCCCGTTGAGGTCTCCAGTATTGCGCGCCACATCTTCGGGTCGAGCGCCACCTCAAACTTGGCGTGCGCGTAGTTCTTCGAGAAGGTGAATAGGGCAGTGGACGATGTGGAGAAACGGCATCATCCGGCTTTTCGGAGACGCTTTCCTTTATAAGTTGATTTCTCGCCTCATATGTGAGGCTCCGCCATGAGATGCGAGGTTTGTGGAAAAGAGATAATGGGGCCACCCCAGAGACAAGTGATAGAGGGCGCTAAGCTCACGGTTTGTGGCAAGTGCGCTCAGTTCGGCTCAAGTGAGTGGGGAACTAGCAGGCCAGCGCCTGTCAAGGCTGCGCCGAGCGGCTGGGTTCAGACGAGCCCCCAGCCCGCACCACGAAAACGAGTGAGAAACGACGTCGAAACAGTCGAATCACTCGAACTTATCGAAGATTACGGTAAGGAGATCAGGAAGGCGCGTCAGAAGCTAGGTCTCAGTGAAAAGGATCTCGCGAAGAAGATGCAGGAAAAGGAGTCTGTCGTAAAGAATCTCGAGAAGCAGGAGCTGACGCCTGACAACAGGCTGATCTCAAAGATCAAAAAGTATCTCAGCCTCGACATCGTGGAGAGGATCGACACGGATAAAGGGAAGATTCTGGCGAAGGCGACGGGCGCGAAGACCATCGGCGACATGCTAAAGATGAAGGCAGAAAGCGAAAAGCCCTAAGCGGAATCCGAAATGGTCGAACGGCAACTCATAGTCGTCACCGGAGTACCGGGCACGGGCAAGACGACTGTTTCTACCCTCCTTGCCGCGGAACTGCACGCTGAGCACATCGAGTTGACCCGCCTCGTCAAGGATGGTGGCCTCAGTCAGGGCTGGGACCAAGGGCGTGCCACGACGATCGCGGACATGAGGGCACTCAGGCACGCTATACTGAACATAGTCGCGAGCACCTCGGGGGACATAGTTATAGACGGCCACTACTCGCCCGAGGTCGCGCCGCGCGATGATACGAGCCTCACGGTTGTCCTCCGGCGCGCACCGTGGGTGCTAAGGGGGGAGTTGAAGGCACGCGGCTACAGTACCCGCAAAGTCAGGGAGAACGTCGAGGCCGAGTTGCTCGGCACGTGCCTCGTTGACGCCCTCGCCGCGCAGGAACCCATCAAGGTGCTCGAGATAGACACAACAAGCGGGGATCCCGAGGACACTGTAAGGTTAATTATGGCGGCGCTCGACGGTGAGGTCGAGCCTACCCACGGCGAGGTAGACTGGATGAGCCACCCCGAGACCGAGGCGCTACTGAGGGAACTATGATGTATATAGTCGTGAGGTGCCCGCGCTGCAGCGAACTCATGCTCGCAAACACCGCGAACCAGACCCGCACATGCCCTAACTGCAACGGCAGAACCGACCTCCGAACCCTACGCGTTTACGGGCGCGCCGAGACGCCCGCCGAGGCAACCGCCCTCATGAAGGCTATGAAGGCTAAGGAGGGCGGCGGCGAGGACTACACTCCAACCTTCAGGCGGCTCAACCCATAGATTAACAGCAAATCCACCCATCGGCAGACTTTGGCATTTTTATATATGGGATGGGTATCTGTGGTCTAGAGGTTAGAGAGATGGCGGCTGTAACCAGCAGGAAATTCTTCGAGGAACTCGGCCTCCTTGTGGGCAAGCCCGTCGCGGTCTTCGACATCGCAGGCAAGTCCTACGACGGCGAGCTACTCGGCTACGACCAGAACACGCTGAGCATCTGCCTAGGCAATGTGAACACGGAGCGCGGGAAGGCGCACAGAGTCTTCATCGCCGGCGCCAGTGTAGCCCGCATACTCGCCTCCGAGAGGCCTTTCAACCTCGAGGGGTTGAAGGAGAGGCTCGAGAAGGTGTTCCCCAACATGGTCCAGATCGTCCCTGAGGCAAGAATAATCATCGTCATGGGCAAGATAAGGCTCAACGAGACCGGCGTCATCGAGGGTACGGGTCCCGCCGCCGACAGGGTCAGAGACATCTTCGCGAGGTTCAAGGCAGAGACACAGGGCGGATAAGAGCCCCAATTTTTTTCAACTGCATACAGTGGGCGTTTTCCTCTGTGGGTCGATCCATTCTTTCCGCCAAGGTGAAATACCCGGCGTCACTCATCCCAGCACAATATGGCATTTGAGCTCAGGGATAGGGACCTCATGGGGAGGATCGGACACCTTAAGACGAAAGGGGGCACGGTAGAGACCCCCGCCTTCATGCCCGTCATCAACCCTCTCACTCAGGTCATCCCGCCGAAAAAGATGAGGAAGGAGTTCCACGCTGACATAGTCATCACGAACAGTTACCTCGCCAAGCGTAACTTCGGCTCCGTCTCAAATCTCGATATACATAAGCTTCTCGACTATGACGGGGTCGTCATGACGGACTCTGGAGCCTATCAGATACTCGTCTATGGCGAAGTAGAGGTCACGCAACCCGAGATCATCGAGTACCAGATGAAGATAGGGAGCGACATAGCCGTCATCCTCGACATACCCACAGGCTGGGACGTCCCCCGCGAGAAGGTCGAGTTCACGGTCGACGAGACGCTTCGCCGAGCCGAGGCGGCGCTACCTATCATCGAGGACAGCGACGCCCTCTGGGTCGGACCAGTGCAGGGGGGCAAGCATCTGGATCTAGTAGCAAAGTCGGCAAAGAGCATCGGCGCGATGCCATTCCAGATACATGCCCTTGGCAGCCCCACTGAGGTCATGGAGCGCTACATGTTTCCTGTACTCGTCGACATGATCGCGATAGCAAAGCGCAACCTGCCCCCGGATCGTCCCCTCCACCTCTTCGGTGCTGGACACCCAATGATGTTCAGCCTCGCCGCGGCTCTAGGCTGCGACCTATTCGACTCCGCCAGCTACGCACTCTACGCGAAGGACGGGCGCTATATGACACCCCATGGCACTCTCCGCCTCGAGGACGTAAACTACCTCCCATGCAGCTGCCCAGTCTGCAGGCAACACGGCGCCGACGGACTCAAGAATGCGACGAAAGCGGAGCGCGAGCGACTCCTCTCCGAGCACAACCTACACATTTGCATGGCAGAGATCGACGCCGTCAAGCAGGCGATCCACGAGGGGAGCCTCTACGACCTCGTCGAGAGACGCGCCAGGGGACACCCAGCGATGACATCCGCCCTCAAGCGCCTCGGTGAGTACCGAGACGACCTCGAGAGGGGAAGCCCGGCGTTCAAGGGTCACGGCGTCTTCTACTACGACCAGCACAGCCTAGCCCGCCCCGAGGTTACACGATACAAACGCCTCCTCAGGGATAACTATCAGAGACCTACGGCTGCTGATACGCTACTACTCATAACTACGCCTCCCCACCGTCCCTTCGATGGAAGTGAGGAGTACAGGCGACTACGCCAGCACCTATATAACGAGATGGGGGAAGGCACCGAGGGACTCCACTTCTGCTTCTACGCCGCCCCATACGGAGTTGTGCCAGCAGACCTATCCGAGACCTATCCCCTCAGCCAGTTCGAGATAGCGACCCCACTAGACCATGAGACGATTCTCTACACCGCCGGCGCTGTCGCCGAATACGTGACCAAGAGCGGACACAGAGCCGTCTACATCCACAGAGGAAAAGGCGACCTCGACGATGAGGTCGAGTCCACCCTCATGGAGGCCTGCAACCAAGCCCGCATAAACCTCACCACAATCTGGAGCAACGATCCCTGGACAAGCGACGCCTACCAAGCCCTATCCAACACCCTCAAGACCCGGAAATGAGCCCAAATCGGTGGGTGCACCGTCCATCAGATTTTTAAGTGATGAATAAGCAGCAAGGTATAAGTGCATCAAAAGGAAGGATGCACCGTCCCCCCAGGACACCAGATAGGTAGCCGGGGAAAGGACTCGACGATCCGTGGGCGTACATGCCTGTAAAAAAGCGGGTCGCTTCGTTGCCTAGGATAGGTATAGATAGCAATGGTAAAGTTAGGATTCATGGGTGGAACCCATGAGGTAGGCCGTAATGCGGTTCTCCTTCAGACGAATGAGGCCAAATTACTACTAGAATACGGTGTCAAGATCGGCGAGCCGACCGAGTTCCCCGCCCACGTAAGGGCGAAGGACCTCGACGGAATCGTACTCGCGCACGCACACCTCGATCATAGCGGCGGGGTTCCTATGTTCTACCTCAGCGAGAAGAAGCCACTCTTCTGCACGGCTACGACGGCCGAAATATCGAAGCTACTCATCGAAGACATGATCAAGCTCAACAACTACTACTTGCCCTTCGAGTACATCGAGCTTGACAACATGATGAAGCAGAAGAACGACCTCGCCTACGGGCAGGAGGTCAAACTCAAGGACATCAACTTCAGTTTGCAGAATGCGGGGCACATCCCCGGCTCAGCAATGGTCGACATCGAGACAAACGGGAAGAACATACTCTACACTAGTGACTTCAATACGGTGGAGACTAGGATCTGCACCGCCGCGAAGGTGCCGAAGAAGAAGTATGACGCCGTAGTAATCGAGTCGACTTACGCGACGCACGATCACCCAGATAGAAAGCAGTTAGAGATCGACTTCGTGAAAGCCGTAAAGGACGTGGTGAACGAGGGCGGCAAGGTCCTCGTCCCCGCATTCGCGGTGGGCAGGAGCCAGGAGATGTTCAATATTCTCCATGCGCACGGCTTTGAGGGCACTATGGTCATTGACGGAATGGCGCGTGCGGTTGACCGCATACTGCTAGACAAGCAGGACTCGGTAAAAACTCCGGCACAGTTCGAGCAGGCTTGTATGCGCGTCCAAGAAGTCAGGGGTTGGAGAGACAGGCGCAAGGCGATCAGCCAGGCGGACGTCATCGTCGCCCCGAGTGGTATGCTTCAGGGAGGCACTGCGGTCTTCTATATGGAGAAATTGGGCTTCCGCCCAGAGAACGCGATCTTCCTCGTCAGTTTCCAGGTTCCCGGCACAGGCGGCAATAAGCTCCTCGAGCAGGGCACCTTCAACGTCGCCGAGAGGGACGAGAAGGTCCTCGCAAAGGTTCGCCACTTCGACTTCAGCAGCCACACAGGAGCGACGCCCCTCCAGAACTTCATAAAGGGACTCAAGGGTAAGCCGGACCTATATGTTATCCACGGCGAGCCAGACAGCTGCGACTTCCTAGCCCAATGGGCACAGGACGAGGTAGGCCTAAAGGCGACCGCGCCTAAACAGGGCGAAGAGTTCGAGGTCTAGCCTGACCGAAAGGCTAAATATCCTCCTCCATTTCATTTGTCAAGACACGGTGTAGGCTATGCCGAAAGAGATCACAAACGTAGACGAGTTCCTCAAGATATCCGAGAAGGCGAGCGAGTGCAAAGTCAAGAAGCTCGGCGAGGTCACCAAGCTCAAGCTGAGGACTCCCGGCAACCTCTTCACCATTAAGCTCGAGGCTAAGGCAGCGGACGAGGTCCTAGCAAAGATCACCTGCGCCAAGACCGAGCTGTAAGATTCACTTCTTTGGCCATTGCCGGTATATCCTTGTCCCTTCTTCCTCTAGCAATCCACCGATGATTTCGGCGGGTGTCTTGAGTTGCTTATAGATTTCCTCTATAGGGATGTAGGGGGCGCCCTTTGTTACGAGTCTAGCGAATGTTTCGTATGTTACGCCATAGACGATCCGCGTTATCCCTGCTTCCCAGATAGCGTAGGCGCACATGGGGCAGGGAGCGGTGCTCGCATAGAGCGTGCACTCGGAGAGGTGATCGCGGGGATAGGTTCTACGTGCCTCAGCGACTAGGTTTAATTCGGCGTGACGCGTCTGATCCATGCTCGTGTTAACAGTGTTCTCGGCGGTGAGTGTGACCTCGCCTGAGTAGACGAGGACGGCGCCGAATGGGTGGTTACCCTTGGAGGCTGCAGAAGCCGCGAGATCGAACGCTCGCCTCATGAATGAGTCGAGAACCGACATGGGTAGATGTTGTATCTTACTCCTAAAAAGTTGGATGCATCTCGTACCTCTTCAACGCTAGAACCAATTCAGCGTCTTCATTCATACAACGGGAGAGACTCTATACTTTTTTAAGCACTGTAGCTACGTCTACATGATCGACATGACAGAAGACAGCATCATCTACATCGGCAGCAAACCCGTAATGACCTACGTAATGGCAGTTCTCACAGCCTTTAACCAGAAAGGCGCAGACGGCGTCGTACTAAAGGCGAGAGGCCAAGCTATCAGCACCGCGGTCGATGTCGCCGAGGTCTGTAGGAACAGGTTCTTATCAGGTGTCACAAAACCCGAGGTAGAAATTGGGACAGAAGAACTCGAGGGCCAGGACGGCGGGAAGAGAAATGTCTCCACCATCGCCATAAGCATCAGAAAGGAAGAGGACGTCGAGGTCAAGAAGGCCCCGAAGAAGAAGAAGGAAGAGGAAGAGTAAACTCCTCTTAACCAGGTTTTCAGACTACCCTCGCCTAGTAAGCGTTAATCGATTCTAGACATCGACTTGGCGTCCGAGGGTCAACGTGGATGCGCCGTGAGGCTGTCGATCACTAAGTAGAGTTAGTAAACCCGGTGTGGCGCTAGTACATAGTCGGTTCCGACGCCGAGTTGTTGAGGGCGGGCTCAAGGGGAATCTCGAGAAGCTTGGTCGCTAGAGCCTACGGTCTTGTCAACGATCCCCAGCAGGGTTTTTTCTAGCTCGGGGGTTGTCAGTCTCGAGACGGCGAGTATCGTCACGGCGACGCCTATGACGCCAAAGGCGAAGCTTATGGGGTAGTGGTAAGTGTCGAGGCTCCTCTCTGCGATTAGCGTGAAGGGCCAGGTATCGTAGGCTGTGAGGTAGACGGTTAAGGCTATCCGGGGGATGTTCAGGGCGAATAGTAGGAATCCTGCAACTGTTATGCCCTTCACTTTTCGTATCCAATTTGCCTGTAGGGGGAGTATGAGCCCGGTCATGACACCGAAGACGTTGAGGGCGGTGCATTCGCGCACGATGGTTACGGTTACGTCGCGCTGCCCCGCGAGGGTGAGAGTTGTATACCCGTCGGCCTGCACCCAGGTCGTCGCGTGCCCGAGGAGTGCAAGGAACCAGGTTGAGGTCTGCGCTGTGGCGGCTTCTACGCCACTGGAGGGTATGACGCTGAACACCCATACAACGGCGGCGAAAACTACCGCGTAAATAGCTATGTACCTGAGGGTGAACCCAGTAGCCTTCATCCCATTAGGGTGTGGTTCGCCCCGCGTTTAAGGTTGGGGCTAAGCGGTGCTACGCCATCTTTCCGTTTGGTGTGAGCCACTGGAGGAACTCTAGGGTGTAGCCTTCGGGGTCCTTGAAGATAAGGACGCGCATCGGGTTGTAACCGGGCTCAGTGGGCGGATTGAGCTTTAGCCCCTTGGCGAGGAGGTGCCTGTACCATGCGTCTACGTCGTCTACGAAGAGGCTTAGCATTACTGGCTTGTCCTTCGTGGGCTTCATAGAGCCCCGGTGCCCGTCGACGAGCCCCACGTGTATCCCGGCGCCTACATGGTAGACCTTGGCGAAGCCGGGGTCATTGACGAGCTGAAATCCAAGTGTCTCGCCATAGAAGCGGGCAGCACGTTCGAGGTCGTCGTAGTAGAAGAAGGTGATAGAGCCCGTGACCGGGGGAGTCATCTAGTCCTCCTCCGGGTGACGCATGTGCCAGTCAGTGAGGCTCTGATAAGCTCTGGCTATGGCTATGACAGTGTTCTCCTGGTAAGGCTTGCCCATGAACTGGATTCCAGTTGGTAACCCCGCTTCTGTGAAACCGTTAGGGACGCTTATGGCGGGGAGCCCGCAGCCGTTTCCGACCGCGCCCATGATGTCCTTCGTGGCGCCGGGGGCGACCTTACGGAACTCCTCTGTTATCGGGGTCGCTGGCTTCTTGGCGCTCGGTGCAGCGACTGCGTCGTAGGACGCCATTGCTTCCGCGATAACCTTGACCATTTTCGTGCGGAGGCGCATAGCGCGCAGGTAGTCGGTGGCGAGGAGAGCCGTGCGCGCGTAGGGTCCCCAGTGGTCCTCGGGGGCAGTGAGATTACTCACCGTGCCGTTTTCCACGAGGTCCTCGAAGGCGCTCGCCGCCTCCGCGTTCAGGATGGTGCGGGTGATCGCCTCATAGGGTAGATCAGGTAGCTCGATCTCCTCGACGTTTGAGTAACTGCGAATAACCTTGAGGGCATTCTCGAAGTTCTCCTTGACCTCGGGATTTGCGTCGTCGGCCACTCCGCGGAGGACAGCAATGCGTGGTCTGTGTTTAGGGGAACGTGGATTGTAGTGCCACGGCTTCGGAATTGTGGTCGGGTCGAGGGGATCAGGCCCCGCCAGGGCTTCGAGTATGACGCCACAGTCGTCCGCCGTCTGGGCGAGTGGCCCAAGCTTGTCGAGAGTCCAGCAGAGCGCCATGGCTCCATGACGGCTGACTCGCCCGTATGTAGGTCGGAGCCCGGAGACGCCGCAGTTGTTGGCGGGGCTGAGGATGCTGCCCCATGTCTCGGAGCCTATGGCGAATGGGATGAGTCCTGCGGCAACGGCAGCCCCGGAGCCGCTTGAGGAGCCGCCGGTCCAAGTTTCAGGGTTCCATGGGTTGCGTGGGGGACCGGTGAGTGAGGCGTTGGGCTGTCGGTATCCCATTCCGCCGGCGAACTCTATCATGGCGAGCTTGGCGCAGAGGACGGCGCCGGCTTCGCGGAGTTTTATGATGATAGTTGCGTCCGTGTCAATGACGCGATTCCTGAAGGGCTCGGCGCCCCACGAAGTGGGGATGCCCTTAGTGGACAGCAGGTCCTTGGCGCCCCAAGGTATACCGTGGAGTGGTCCTCGGTAGTGGCCCTCCTCTATCTCCTTCTCCGCCTTCCTAGCCTGCTTTAGAGCGAGGCTCCGGGTGAGCGTGACGAGGGAGTTAAGGCGGGGACTCTTCTTTTCGAGGCGGTCGAGGAAGGTCTCGGCGAGCTCCACGGGGGATAGCTTCCCTGCCTTAATTTGCCTGGATAGCTTGGAGATGGGGATGAAGACGGGGGACTTCACTCCGGGTCGCCCTCCGGCTTGAAGGTCTGGTTGGGCTCGTCGCTGTTCTCTAGTTTTACGGCGCGCATGATAGCGGCTCCGTCGAGTATAGCGGTGAGGCTAGCACGTACCTCGTCGAGCTCCTTGGGTGTGAGGCGGTCGCCATAGCGTTCCCTGATGAGGGCGAGCAGGTGCTCCGCCCCGAGTTGGGTCTTCTGACTCATGGCTTGTTGTCAGTTTTGTCGGTTAAAAGATTGAGGTGTTGATCTATTCGATTGATGGCTTATGTCTTCTCTTATGAAAAAAGGCGGTCGAGGCTAAGGCGGTATAGTTATGGGTTCTTGCCTACGCGCTTGAACTTGTAGCGCTCGTAGATTAGGTATTGTTCACCATCTATTGTGTAGAACTCGGCAATCTGCTTGCGCTCGCCGATGGGGGATTCGAAGGTCTTGGTGGGTGACTCCCAGTCGAGGGGTATTAGTGGGACAGCGACGTCGCGGTACTTGTCGCCAGTATCGAGCTGGAGGATGCTGCCGCGGCGGGTGACGCGTCCCTTCATTGTGTGCTTGTAGGTCTCATAGTTGCCGGTGAGGTCAGTGAGTGTGTTTTCGAAGCGTATGGCCGGGAGCTGGTCAGGGTTGCGGCCGGCAAGGGCGGCGAGGGCGTAGTCAGCGATGGTGGCGAGAGGGTAGCCGGTGCCGTTTGCGAGGACGATGACTCCGATGCCTTCCTCGGGGATGAAGGCGATCTGGGCTGTTGCGGTGGAGACACTGCCTCCATGGCTGATGACCGTAGGGCCGCTCGGGTCTACATTGATGCCGAGGCCGTAGCCGTAGTGGCGCACAGTCTTGGTGATCCATGGCTGGTCGGGGGTCTTTATGCGTGGTTTCGTCATCTCGGCGAGGGAGGCGGCTGATAGCACTTGCTTCCTGCCCGTTTTGCCCTTGTTGAGGAGCATCTTGAGGTACTCCGCCATCTCGTTGGCGCTGCTAACGAGGCCACCATCGCTGCCGACGATGCCGTAGGGGTAGGTACTAGGTACTTGTTCGCCGGTGCGTGTGACTATGTAGGGGGTTGCGGCGTCGGGGTCAGCATCAACAGCGTCTGGGCTGAATGTGCTGCGCGCCATGTTAAGGGGATCTAGTATGTGTGCTTTGATGTAGTCGATATACTTCTCGCCGCTGAGTTTCTCGACTATCTCGCCGAGGAGGCGGAAGCCCTCGTTTAGATAATACCAGCGCTCTCCCGGGGCGTTATTCGCCCACTCCTCGGCACCGTCGAGGAAGGTGTACATGTCCGCCCCCGACGCGAGGGGTAGGTAAGTATCCGCCGACTTCATCGCGTTGCGTATCGCCGCCTCCGCGTAGGCCGTCGCGGGAATGCCGCTGGTATGGCTCATCAGGTGTCTGATCTTAACGGGCTTTCCTTTGGCGTGGAACCTGATGGGTAGGTGCATCTCCACTGGGTCGTCGACGCTAAGAAGCCCCCTCTCCTCCAGTTGCATTATAGCGATACAGGTGAACGACTTCGTGATACTCCCGATGCAGAAGATAGTATCGGGAGTCGCTGGCTTGCCCTTCGCCACGTCACGCAACCCATAGCCACGGGTGTAGACAACCTTGCCGTTCTCAACGGCGGCGAGGCTCACGCCGGGGAGTCGCGTCTCTGACATCCTATCGAGGATGAAGCAGTCAACCTTCGAAAAGTCGGTCATGGAAAATGATCTGGTTCAGCAGATATAAGCTGAGGCAGCGGGCGAGAGCGGTTCTACTCTCTGGTTTGATAAGCGAGAATCAGTAGAAGCGATGATGATAGTGATTAAAATCCTAAAAAAAGTAGTCTTGCGGTGATGAAAAGAAAGTATTAAAGTTTAGATGGTGACGCGGTAACGGTCCATGAGCTCCGCGCGCTTGCCCTCATTCCACCCCGTCACATCCGTGTAGTACCCAGTGATCCTGCTCCACCAGCGGACGTTCTCCGAGCCGCAACTTGGGCACATCTTGAGCATCCCCGCCGATGTGCTCGCGCACTTGCTGCATACCGTCAGGTCCTTCGTGTAGCTGAAGTACCCGATCTGGCTGTTCCTGCAGATGCGCTGAGTCAACTTGTAGAGAGCCTCCGGGTCACTGCACGCCTCGCCGAGCCAGGCGTGGAAGATGTTGCCGCCGCTGAGTATGGGGAAGAATTTGTGCTCGATGTCTATCTTCTTCCCGAGTGGGATCTTGGCGCCGACGTAGGTGTGTGTGCCGTTGCTGTAGTAGACGGGCAAGTCGCGCTTCCCCTTGTATATCGAGGCCGCGCCCTCCATGTCGCCCTTCACCGTGCTCACGGCGAACTTTTTGTAGGACGGCGAGACGAGGTCGGACACGGCGAAGGTCTGTGCAGTGGACTCCGCGGGCGTACGAGCCAGCATAACCTTGAACCCGTTCCTCATCTCAAGCCCCTTCCTGTACTTCTCCATGTCAAGCAGTAGCCTGACCGCCAGTTTTACGGAGTCGGAGTCCTCGTGCAGCTGCTTCCCCGTGAAGTGCTGGACCATCTCGTTGACTCCCACGACGCCGATGACGTTCACCAGCTCGCTGAAGTCGACGGCCGGCGGTCCCACCTTTCCCGTGCGTGGATCCCGCGGGGTTTGCGTGGCGAAAGGCACCATGTTGTTGGCGAGGGCTTTCTTCATCCAGAACTGCTTCGCTTTGAAGACGTCGATCGCCATACGCATGTTCTCTTGCGCCGCCTCCAGCAGCTTGTCGTAGTCGCCGTTGGCGCGGTATGCCATGCGGGGCATGTTGAGGCTGACGACTTGCCAGCCACCCATGCTGAAGTGCTGCCCCTCATCAAAGTTCAGCTTCTCGTGGAACTTGGGGTCAGTCTCAGGGGTGTTTGCGAACTGGTATGCGCAGCACTGGTAGCAGCTGATGCCATTGCCGTAGCCGCGGTATGTCGGTAGCATGTTGTCGAAGTAAGGCGCACCGAACTTACCAACGGACTCGTGGACGAGCATCCAGAGGTCGTCGTACTCCGGCTTGAAGAACTCGGGGGAGACATAGTTCTCGTTCTTTGGGAAGTTGAACGGTTTGCCCCAGTAGTCCCCCTCAAGTGCCACCTCGGTGATGGCGCGGAAGAACATCTGAACCTCATCCTCGTAGCTGCCGTAGGTGTCAGGACCTATCTTTCCCTTCATGACTACGGGGACGTTCTTCCATATGTCCGGTACGCCCATCGGTAGTTGAATGTTGCTGAAGACGAGTTGCCCGCCGCGGGTGACGTAGGTCTGCGTCAATTCGTAGAACATCATCTGCGCGAGCTGCTTCACCTTCTCATATGGTAAGCCGCGGAGGAATGGGGCGAGGAACATTGTGTAGTACATGAAGCCTTGCCCGCCACTGAAGTTTGTCTGCCCCGCAGCCAACACCTTCACGCTATGAAGTATGGCGACCTCTGGCTGCTTCGCCGGACCGGCCACGCTGCTTCTGAAGCCTGAGCCGTCTGGGATAAGCCCGTAGTAGAGAAAGTACCTCAGGTCCCAGTCCTGACAGAACGGACGGCTACCGAAGTACTCCAGCGTGTGAATGTGGATGTCACCCTGGTGGTGCGCCGTCGCTAGCGTCGGATCCATCAGAAGCAGGTACTGCTCCTTGCTGAGCCTGTCCGCCTTCTTCTTATGCACCGTCTCCGGGTTCGGCTGAAGATTCGCGTTCTCCTTCGCCTCAAAGCCACTGCCCGTATCGATCTCGTATGCGTCAACCACAGGCACACCGACACGAGTCAGGATGTTCCTGAAGACCTGCAGCTCGGGCATGTTCTCCGACTCACTCCACTCGAGGAGCACATTGTTCGTGATCTCCCTCACCATTGGGCCGGAGACAACCTTGGGCTTGAAGAGTTTGATGCGCCTCTCGACCTCTGCGCTCAGCTTCTCCGCCTTCAACGGGCTGAGAGGCTGTATGCCGAACATAGTTTCAGCCAGCTCTGTCTCGCGGACGAGCTGATCCACTATCCTCGCCTTATTCCACTCCACAAGGTAGCCGTCGGTGGTGCGCACCATCGGCATGCCCTTCCACAGGCGCTCAGCCCTGTAGAACTGCTCCATATTTGTCTGACCAACCGGAAGATCCCTGCCCCGCTTAAGCATTCAAAACACTCCTCACAACTTCCTCGCTCAGCTCCCCAAGGGGGAACATGTTCTCCGCCGACGCCAGGCGATCACCCATCACGAGAACCGGGGGGTTGCCAAACATGTTCAACATGACGAACTCCGTCTGAGCCTCCGTGTCGAACCACTTAGCCTCAAAGGGTATCCCTTTCTCCTTCATATACGCTTTTAGAATCTCACATTTTTTACAATCTGGGAGGGAGTAGACCTTCGCGACGGACTTCGATTCACTCATAGCATCATCCACCGATGGAGTTGACTGAGATAGATAGTGACATCCTGAACCCGCGCGCTATAAGAACGTGTCCACGGCATTCATAATACTCCGAATATCGATTAAATGTGACAATCACTTTTCACTCAACTAAAAACGGATTGTCCCATTATTACGTAATCGTCTGATGATAATCTCAAATATCTACAACATTTTATATATTCAATCATATGTAGTTACAATCCGTATAATATACAGTGAAAGCCGGGGTTAATATGACAATTATAGTCGCTCTTGTGGGCACACACTTCCGCCGCCCCTTCGACGGCATACGATACTGGAGCAAACACCACGGCATAACCAAGCTATATCTGCTCTACAGTAACGCCAAGGCTACAGATGAGACCGCGGTATTCAGTTACATGAGCCAGAAGAACGCTGAGGAGCTACGCGACAAGCTCGAGATACTTGACCCCGAGCTCATAGGCTTCGACCCTATGGACCACCGCAGCGCGTTCAAGGCAATCTACGGCGTTGTTAATATGGCAAGAGCCTCGGGCGAGGAGGTTCTCATCGATGTCACCAGCACAACCGACATCACCCAGGGCGTCAGTCTCACGGTCGCTCTCATGTTCCGTAACGCACGCGTCTACAGCGTCCCCCCAGAGCGCTCCGCGTGGTACGTAACGGGCAAAGTAGGCGACCCACAGTTCGAAAAGTGGTTTGAAAACGCCCGAAACCAGGCTAGCAAAGAGCCAAAAGAGATACAGCTTCCCGGCTACCGCCTCGAGCCAAATACAAAGCATGAGGAGAAGGAATGGGACAGGGAAAAGAAGCTCCTTATACTCCTTCGAGAGAACGGCGGCGAGGCAGAGTCCATAAGCGATATCATCCGCTGGTTCGGCCATAAGGCGGCGAGCTCAACCCTCCGGAACAAGTTCAGTCGTATCGTCACGAAGCTAGAGATGAAGGGACTTATCGACGCCGAGAAGGGGAGCAAGATGAAGGTCATCAGCCTCACCGAGTTCGGCGAAATATTCGCCGAGGCGTTGGCGGAGCAGAGCGCAGTATAACGTGGGTCTCCGTTACGCTGTGATGATTTACATGCTCCAGCTAAAAACGGCACCTAACTACATCCGGTGTTTTCCGTTTACCTCAAGTCGCTCGCGTGGAGGCTACCATCCCCCGAGTATTATGTGATATTATTATTCGGATTATGTATTAGAGCGCCTTTCCTTTACAGAAGACCGAAAATAAGGGGCATTGCTGAGCTTTATTTAGCTAAGTTTTTAAATGGATCGCCCCGAGGCTACCATAAGAACCGGTGTATTTGACTTGCTAGCAGAGGTAGTACTCACCCCATCCGAGGGGAAGAGGCTGATCGCTAAGGCGATCGCCCACATGCCGATAGTCCAGCTCGCGAAGGAGAATGGAACAATTATTGTCGCCACGAGCACAACGAATGCCTACGTCCTCGAGGAGCTCCTCGGCAAGGAGATCAAAGAAAAGGGTATGTTCACAGCCGGCGTCGTCACTAAGGACGGCCTTCAGATCACCGAGGCAAAGGGCCGCGGCGACCACACTGTCATCCAGAAGGGTAAGGTCAAGACGGCAAAGGTTCCCGAGCTCGGCGAGTACCTTAAGGACATGGGGCCAGGTGACATCTTCATCAAAGGCGCCAACGCCATCGATCCCTTCGGCCAGGCCGGCATCCTCCTAGGTGGAGTTGGCGGCGGAACAATCGGCGCCGTCTGGGGCTACCTCACGAGCAACGGAATAACAACCATTATCGCGGCTGGCCTCGAGAAGCTCGTCCCTATCAACCTCACTGACGCCGCAAACCGCATGGGCATAAACAAGGTCGACATAGCACTCGACGTCAAGTGCGGCATGATGGTAGTAGGCGGCTACATAATCACCGAGATGGAGGCGTTCAAGGAACTCTTCGGCGTCGAGGTCGTCCCGATCGGGGGCGGCGGTATTGACGGCGCAGAGGGCTGTAAGCTCTTCCTCCTTGACGGCGATGACGAGGCGGTGAAGGAGGCGGTCGAGGCTGTCAAGTCTGTCCGTGGCGAGCCGAAGCTCACCACCCGCATCATCAAGCAGAAGTAGGCGTCTTTTCTAGGCGCCAATCTATTTCCTCGGCTCCGTTGAACTTGGCGAAGTCTTCAAGGGTCTTTCCGAACGCGTCGTTGTATTCTTCGTCGGGTTTGAATTCTTCCTCGTACCAGAGACCCCGCATTATGAGCTTCTTCTGCTTGCGGTCTGCTTTAGGGTCAAGGCGCCCAACGAGTCTATCGCCGTATAGGATGGGCACGCTGTAGTAGCCGTACTTCCTCTGCTCGGGTTTCAGGTAGACCTCGAGGGCGCGTTCGAACCCGAAGAGGGAATTTAACCTGTCGGCGTGCCAGAGCATGCTGTCGAAGTAGTTGATGAGGCGAACGCCATCGTATCGCCACTCCTTCTCGAGCCCCTCGAGGCGGGTCGCATC
>JBFYNQ010000115.1:0-12747 GCA_041304265.1 Candidatus Bathyarchaeota archaeon | reverse complement strand
GAATTGAGGAGCGCTATGCCCGAACGCGAAGCCTTCGAATACATAGACGAGCACCGAGCGGAGTCCATCGAGTATCTTCGCTCCCTAGTGAAGCTCTACCCTGAGGGTGAGGAAACCCTTCAGGAACACCTCGCCAAGCGATTCGACGCGCTAGGCTGTGAAGTACACGTCGAGAAACTACTTCCCACCGATGTACAGCTGAGCAAGGAGTTCGCAGTAAAGGAGACCATCGACATGGTACCGAGGACTCACATAATCGGCAGACTTTGCGGCTCCGGGGGCGGGCGAAGCCTCATGCTCATCACGCATCCAGACGGTGACCCCATTAATACAGAGGGCTGGATGAAGCCCCCGCACGAAGGCATAGTGGAGGGAGGAAAGATGTACGGTTGGGGCGTTGCTGATGACCTCGCCGGGATCGCTATGATGGTCGAGGCGACCCGAGCAATAGCCGCATCCGGCGCTCGACTTCGTGGTGACCTCTACCTGATGAGCGCCTGCGCCAAGAGGAACGCCTGGGGTATCGCCGCGCTGCTTAGGGCCGGCTACCGCGCCGACGCGGGCATATACGTCCACCCCGCCGAGTCAGAGCTCGGCCTGAAGGAGATTAAGGCGATGACTTCGGGGCTCCTCAAGTTCAGGATTATAGTCATGGGGCGGAGACCGCCGAAGACCGAGTTCGTCCAGACGACCTTCAACCACCTTGGAGTCAACCCCATCGAGAAAGCAGCCGCGATCATCAGCGCTCTCAACAGGCTAAACGATGAGAGAAACAGGCGCGTCTACTACAAGGCGCTAGTCGACGCAGTGGGGAGGTCAACTAACCTCCTCGTCCCACACATCCACTCAGGCACCATGTCAAACTTAACCGACGTGCCCCCAAGCTGCGTCATCGGTGCCTCGCTAACGTTCCCCCCAAACGAGGACATAGACGCCGTTATGAAGGAAGTCGAGGCATACCTCAACAAATTTTACGACTCCGACGAGTACCTACGCACCAATAGGCCGGCGCTGGAGTGGATACAAGGGACGCAAGGGGTCGAGATGAGTGAGGAACTCGCCGTCGTCCAGGTGACAAAGAAAGCGATAGAGGCGGTGACTGGCAAGATACCATTCAGCAACCCGTTATACAGTAAAAGTGACCTCAGGACGCCGGTACTCATCGCGGGAATACCTAATGTCGCCTTTGGCCCTCTCGCTGGTGACCTCGCAACAACAGGCGGTAGGGACGAGTGGGTTGACATAGACGATTATTCTCGCTCGATTAAAGTGCTGACGAAGATAATCCTCGACTGGTGTGGATAATCCGCACAAACGCGCGCGCATACATTCGTTGCGAGATAACATAGAGTTGAAATTCATTTAAGTTATATCCAATACTATCATCATTCAATACGAAAAAAAAATGGAACAGAAGCCACTTACCCTGTTAATAACGGGCATAGTTGTGGGGGCTCTATTAGGCTTTGGAGCAGGATACGCGGTTTATAATAGCCAAATAGCCGACATACAGCTTCGGTACATCACGCTTTCTAGCCAATACCAGGTACTAACAACACAGATGGGTACACTACAAGCAGATTATAATGAACTGAAGGCCCAGAACGAAACACTGACTAACAGATATAACGAGCTAGCGAGTGCTAACCAACAACTACAGACAAATTATAATAGCATGAAGAACTTCGTCGGAGTCCTCTCAGAAGACGTGAGAGCACTAAACGAAACACTGTATACCTATGGCTTCCTACCTGAAGCATTCAGCCGCACACTGAGTAACAGCGAGGTCCAGTCTCAGAATGTGACCTTTCAGGTATCAAGAATAAATGCAAATGAGCCAATACCGCTCGCAGCCTACGGAAACATATACGCATATGTTATCGAATTCATGAAAACCTCGACCGTAAACAGCTTCCCATTTCTCAACCCGTCATACGATGTCTTCGACGGGACAAGATACATATCCACATTCGAAACCGAGTTCCATGAAAACTACTTCAAAACGCCCACAGAAACTATCAGTCACCACGAGGGCAACGCAGTCGACCTAGGGACATTACAGTACGCCATGATGAAAAACTATCAACAAAACATCATGAAAGGCACGCAGACGATCTACCTCGGCATACTCGACTTCAATGATGGCACACAAGGAGCAGCTATCTTCATACCTGCTGCAAATGGACAGGTAACGATTCTGGACGCAGCGGAAAGATACTGGACTCATGAAGGTACCCACACTGTATCCAAGATTGCAGCATCTGAGATGGGCATATACTACAACCACTATTCAACGCAAAACCGTCTGATCACAAAATTCACGCTCTACAACACCAACACTACAAATGATACCGTTAAGATTTTCCAGGGATCGCTCTCCGAAATAATAGCGTTCTTCTCATGATAGCACCACCCATCAACAGTTAAAAGCACGACATAGAGGACGCAGCTCTGTCCCAAAGCGGAGCTAGTTATTTCACATTAATGCCGAAGAGGCGGGCACTTGTTCCCCCAAGTATCTTTCCCTTATCCCCACTCTTGATAAGCTTCGAGGACTTGATCACGGGTATCGAGTCGTACTGCCCCATGTCCCAAGGAAAGTCCGTCCCATAGATCACATTACTCGCCCCCATAGAGGAGATAAGGAAGCCTAGCGCCCCCTCGTTGTGGGTGATCGTATCGTAGTACATCCTCGACGCGTACTCACTCGGATGCCGAGAGATGTATTGTTTGGGCTCAGGGCGAACATCGTAGCCGTGGTCAAAGCGCCCCACATGATAAGGCCAAAAACCCCCGCCATGGCTCCAGCAGAAGGTCAACCCGGGATACTGGTCTAAGATGCCCCCGAAAACTACGCAACCGACCGCCAGCGTCGATTCCGCCGGATTCCCAACGATGTTCCCAAGGTAGTAGCTACGCATCCGCTCCGCCCCAGCGTTGTTAATCGGGTGCACAATAATCGGGGTGCCCAACTTCTCCGCCTCCGCGTAGAACGGCGCGAGCCCCGGCGAGTCAAGGCTAACCCCCGCGACGTTCGTCCCTATCTCCACCGCCCTGAACCCATGGTCACGGACACACCGGTTCAGCTCAGCCGCCGCCGACTCCGGATCCTGCAGCGCCACAGTCGCGCAGCCCACGAATCTATCGGGGTGCCCCTCGACCATCCCCGCTATCGCGTCGTTCTGAGCAGCCGAGATCACCCTTCCAGCTTCCACCGGCGCCTCGTAGCAAAAGTTCCCCGGCGTCACCGAGACAACCTGAACATCCACGCCCATCTTCCCCATCACTGAGAGCCGCTCGCCGACGTCGCTGAAGCCGGGCATATAGGACATCGGCCCGCTCGACCTGTCTCCAGTCACGATGACGTGGCTGCCAGCCTCGACACGCAGTTGAGGCGCATACTTCCTGTACTCTTCTTCTAGACCTGCCATCGCCTCCGCAGCGAATACATGGGCGTGAGAATCCACGATCAATGAAATCATGCGTAGAGGGGACCATCAGGGATAAAACAACTACCCGAACTAGGCCTCGCCGACGCGCCTGCAGAGGTTCCTCTCGTAGATGAAGAAGGTCTCCCCATCCCTTGTGTAGAACTCGGTGGGTGTCACCGTGTCAACCCCGTATGTGCGGAATATCTTCACTTCACCCTCAATGTCGATGGGCACCATCGGCGTCGTGAAGACTCTCTCCCCCCACTTCTGCTCCAGCTGCAGCAACCCTCCGCTCCTGAGAACCCTGTACGAGGAAGTATCCTTGAAGGTCCGGTACGTCCCCACGAGGGAGTCAAGTATGCTCCCCCTCTTGAAGTGGGGAATATCCATTGGGTTTCTACCCAGGAGGAGGGCGGTGGCGTATTCACCCATGTCCTCGAGGTAGTAGCCTCCGTTTGCGAGGATGGCGACGCCTACTCCCGCATCTGGGACGAAGTTGATGTAAGCGCTCGATCCGAAGACGCTACCCGAGTGCTGGATGAGGCGGTGCCCTAGGAAGCCGTCCTTAATCCTGAGCCCGAAACCGTAGTAACGATAATCCACGCCGTTCAACGGCTCGTCGAGCATCTTAATCGCCGGCGAGCACATAGCAATAACCGACTCCTCGGAGGCGAGGCGATTACCTTCGAAGGCACCCCTACCGAGCAACATCTTCAGGTAGTTCGCCATATCGGAGGCACTGCTCATCAGTCCACCATCGCTTATCATCTGCCCGTAGGGATACCGCGTCGCCACCTTACCCCCCGCGCTGTTAGTTATGTAGGGCACCGCGAGGTCCTCGTCCCCCTCTACATCGTCCTCCTCGAGGCTGCTCCTGTACATGTGTAGAGGGGTGAGTATCTTCTCCTTCACATAATCCGCGTAGTCGAGGCCAGACGCCTTCTCCACTATCGAGCCGAGCATAATGTAGCCCTCGTTCAGGTAGGCGTGCCTCTCCCCAGGCTTCGCTAGAGCCCACTCATCAGCACCCCTGACGAAGACAAGGAGGTCCTCAGCGTCCGAGATGGGGAGCCAGATATCAGGCTTATCCGTCACGGCGGCGAGTGTCGCCTCCGCATAGCCGAGAGCCGACAAACCGCTCGTGTGGCTGAGCAGATGCTTAATGAGCACCTTCTCACCCATCGGGCGCTCCCTGAAGTCTAGCCACTGCTCCACGGGGTCCTCGAGCCTGAGCTTCCCTGCCTCCATCAGCTGCATGATGGCGAGAGCCGTGAAGCTCTTCGTCACGCTCCCTATGCAGTAGATCGTCTCAGGGGTCGCACTCCAACCCTTTTGAAAGTCACGGAACCCGAAGCCCCGCTGATAGTTGACCTCACCGCCCCGTATAGTCGCGATGCTCAGGCCGACTATCCCAGACTCGGTCATCCTCTGGAATATGAACTTCTCAAGCTCGTCCGTCCAACTGTTTGTCCTCATCCCTTTTCACCTCCGAGGACCCGTCGACGCGGGTCTTCAGGCGGTGGTGATTGGGCATGGTATGAAATAAGGGTTCCCCGGTATCAAAAATTCGCCTAAGGAGGCTACCGCTGAGCCTCAAGGAAGACGTTGACAACCTGAAGGAGCTTATCCGTGTCCCAGCTGTAAAGCCCAAGGTTGTGGTCGTACTCTGGGATGTAGACATGATAGTGGTTCCTTATGTTCGCCTTGGCGAAGGCAACCGCCTCGTCGGTGAATATGCCCCCCTTCTTAGGGTTACCCTGAATCAGTAGGACAGGGCACCGGATGTTCTTGAGCTCCTCGTGATCATAACCTTCGATGACGCGGTTATATGCCTCGTCGTCCTCTGCGCCAGCAGCCCAGTCCCTGAGAACGGCAGGGTCGACGCAGCGGAGATAGTTCGCTTTGTTAATCAAGGCTATCGTGTCAAGGCCCTCTCCGTAGGTCTTCTTTCCCTGCCCAGGAACGTTAACGGGCATCTCCGCGACTAACTTCACTAGCTCACTGAATGGCCCCTTATAGCTAGCGAGCTTCTCCCAGCCCGCCCAATAGCTGTGGAAATCCCTCATTACGGCGCGCGTCCTGTCAGTCTTTATGCTGGAGTCGCCGAAGACGACCGCCTTAACAAGGTCGGGGCGCCTCGCAGCTACCATCAGCGCAACCATGCCCCCCATTGAGGAGCCGAAGAGTACAACGGGCTCCCTGACACACCCCTCGATAAAGCCAGTCGCGTCGGCGATGTGGTCCCGGTACCTGTACGGCGGCGTCCTGCTCGATCGCCCGTGTCCCCTGAAGTCGAGGGCGTAGACGTGCCACCTTGCCTCAAGCCACGGCATTATGGGTAGATAGTATTGCCAGCGGTCCGTCAACCCGTGCGTGAGAACTATCGGAGGGTTACATCCAGCACCCTCGGCGTAGTTGAGCGTCGCGTCGCCAACGCGGAACCTTTTCTCGACTAGCATAGACACCGTTCAAGGGTAGATAGCTACTCCTTAAGATACTTTTCACACAGCTAGAGCACGGACTCTAGGAGTGTAAGTTGAAGGCAGTGTTTGCGCAGCCGTTTTTTATAAGTGGGACAACCTGCCCGGGGAGATTGAACTTCTGCATGATCTTCAGCGCGGGCACGAGCTCCATACCGCAAGCGACGCCAACAACACCTTCGAAGCCCCCTGCCTTGATAATCTTGGGTATGCAGGAACCCCCGGTTACGATGTAGATTGAGTAACCTTTCTTCTCGCCAAGCGCCGCCGCCTGCCCCACGAGGCAGTCAACAGAACAGTGGGCGCACCGATACGTCGGCACACTCGCGTCGAACTCCCTTACAGCCGCTGTCCATGTGCGCACGAGCGCAGTGCGGTAGGAAGAGTGCTCTTTTACTGGAAGCCACGAACTTCTTCCTGTGATTGAGGTTCATTATCTGGACGTCGGCGAGGTCCTCCATGAGGAAGAGTCTGGGTCTGGACGTCGAGGCCCGTCGCCTCGCTCAACCTGAACCTCTCCGCAAGCTCCCTCGCCGTCAGCCCAAATCGTCTATGTAGCTGCTTCTCCTCCGCGACCCGTGATAGCTCCCCGAAGAACTGCCTCGGTAGCCGCGACAGGTCGAGGTCGAAGTCATAAGGCACAGACAATCGGGGGGAGTGCCACGTATTAAAACTCACCCCGAGTAAGCCCCAGTTTTAAACGCTGTCGGCGAACCCCATATTGACACACGATGAGCAAGCAGCTTAAAGCGGATTGGGAACGATTCGGGCGCGCTAGAAAAGCGGAGGCCCCCGAGATAACCGAATTGAACATGTGGAGACGGAACCCGCGTAGCTTCGACGTGGCGAGCTACTATGGGCAGGTAAAGATTCACCGCGCCCACACAGCGATGCTCGCTGAGCAGGGCATCATCACACGGGAAGAGGCAAGGGCGATCCTAGAGGGGATCAAGGCTGTGGCGAAGGTGGCTGAGGGCGACCCGAGCCTCGTAGGCTACATGTCCACCGAGACCGCCTTAATAAAGAGGGTCGGCGACGTCGGCGGCAAGATGCACATAGGAAGGAGCCGGAACGATCTCGGCCATGCCCAGCGCCGCATCTTCCTGCGCGACCAGACGGAGCGCCTCATCAGCGCTGTCATTGCCTTCCAGCGGAGGCTCATCGAGAAAGCGGAGGACAACGTTGACACGCTGATGCCTGGCTACACACACATCAGGCAAGCCCAACCAGTCACACTCGCCCACTATATACTCGCCCACGTCGAGGCCGCGGCACGCACCGTTGACCGCCTAGAGGGTGTATACAGTCGCGCGAACCTGAGTACGATGGGCTCCGCTGCCTTCGCGGGCACGAGCTGGGGCGTGGACCGCCACCGCGTCAAGGAACTCCTTGGCTTCGACGAACTATGCGAGAACACCACCGACTCCGTCGCCACCACCGATTACGCTATCGAGCTCGCTTCAGCCATCGCGATCCACATGACACAGCTCGGACGTCTCGCCGAGGACCTCCAGATTTGGAGCAGCGACGAATACAACATGATAGACCTCGACGAAGCATATGCAGGGACCAGCAGCATAATGCCGCAGAAAAAGAATCCCCTCGAGTTCGAGTACATAAAGGGTTACTCTGCTGAGTCAATAGGAAACCTTGTCACTGCCGTCACATCCGTCAAGGGGATAACCTACACGAACACGGTGGACAGGCTCCTCGTCGACCCCGTTGCCATCGACACTGCTGTCGGCAGCACCAACGTCATGGCGGGTGCCGTTGCAACCCTCATCCCGAAGAAGGAGGTCATGATGAAGAACCTAAGAGATGGCTTCACAACCGCCACCGACCTCGCAGACGCCCTCGTAAGGAGCCACGACCTCAGCTTCCGCCAGGCACACGACATCATCGTCGAGGTCGTCCTCATGGCGCTTCAGAGTAACAAAAAGGCGGAGGATATTTCGCCCGAGATGATCGAGAAGGCATCCGGAAAGGTGATCGGTAAACAAATCACGGTATCAAAGGCAGACATCAGATCCGCACTAGACCCAATCCAGAACCTTAAGAGGCGTGACACCATCGGCGGACCAGCCCCCAGCTCAGTCCTCAAGATGATAAAGAACCTGAACGTCAGCGTTCTGAAGCAGGAGAAGCGGCGCCAAGCCCGGCTCGAGAAGTTGAGGCAGGCAGAGGAGAAACTCAGTCTAGCAGAGGCCAGTTTAAAAAGCTAGAGCAGCGCCTTGACTTTTAGGAGCGCCTGCACGACATCCTCGGGTCCGACACCGGGCATCTCCGGTTTCTCATCATCGTAGAATCCCTTTACCGCTGCGCGTAGCGTCTCCTCTTCGAGGCGCTTGCCCCTGAGATCATCCTCAAGGTGGAATATCGCCTCCTTTGGGATTGTGAAGAAGTCGCCAGTTATCCTAATGTCGAGTATCTCATCGCCCTTCGTCTCGGTCCTGATGCGTATCAGCTTACCCGCCTTGTGGTCAACCTCGACGACCTTGACCTCATGCGCGATCTTTACAGCTCGCCCTGGCTTACGGGTCGAATAAGGCGCCTCCATGTAGAGCCACTCGTGACTCAGGTTCCGGGGCTTCGTCTCCGTATCGTAGATGTGCCACTCCTCCGCCGTGGGCTCCGCCTTCGATAGTTTCACGCCGAGGAGCTCCTGAAACGCCCTCTGGTAGACGCGCTTTACCTCCTCGCCGTCTGAGGGGTTAGGCAACTCAGCCTTGAGGCTGCTCACCCAGTCCCTCATGCTCTTCACCATCTTGTCCCTGAACTTCTCATCTGGGACCCGGAGAACGCGCGCCATCATCTCATAATTCATGTCGAGGATAACGTTCCCCACCATGATAGAGGTGGAGCCGTTCATGCTCGCGCCGTTACCGCTCAGCTTCTTGCCCCTAGCAACGACGTCGTTCAGAGGCTTGAACTCCGCCGGGACGCCGAAGTGGCGGTAGGTCTCGATAGTAACGGTGAGGAGCTTCTTGAACATCTCGTCGACCGCCTTGGGGAACGCGCCTGTTTTCTTCGCGACAATCTGGTAGAAGACCTGACCACCATCGAGATACGTCGCTCCTCCCCCCTGACTCCTGCGGATGATGGGTAACCCAACACTTTTACAATAATCGAGGTCGAGCTCCTTCTCCAGGTCCTGGTGGTATCCGACGCAAGCGTAGGGCGCGCCCGGCTGAAGCATGATCAGGGTATTAGGGCTGCTTCCCCGCTCCACAGCCTCGGCGACTGACTCGTAGAAGGCCTGCGCCATGAGCGGCTCAGGGTGACCTAGGTCGACGAGTCTCCAGTTCTCTATGGTCTCAGACCCCTATGCCTTCGCCTTGGCGCGCTCTTCCTTCAGCCAAGCCTCGAGCCCAGCAGTATCCTTACCGCTGATGAGCATCTTGAGCTCATCCTGCAGCTTACTTGGCTTGATCATTGCGACCCAACCCTTACCGTAGGGGTCGCTGTTAATCAGATTCGGCGTCTTGAGGACATCCTCATTGAGCTGTACGAGCTCCCCGCTGACGGGAACCTTGAGGCTGCCAACCCACTTTCCAGACTCGATGCTGCCCAGAGTCTTGCCCATCTCCACCGGGGCACCGGGGCGCTTCGTCTTTAGGCTGAGAAGCTTGCCAGCCGCCTTCTGCGCCCAGTCGTTGTAGCCGACGCGGACCTTGTCACCCTCGACCTTGATCCACATGTGCTCACGGTGGAAGTATAGATCGTCGGGGAAATCGAACCCTTCTAGCTTAACCATAGGTGGTTGTAGTGCCTTAACGGTTATTAATATTTTAGAATCAGGCAACGCCGACGAGACCCAGTATGATATTGATGACCTCGGCGACTGCCTTCTCGACCATTGGCGTTAATTTGTCGCTTATGGTGGTCGTGTTCTCCGCCTCGACAGCGATGAGCGTGATCTCACGCGGCATCTCCCCCGCGTAGAGACGGTAGCCAAGCTGGATCGTGGTTATGATATCTGTACCGTGGCTGTGAGTTAACCTGGGAGGCTTCTCACCCGCCGCCAAGTTCACCCTGTGTATGGTGCCGGGATCCGCACCGGTCTGTATAGCATCAACTATGATCGCCCGGTCGTAACCCCTCATTGCCTCGATAATCTCGATGCTGCCCATCGCCGCATCGATGGTCTCAACGCCACGGTGTAGTGCGTCGAGCCTCTCGATAACGTGTATACCCACGCCATCGTCCGTGCAAAGTAGATTGCCGACGCCGACGACGAGGCTGCTCATAACAAAGACACTCTTCGCAGAGAAGGTTAAAGATTAACCGTTTCCAGCGAAGCCACGATATGTCAGAAGGGCCAGCCCAAGAGCCAACGCCTCCCGTCGTCCCCGGGCTATTTGCCACCCCCCGAATACAGGCAATCGGACAGCAATCTATCTGATCCTCTTCGTAATCCTTCTCGCCGCTGGGGCTGCCGTATGGTTCCTGAGGTTCAATACGAGTACGCCGATCCTCATATTCTATCCGAGTCAACAGCTCGTTAGCGCCGACTGGGCCGGCTACACGGTATCATCAGACCTCGCCTCACCCCAGCCTGTAGTCACAGCCGTTAGGGGCTCGTGGACGGTGCCCGAGGTCAGCGCCTCCGCTGAAAGCTACTCCGCCGCCTGGGTGGGTATAGGCGGGCAATACGACGAGTCACTCATCCAGACGGGGACAGAGCACAGCTGGGTGAACGGACAGGTAAGGTACCTATCATGGTACGAACTCCTCCCCGCAGATGCCGTCTACCTCAACATAACTCTCACCCCCGGGGAATTCATAACAGCCTCCTTGACCTTACAAGACTCTGCATCGGACACTTGGCTTGTCGAGATCAGAAACCTATCGAATAACCAAGCCTACCAGAGAAGCTTCCAATATATCTCGACAATGCTCTCGGCGGAGTGGATAGTCGAGAGGCCAACCATCAACCGCGTCCAATACCCTCTCACCAACTTCGGCAACTTGACGTTCACCGACTGCTCCGCAACCGTCGAGGACAGAACAGGGGGCATCACGGGCTTCCCCCACAGCATCGTCTACCTACGAGGCAGGATGGCTAACGATCTCGTGGACATTTCAAACGTCTCCGTAGACGGCACAGCTTATATAATCAGTTTCGTCTCGCCGCGATGAGGCCTGGGTTTTTCGCCTCTTCACCATAAAGCTTATATTATTAGTGTGGTATTTCTAACATAGTGTTAGAATAACACAACAAATTGTTGGGTGGATGTAACATGAGTGATGTATGGATGAGCGTATGGCAGTATTCGATACCCGCAATCGCCCTAGTAATAGTGGGCGTCGCGGTGTACCTTACATATACCGTTATGAAGGCAAAGAATTCTGGTTACCCGCTCGAGGACGAGCGGACGAAGAGGATACAGGGCAAAGCGGCGCTGGTTACAATGCTACTCACCTTCTACTACTTGATCGCTCTGAACTTCTACAATATTATCACCATCGAGTTCCTCGGGGGTGTCGAGCTCGAGTCAATGATAGTGATCAACTCAGCGCTAATCATAGGCGGGTGCACCTTCCTAGCGCTCAGATACTACTACAACGGCAAAGAGGACGCGTGAGGGCATATGAGGACGCGGATTAAAGAGTACAGGGCGCGCCATGATATGACGCAGGCGGACCTCGCCCAGAAGGTTGGCGTCCGCAGGGAGACGATAGTCTTCCTCGAGAAGGGGAAATATAATCCCTCCCTCAAGCTTGCCCATGACGTGGCGGTCTCCCTTGGGGCGTCGATAGACGAACTGTTCCTCTGGGATGAGAAAGAAGAAGAGTGATTACCGGGAGAGCCTTTTCATGACTCTTCCGGTCGAATCCACTATTTCCACGGTTAGCGGTCCTTCGCCGGGTAGGGTGTGTGTGCTACATCCGAAGCAGGGGTCGTATGCGCGGAACGCCATCTCGACCTTGTTGAGGAGGCCGTCCGTGACCTCACCATTCTTGATAAGACCCTTGGCGGCATCCCGTACGCTGCAACAGATGTCGGCGTAGTTGTTTGTTGTCGCGACGATGAGGTTGGCCTTCTTGACCATGGCCTCCTCGTCGAGCTTATAGTGGTGGAAGAGCGTGCCGCGGGCTGCCTCGACTACACCCACGCCCTCGCCAGGCTTACCAACAGGGTTGCGTAGATCGGTGTTGGTGATGGAGGGATCAGTGCTGAGTTCGACGGCGCGCTCAGCCGCGTAGAGGAGCTCCACAAGGCGCGCCCAGTGGAATGCAAGCGTCGACTGGACGGGTTTTCCACCAAGTGTCTCGTACATGCGCTTGTACTCGGCGTTGGCGAGGGGTGTCGCCATGCCCTCTGATGCGTTGAGCCTCCCAAGCGGGCCGACGCGGTAGACGCCGCTCTCCGGCCCAGCCGTGAGTCCCTTCCATCCCACCTTCTTTAGGTAGGTGAACTTGCTGTATGTCCACGGCTCGACGCGCTCGGCTATGTGGTTGAGGTAGTCATCACCCTTGAAGCGGTCGAACTCCTTCCCCTTCTGGTCGGTGACGCGTACGTCGCCGTCATAGAAGTTGACGTGGTTGTTCGCGTCGATGAGGCCCATGTTGTAGGCGTCGAGGCGGTAGGGGTCACTTAGAATCATGTCGACGTACTGCTTGTTCTTGAGGACGATGTCGTTGAAGACGCCGAGGGAAAATTTTGCAAATTCGACGCTGCTGCGCGACATCTCCTCAATCTTCTGGCGCTCCTCCTCGTTTAGTCCCTTGCTTATGCCTCCGGGGAGGCCGCATGTTGGGTGGGTTGCTTTGCCACCGATGATCTCGGTGATCCTCTGCCCGTAGGCGCGGTGCTTGATGACATCCCTGCCCAC
>JBFYNQ010000114.1:0-6089 GCA_041304265.1 Candidatus Bathyarchaeota archaeon | reverse complement strand
CTCCTCGGCGAAGCCCGGATACCTCTGCTTCAGATATACCCTCGCATCTGCCTCGTTTCGCAGTTCCGCTGGCGCTAACTGACTCCAGGGCCGCGAGACGGGGTCCGGTGGCGCTATGTCGACGAGTATGAGTCCCTTGACCTCGTCGGGGTGCTCGGCGGCGAGTATCATGCCCATCCTACCACCTATGCTGTGGCCGATGAGCAGGCAAGGCACATAGCCGAGCCTCTTATAACAAGTCCGAAGCAATTCAGCATGCTCGGGGAGGGGTACTGTCTCGGCGGGCACAGAGGAGTTGCCGTGGGCGAGTATAGTCAACGCGAGCACCTGATGCATGCCGCTGAGTGACTCGCAGAGACTCTCCATGCTGTAAGCGTCCATGCCCATGCTATGGAGAATTACTATCTTACCGCCTTTTTCACCCCAATGGGCGTAGTGAATACGGTGCTTACCTACCTCCAGAAACCCCTCAGCCGACAAGTCGATCGTTGATGACTCGCACCACATAGGTTTCAATCTTTGTACAAGGGTTACTAGTACTTGTTCCGGGGACTCTGAGTCATCTTCATGACGGCGAGGCTGTGACTACAAACGCCTTTTTCTTGGAATCCTGGACAACTGCAGTAGACGCGTCCTTCCCTTACGACGAGGGTATACGTTCCATGGTCACCTATCACGTTATAGTGCCCACTGTCGAGTCGCTCGATCCTTCCGGCCTTGAGGAGCCTCTCGGCCTTGTCGAGCATCTTGTATAGGGGCATGGCGAGCACTAAAAACAGGGGATCGGTGCTTCGAGATAAGTTATTCCATGTTTTACGTTGCATACATGGGGACAGGTCATTGAGATGATGTTGCGCGGGATAGCGTGAAATACGCACCCGCAGCTATTTTCCCTGATTGTCTATGGGCAGGGTAGAGGATAAGGTAGCGATAGTCACTGGTGGTGCCAGCGGTATTGGTGAGGCGACTGTCCGCCTCTTCGTATCTGAGGGTGCGAGGGTAATCGCGGCAGACGTCGAAGATGTGAGGGGGAAACGCCTCGCCGCGAGTTTCAAGGGGGACGTGGTCTACCACCATACCGATGTAACTAGTGAGGATGATGTACGGGACACCGTCAAGGCCGCCGTGGATACGTGGGGGCGCCTCGACGTCATGTTCAACAACGCGGGCATCGTCGGCGCCGTTGGTCCCATTGAGGACATCAAGACTGAGGACTTTGATAGGACGATCAGGGTTAATTTGCGCGGCTGCTTCCTCGGCATAAAGCACGCTGCGCCGATCATGCGGAGGCAGGGCTCGGGCAGCATAATCAACACGGCTAGCACAGCAGCCATCCTCGCAGGCTTCGGCAACCACATCTACAGTGCCTCTAAGGCGGGGATAGCGCAGCTCACGAAGAGCGTAGCCATGGAGCTCGGCGAGGTGGGTATACGCGTCAACTGCATCAGTCCCGGTTACATACCGACACCCATGATCGGTATCGCGAGGAGCCTTACACGAGACCAGGCCGAGGCGAAGCTACACATAATAGAGGACGCATTCAGGGACATACAGCCACTTCACGGCCCTATAATGCCCGAGGAGGTCGCCAAAGCGGTGCTCTTCCTAGCCAGCGACGACTCAAAGTACGTCACTGGGCAGAACCTTTTCGTCGACGGTGGCGTGACAGGTGGCAAGCTCTGGAGGGACTACCAGAAGGGCTCGAACGCCCTCAGGGAGGCTCTTGAGAAGAAATGACAAAGGTACTCGGGGTGCTGGTAGCCCGCGCAGGGGCGGTAACACCGAGACGATACTTGACGAGGTTTTAAGGGGCGCAGCCGAGGCAGGGGCGCAGATAGTGAAAGCCGTCCTCGCCGAGAAGGAGGTCAACCCCTGCAGAGCCTGCAATGCCTGCTCCAGAACACACGTCTGCATCCAGAAGGACGACATGGAACCAATGATTGAATCGATGAAGGCGTCAAGGGTCTGGGTCCTCGCGACGCCCGTCTACTGGTGAGGCGCGACGGCGCAGATGAAGGCATTCATCGACAGGTGGTACTCCATGCCGAAGGATGTCTTCGCGGGGAAGAGGATCATATTAGCAGTTTCCTCGGGCGGGGGACCCATCTACGCCGACCTCATGATCAAGACCTTCGAGGAGATACTCATCTACCTAAACATGGATAAGTACAAGGTCCTACAGACGGGCGGCGCAGACTCAAAGACGGCGGCTATGAGGGACGCCGGGCTCATGAAGGAGGCACACGCTACAGGTTACGACGCCGTCAAGAGCCTGAAAACTTAATCACTTCTCGGAGTTGCCGTTCATCGTGATCGGTTTATCCCTTATCTTCCAGTCGCACTTGTGGCAAACGTTATCGTACCACATCAGCGGGTAGTTGCATTTCGGGCAGGTCCAGCGCCTCTCCTGCTCCAGAAGCCACTCCTCACCCTCGCCGGTTTCGATCCTCCTGAGACTCGCTCTAACGTTCTCACCCCTGTAGGCGGTGAAGTCGGCGAACTGCCGGTAATCGGCGCAGGTGTCATAGTCGGCGCACTGGGCGCAGTTTTCGACGCAGCGTCGATTCTGGCAGGTCTTGAAGGCACATTTTTGGCAGTTCGGCCACCGCTCTTCGTAGGGGCCGGAGCAACCGTTACACTTTATCTTATCCGGCGGAACTCCGTGCCGCTTAGACATCTCTTCGAGAAGGGCACCGCCGTCCCTCTGCGCCCTGTAGACGTAGCATGCGCCGCAGTAAATGCCACAGCGACTGAGCAGCCGAGTATCGACCACGAATCGAAAACCGCGGCACGGCGCTTAAACTCATCCCCAGCGGGCAACGATTAAACGGTAGGCAAGCAAACAAGGTGCAGAGGGATCTGATTGTCTGAGACTATGCGCTGGGACCTAGCACAACTCGTTGAGAGCACCGAACCCGAATGGATAGAGGCGAAGCTGGAGGAAATGATCGGCGAGGCCAATGGGCTCGCCGAGAGGTACAGGGGGAAGATAACTGGGCTAGACGCCGAGAGGCTACTTGAACTGCTCGAGGCCCGAGACGCCTTCACGCTCAGATACGAGGGCGCCATGGAGTACTGTGGGCTCAGATACAGCGCCAACTCCGTCGACCCGATCTCGAAGAGGCTCTATGAGGCAGTGCGCAAGGCGGGCAACAAGGCGGGGCAGGCACTCGCCTTCATGGAGATAGAGCTCGGCGCCTTACTCAAGGCAAAACCTGCTCTTGTCAAGGATTCCAAGCTATCGGAGTACAGCCACCTCCTTGAACGCGTTGTCCTCCGCACACCCCATGTTATGACCGAGGAGCTCGAGAAGCTCACCATATCAAAGGACCAGAACGGCGTCAGTGCATGGTCACAGCTTCAGGGGGACTGGCTTAGCACCCGTAAGTTCAAGATCATGGTCGACGGCGTCGAGAAGACGATGCCTTATGGAGAGATTATCGCTCTCTACCAGAGCAGGGACAGAGCGCTCAGACAGGAGGCGAACCGGGTCGTCTACAACGGCCTCGGGAAGGACGATATTGTCTGGGCGAGCGCCATACGAAGCGTATGCGGCGACCACATCCAGATGTGCGAGTGGAGGAAATGGCCCTCTCCGATGATGCAGAGCCTAATAGACAATGACGTCGAGCAGGGTGCAATCGACGCCCTCATGAAGACTATGGAGGGCAACGTAGAATCATACCGTCGGTACCTCAGCCTCAAGGCAAAGCTAATGGGACTGAAGAAGCTCGGCAACTGGGACATAGTCGCCCCCCTCCCCAAGGCGCCCGAGAAGAAGTATACTTGGGAAGAGTCGAGGAAAGAGATAGTCTCCGCCTACAAGAGCTTCGACCCAGTCTGGGCGGGATACGTCGACGAGATGTATGGACGCCGCCACATAGACGGCGAGGTACGCTCGGGTAAACGCAGCGGAGCATTCTGCTCCACATGGCTCGCGGGCAAGAGTGCATACGTTCTCCAAAGCTTCAACGGCCAGATGGGCGATGTCTATACCCAAGCCCACGAACTAGGCCACGCCGTCCACGCTTACCTCGGCTCACGTCACCAGAAGCCCAGCAACTACGAGATAGGCAGCTGCATCGCGGAGACAGCGAGCGTATTCGGAGAGCTCCTACTCACGGACAGGTTACTAGCCGAAGCCAAGACGAGTGAGGAGAAGCAGACTATCCTCGCAAATGTCCTCGACGAGTTCGGCATGGCCGCCTATCAGGTGAGCGCACGCGTCTTCTTCGAGCAAAGCATGTACGACGCCATAAAGGCAGGAAAGTTCCTAGACGGGGAAACGGTCTCCAGCCTCTGGACTGCGGGCCGCGACAAGATTTACGGGGACGCCGTCGAGTGGCTCCCCGAGATGAAGTGGGAGTGGACCATGAAGCTTCACTATTACATACCCAACTACCGCTTCTACAACTACCCATATGTCTACGCCCAGCTCTTCGTCTTCGCCCTCTACCGCCTATTCAAGGAGCAGGGTCAGCAGTTCGTCCCCAAGATGAACGCCCTACTATCCGCCGGCTCCAGCAGGAGTCCCATCGATCTCGCCGAGGAGCTCGGCTTTGACGTAACGAAAGAGGAGTTCTGGCGTAAGGGTATAAAGCAGTTCGACGAGTTCGCTGATCAGCTTGAAGCCACGCTCTAATAGCGAAGGGGTTACACTAAAAACCCAATTAAATTCCTAAGAGCCACCAATCAATGCCGGTCGGAAAATATTGTGCCAATAGATGAGACAACAAGAATTTTGAGGAGTGGCGCCCTGGCCGGGATTTGGACCCGGGATCTTTCGGGTGACAGCCGAACATACTAGGCCGGACTATACTACCAGGGCACGCGCCAAGCAAATGAAGGGGGTTTCGATATTAAACTTTACGGGAGCTACTTATACTCCTTGGCGATCAGCATCGTCGCCGTGAGGAGAATGTCGGGGATCCCCCTCAGCTTATCAACGATAAGCTTGTCGAGGTGGTTCATGTCCTTCGCCTTCACCTTGATTACGAGGTCGAACTCGCCGTAGATGGCGGCCGCCTCCTCTACCTCATTGAACTTGAGGACCTTCTCGCAGACAGCGTCCTCGGTTCCGGTCTTGACGTTTATCATGATGTATGCTTTGACGGACATTCTGTGAAATTCTCCTTACCCGGATTTCGAATCGGCTCCCCCGTCCCAGACGGCGGAGCCTAAAATAGATGGAGGTTGGGCGAATTTGAGTCTTTAGGGCTGTAGCCTATCCGGGGGTAACAAAGCCAGTCATGACTCTCCCCGTCTCGGTGAGCCTGACTGGGATGCCCTTGTTGTCTCGGTCACCCGCAGCGATTAATCCTGCATCACGAAGCCCCTTAAGGTTCCATCTTACCGTCGACTTGGGTATACAGAGCTCCTCCGAGACCTTGTCTATGAGGGTCGTGTAGAGGGTGTCACCCGGGACTTCTGCCACTATTCGGAGCATCATCCTCTGCTTCTCCGTGAGCCTGCGGGTGGAAGCTGCCTCTAGGGCACCTTCCATCGCGTAGAGCTCGCGGTAATGCTCCTTAAGTGACATCTCCAGGGAGTCGACGTTCTTCACCAATCGGTTGTAGCCGATCCTGTCTGGGTTTGTTTTCCCGAATCTCGATAACTCCCTCTTCAGGTCGTTGAGGGATTGTACTAGGTTCTTTGATTCGGGAGTCGGGTAGTATCCAGCCTTAGCGCTGGAGGAAACGTTCACCGGACATTCTTGCTCCCGTCTCGGTATGCGTCGCCCTCCGTTTAAAAGGTTTTGTGGGCTGCCCCGGCAGTCGTGTGCTTAGCTATTTAGAAATCTAATACTAGGACAATATCACTAACCACGTGCGCGTTCTTCCGGATCCATTTCTATGATAAAGTTTTGTTATGAGTACTGTATCTGGTCTAGGTTGGGTGAGTCAAGCATGCGCTTAACATTCGACCGACGATCAAGGAATGCTTATCATAAGAGTTCTATAACAATTTCTAAATAGCCTAGCTCGCTTTTTTAGCGAATTGAGTATCTATTTCTTGGATCGCCTTTTCAACCATTTTCCGAACTTCTTTTCTCATGTTTGCGACGTAGCGAACTGCGGCTAGTTTCTTTT
>JBFYNQ010000113.1:0-33170 GCA_041304265.1 Candidatus Bathyarchaeota archaeon | reverse complement strand
AATGGCACGCGACCCAGTCTGCGGGATGCACGTTGATGAGGAGCACGCCGCCTTCAAGGTGGAGCAGGGCGGCAAGACCTACTATTTCTGCAGCGAGGGCTGCATGCTGACCTTCCAGCACCCCGACGTCGAGCTGAAGAAGCTAAGGAACCTCGCCATCTTCAGCCTGACCCTCGGCTTCGTCCTGATGATCATGATGTTCCTTCCGGAGCCGCCGTTCTTCAGCCACCACATTTGGGGGCTCCTGCTGGGTACGCCCGTCCAGTTCATCGCCGGGTGGCGATACTACCGCGGCGCCTGGGGGGCGCTTAAGGCGAGGACCGCAAACATGGACACTCTCATCGTCATCGGGACAACGACCGCCTACGGCTACAGCGCCTTCGTTGTCCTCTACCCCCAGTGGGCGCCAAGCATGGATGTGTACTTCGACGCTGCCGCGATGATACTCGGTCTCATCCTCATCGGCAAGTACCTCGAGGAGGTTGCACGTGGCAGGGCATCCGAGGCTGTTCGCAAGCTGCTCGACCTGCAGCCCCCAATGGCGCGCATAGTTAGGGAGGACGGCAAGGAGGAGGAGGTCGGCGTCGAGACGATCATGCCCATGGATATCCTCCGCGTGAAGCCGGGAGAACGCATCCCACTCGACGGTATCCTCGTTGACGGCGCCAGCAGCATCGACGAGAGCATGATCACCGGCGAGAGCGTCCCCGTCTCCAAGAAGGTGGGTGACGAGGTTATCGGCGGCACCATCAACAGGGAGGGCAGCTTCAAGATGGACGTCACCAAGATCGGGATGAACACGGCTCTCCAGCAGATCGTCCAGATGGTCGAGGAGGCGCAGCTCAGCAAGGCGCCGATACAGCGCCTCGCCGACACCGTCGCCGCATACTTCACCCCCGCCATACTCATCATCGCAGTGACGACGTTCATCGTCTGGAACAACGTTTTAGGCGCTGGCTTTGGTGTCGCCTTCACCGCCTTCGTCGCTGTCGTCATAGTCGCGTGCCCATGCGCAATGGGGATAGCCACGCCCACAGCCATACTCGTCGGCGCGGGGCTCGGCGCACAGAACGGTATACTCATCAAAAACGGTGAATACCTTGAGAAGGCGCGTAGCCTTCAGGCCGTCGCCTTCGACAAGACGGGTACCCTCACCAAGGGCGAGATCGCTGTCACGGATATAGTAGCGGAGGACAAGGACGACGCCCTCTCCCACGCCGCAAGCCTCGAGAAGCTGAGCGAGCACCCGATCGCCGCGGCTGTCGTCAAGATGGCTGAGGAGAAGAAGCTCAAGTTCTATGAGCCCAAGAACTTTGAGGCGCTCGCCGGCAGGGGCGTCAAGGGCGACATCGGTAGGAGGCACTACGTCGTCGGCACGAGTCGCCTCATGGAGGAGACGAAGGCCGAGTTCCCCGAGGACATCAAGGCGAAGGCCGAGAGGCTCTACGACGAGGGCAAGACGCTTGCATTCGTGTCGATGAACGGGAAGGTGACGGGAATCATCGCCGTCGCCGACCAGGTAAAGGACAACGCGCCTAAGGCGGTGAAGAAGCTCAAGGACTTGGGCCTCAAGGTCGTTATGATTACGGGCGATAACAAGCGTACAGCCGAAGCGATCGCGAAGCAGGTAGGCATCAATGAGTTCCGCGCTGAGGTCCTCCCTGAGGACAAGGTCGGCGTCATAAAGGAACTTCAGAAGGAGGGACTCGTAACCGCGATGGTTGGCGACGGCGTCAACGACGCGCCCGCCCTCGCCGCCTCCGACGTGGGTATAGCCCTCGGCAGTGGAACCGACGTAGCAGTCGAGAGCGCCGGCATAATCCTCATCAGGAACAACCTCGAGGACGTATCTACCTCCATAGAGCTGAGCAAGCGTACATACAGTAAGATAGTGCAGAACCTGTTCTGGGCCTTCGCCTACAACACGGCGCTAATACCCGTCGCCGCGGGCGTCCTTATTCCTTGGGGCATACAGATGAACCCGATATTCGCCGCGGGCGCTATGGCCCTCAGCAGCATAACAGTGGTCACAAATAGCCTACTGCTCCGTAGGTGGAGGCCGAGGGACTAGCTATGCCCGAGGTCACAAAGGAGATCGGTATCACCCGCATGGACTGCCCCACCTGCGTCGTCACGCTTGAGAAGTCGGTGATGAAGGTCCCCGGCGTCACGAAAGCGCAGGGTAACTATCTCAAGAAGACCATCAAGGTCACGATGGAGGACACCGTGCCCCTCACTGCCATCGAGAAGGCGATCGAGGACGTCGGTTACCAGGTCGCCTACAAAAAGTACCCGGGCCCACTCTCGAAGCTCAGGGGCCTCTTCAGTAGGGGAGAGTCCAAGGCGATCACCCCGATCACCGACGGCGACTTCCAAGAAAAAGTGCTCAGGGCGGGCAGGCCTGTCGCCCTCCTATTTAGCAGCGAGGGCTGCCCAGCCTGCCGGGTCATCAAGCCACAGTTCAAGGCGCTCGCCGAGAAGCACACAGGCGCCGACTACTACGAGATAGACGTCACAAACACGGAGAAGTGGAAGGAGTACAACGTCATGGGCATCCCAACTGTGATCATCTTCATGGGTGGGAAGCCAGCGGAGCGCTTCAGCGCCATGCTTAGCGTCGGCGACCTGGAGAAGGCGCTCACCTTATGACCCCAGTCTTTGGGTAATTTTTATAGAGGGGCCACCCGGTATTCATCAAAGCCCCCCGGTGCATAGCGTGAACACACTCCACCACAACGGCGTCATCGTCCCCCCCAAGTACAAGTCGCGCGGCTTCACAGTCAACATCAAGGGCCAGCCAGTCAGCCTTAGCGACGAGCAGGAGGAGATGGCAGTCGCTTGGGCAAAGAAGGTCGGCACACCCTACGTCGACGACCCCAAGTTCGCCGAGAACTTCCATGAGGATTTCGGCAAGGCGCTCGGCCTCGAACTGAAACCTGGCGAAGTAGATTTTACCGCCATAATCAGGGTCGTGCAGCGCGAGCGCGAGGAGAAGCAAAACCTCCCCCCCGAGGTGAAGAAGGCGCAGGCAGCTGAGCGGAAGGCGCAGCGCGACGCCAACAAGGAGAAGTACGGTTACGCCACGCTCGACGAGCAGCGGATGGAACTCGGCAACTACAATGTGGAGCCAAATAGCATCTTCATGGGCCGCGGCCAGCACCCCTGGAGGGGCAGGTGGAAGAGGGGTCCCCAGTATGAGGACATAGAGCTCAACCTCAGCCCAGACGCCCTGCACCCGCCGGGCAACTGGAAGGCGATAGTCTGGGAGCCGGGCACTATGTGGATCGCCCGCTGGACAGACAAGCTCAGCGGCAAGAAGAAGTACGTCTGGCCCGGCGACGCAAGCTTCCTCAAGCAGAGGAAGGACATGGAGAAGTATGAGAAGGCTCACGCCCTCAAGGAGAAACTCGACGAGGTCAAGGCGCACATAGAGGGCAACCTCACCACCGCCGACCTCAAGCGGCGCAAGACGGCGACGGTCTGCTACCTTATCGACCGCCTTAAGTTCAGAGTCGGAGACGAGAAAGACGACGAGGACGAGGCCGATACGGTGGGCGCAAGCACCCTCCGCCCAGAGCACGTCTGCTTCAACATGGATGGCTCGGTCACCTTCAACTTCCTCGGCAAGGACTCGGTGCCGATGAACATCACAGCCCCCCTGCCCCCAAAGGTGGTGACCAACCTCCGCGATTTCGCCAGCGGGGCGGGGAAGGAGAGCCTATTCGAGGGCATAAACTCGGGCCACGTAGGCGACTTCTTAAAAGAGATTATGGAGGGGCTCAGCGCCAAGGTCTTCAGGACCTTATACGCAACAGACGCCGTCGGAGGCAGACTCGCCAAAGAGATCGTCAAACCCGAGGACCCCGACTACGTTAAGCGCCAAGCCGCCCTCCGAGCCAACCTTGAAGCCGCCATAATCTGCAACCACAAGCGCACAATCCCCAAGACCTGGCAGCAGAGCCTCGAAAAAAAGAAGTCACACTTAAAGCAACTCGAAGCCAAGGTATCAGCCGACGAGAAGGCACTCCGCGCTAAGATCATTGACGAGGAGAAAAAGTACCGCGCAAAACTGGTCGAAGCCGAGAAAAGACTAGTCATGGTTGAGGAAAAAGAAGAGGTTCAGAGGACAAAACTAGCCGAGGCCGAGAAGACCGGAGCCGAACTCAAAGCGCCGAAGAAGCGACTTGACACAGCGCATAAAGCCTTGAAGGCGGCTCGCGAACGCGTCCGCAAACTCAAAAATAACTACGTGACTGCCTCTCTCAAGCTGAAGAAGCAACTAGAGGAGAAGCGGAAGCGCGACAGAGAGACAGTCGAGCGAATGAGGCTGCAGGTCGAAGCGCAGGAGATAACACGCGACTATAACCTCGGAACAAGCCTGAAGAACTACGTCGACCCCCGCATCTACCTCAACTGGGGGCGCAGGGTCGGCTACGACTGGCGCAGTTACTATCCCTCGACGCTGCAGAAGAAGTTCAGCTGGATTGAGGAGAACCCCGAGGAAGAGGATTAGGGGAGTTTTCTCCCCGCTTTCTTGAAATAGTCCTCGATCTCTTTCTTCTGCTTCTCGGGTATCGTCTTTTCGAAGGGCCACGCAGCGGCCTCGGCAGCATAACGGATGAGGAACTCCTCGGCGAAGAGGCCGTGTGCCTCCAGTGCCTCGGGGCAGAGCCACTTCTCCACGTCTTCTCTGCTGTGCATGAGGAGGTTTGTGGGCGTCTCCCTACTGAGTGATAGGCTGGGTACCCCGACTGCGGAGAAAGGCGTGCCGTCGGATGAGTAAACGCCCTCTGAAACGGCGAAGACCGTGCCTTTCTCCTTGCTGAGCAGCTTCACGGATGCAGTTAGCTCGGGTGGGCCGAGTATCTTGGCGACGTTCGTGCCTATCATGCCGCCGTGGACATCGAGGTTGAGGCAGAGGACGGTGTTGTCGAGCTCGGTGACGGCGTTCTTGTCTGCCTTCTTCTCCGCCTCGCTCTCCGTCCTGAGCCTCCTCGCGTACTCCCTACTTCCGAGCAGTCCGAGCTCCTCGCATCCCCAGGCGATGAAGCGCATCGTTCTCTTCGTGCCCTTCTTCTTGAAGACGCGTGCGAGTTCGAGGGTGATGGCGGTGCCTCCCGCGTTGTCGCCGGCGCCGGGGACCTCCAGGACTGTGTCGTAGTGTCCGCAGACTACTATGATCTCCTCTCGGCGAGTCGTGCCCTTTAATTCGGCGACGACGTTCTGGGTCTTGATCGTCTTCTCCTCGGTGATGGCGACGAGGCGCATCGTCTTGGCGCCTGACTTTACGAGGTTGATGCCATCTTCGAAGGCGACCCTGACCATAGGTATATCGACGTACTTCTTGCGGAAGGTTGGGCTGCCCCATAGGTTCTTCGCCATCGCCTTGGGGGTGGACTCGATGATTATGATGCCCGCTGGTTTGTATTTCTTGAGCTGGGCGAAGGCGCGGTCCCTGTTGGCGGGGGCTCCGCCAGTGATTATGATCTTGCCCTTCACCTCGGGGGTGATGTACTCCTCGTCGTATGTGTCGAGGTAGAGCAGTTCTCCGGTCACCCCTTTCGCGCCGGTGCCTCCCGAGAGGGGCATGACTTCGCAGGCGACCTCTGCTTTGTAGGGTTTTAAAACCTCCAGCTTCTGAGCCTTAATTATCCCCGTGAAGGCGTCGAACTCCTCTATTCTCGCGTCGTAGCCGAGCCTCTCGAACTCTGACATTATCCACTCCGCGGCTTTCCTCTCCGTTTCTGTGCCGCTTGGCCGTGGCCCGATATCTACTGCGAGTTTTTTCATATACTCGAAGGCTTTCTCCCCGCTGAAACTCAAACCTGTCCCTCGAAGTAAAGGTGGGCGTTCATCATTTAGGATTGACGCCCACGGGCAACTGTATTAAGAACAGACCGTCACTTCTATGCCATGAGGAACCTCGTAAAGCAGAAGTTGAAGGCCGGCAAGCCGGCGATTGGAACATGGGTGTCGATCGGCCACCCCGATATGACGATGTACCTCGCGAACATGGGCTTTGACTGGCTCGTCTGCGACATGGAGCACAGCGCCTACGGCCCGGAGACCTACCACAGCCTCGTGCAGAGCATGCTCTATGCACGCGGCAAGTGCATGCCCTTGGCGCGCATTCCCTGGATCGACCTCATCTGGTGCAAGAAGGTGCTCGACGCTGGCGCCATGGGTCTGGTGCTGCCCCGCGTCGAGTCGGCGGAGATGGCGAAGGAAGCGGTACGCCTCATGAAGTACCCGCCGAAGGGGGAGAGAGGCGCGGGTCCGCGCCTCGCGGCGTTCCGCGACCCTGATTACTTCAAGACGGCGAACGATGAGATTCTCGTAATCCCGATGATCGAGTCGGTCAAGGGGGTGGAGAATCTCGACGCGATATTCAGCGTCGAGGGTGTGGACGCATGCTTCGTGGGGCCGAGCGACCTCAGCCTCGATATGGGGATACATAAGCAGTACACGAACCCCAAGTTCATCGAGGTGCTGGATAAGATAGTGGACGCGGGGAGGGAGCACGGCGTGGCGCCGGGGATGCACTGCTTCGTCACGCAGGATGCTACGGACATAAACGACGCGATAAAGAGGGGCTTCAGGTTCTGCGCCCTCGACACCGACCTCGGCTACCTTAGCCGATCCGTGAAGACCACCATCGGCTACGTTAAGGGTTGGACGCCGGGGGAGGGCGGAGAGGCCCCGGCCGTTTAAGCCTATATCCCCGATGCACAATTTCTATTCTATGATCAGCCCTTCCGAGTTAAGTGACCTCAAGATCACTACAATCCTTGACAATATCGTCCAGAGCGCTGGCCCGGTTGCTCACTGGGGCTTCTCGACACTTTTAGAATACAAGGCACGGGATACACGGAGGCGCGTCCTCCTCGACACGGGCAGCGACAGGGAGTGCCTCCTTAGGAACCTGAAGGCCCTCAAGGTCGACCTCGGGGGCATCGACGCCGTCGTCCTCAGCCATGGTCACTGGGATCACACCTCCGCCACCGTCGACGTGGTCAGGGCTTCTGGGGGCGTTAGGGTCTACGCCCATCCCTCGGCGTTCCAGCCCGTCTTCAGGGTGGACAAGAAGGGGGAGAGGCGCAGGATATCAGTCCCTGACGGGCAGGGCATCGCCGATATCGAGGCCGCGGGTGGAATCGTGGTGCTCTCACAGGCGCCTGTTGAGGTGGCCGCCGGCGTCTGGGCGACTGGGGAGGTGCCTCGCGCCAGCTTCGAGACCGTTATGGAGCTAGTCAAGGAGAGGCTCGTCAGGGAGGGCTCGGAGGCACCCGACACGATCCCCGACGACCAGTCCCTGTTCCTAACAGAGAAGAGCGTTGGTCTGATAGTTGTCACGGGCTGTGCCCACTCAGGCCCGCTAAACATCCTCAGCTATGTAGAGTCGCTGACCGGTGAGAAGGTGAAGGCGCTAATCGGCGGCACCCATCTGACCGGTCGGAAGCCCAAGTACAGGAGTGCGACGATTGAGGGGCTGAGAAAACATGACCTGCGAATACTCTCGCCCTGCCACTGCACTGGCTTCCGCGCCATGGCGGAGCTATACAACGCATTTCCCGAGTCCTTCACCCTTAACTACTCGGGAAACGTTCTTGAGCCCGCGAAGATCCTAGCCGAGAAGTCACGGCTTTGAGCCGACGAACTTCTCTATGCCCGCAACTATCACCTTGAACGCCTTGGCGGCGGAGCTGTCAGGGTTCTCCATGACGAATGGCTTACCGGTGTCTGATCCCTTAGCGACGCCGGGCTCTAGGGGGATCGCTCCGAGGAAAGGCACGCCCATCTTCACGGCTATCGACTCTCCTACGCCTTTGCCGAAGAGGGCTATCCTGTCACCACAGTGGGGGCATATGAGGTAACTCATGTTCTCGATGAGGCCGATAACCGGCGCCTTGAGCTGCCTTGCGAAGCTTACAGACTTCTCGACGACTTGCCCGCTCACCTCGTTTGGCATAGTCACGATGACGACGCCGTCGATGTCTTGAAGCAGTTGGAGCACTGTAAGTGCCTCGTCGCCGGTCCCTGGTGGGAGGTCGACAAGGAGATAGTCAAGGTCACCCCACTCGACGTCGGAAAGCAGCTGGCGTATAGCCGACATCTTGAGTGGGCCGCGCCAGATGACGGGTGAGTCCTGTGTCGGGAGGAGGAAGTCCATTGATACAACCTTGATACCCGCCGGCGAAATAGGCGCTATGATACCGCCTCCGGTGCTCGCCTCGAGCCTCGCCCCCTTCATGCCGAACATCTTCGGCACCGTTGGGCCGTGGATGTCAGCGTCGAGGACGCCAACCCTCATGCCTCCTGCTGCAAGAGCCGCGGCAAGGTTGACTGTGACGAGGCTCTTGCCTACGCCACCCTTGCCACTCATCACTGCGATCTTGTGCTTGACCCTGCTCATGCGCGCCCTAAGCTGGTTTAGCTCCTCTACACGCTTGACGAAGTCCTCGCCCTTCCGTTCCTCATCCGTCGTCGCTGACACAGGAGAGCCACAAGCTCCGAGGCGTAATAAACCTATCCGGAATTGGACGATTGAGCAATTAGTATTTTAACCGCGTTGACGGTTTCAATCGGAGTGGTCCTCGTTGATCGAGAGGTTGAAGCGTAGGCTGCGAGGCGTCGAGGCGCTGGACGCATGGGCAACCGTCGCCATACTTCTACGTGAGGATGGGGACGACTACGAGACTCTTCTCGTACGCCGCGCTGAGGTGTCGGGTGATCCCTGGTCAGGTGACATGGCGTTCCCGGGCGGCAAGAAGGCTCAGGGCGACAACACCCTCAGGGACACGGTGATGAGGGAGGTACGCGAGGAGACGGGGATAGACCTCTACCTGCTCACCTACATCGGTGGGTTGCCGGTGATGTTTTCCTCGCTCCGCCCCGGCAAGGACGTGCTGCCAATAGTCTATCTCTACGAGGGGCGTCCCGAGATCAAGCTCAACCCGGAACTGACCTCGTATCGCTGGGTGCACCTCAAGGAACTCCGCGCAAGCAGATGCACCGCGAAGGTGAAGGGATGGGAGGGCGAGGTCTTCAAACTCGGCGATGACATCGTCTGGGGCCTCACCTATAAAATGCTGAACAAACTTCTCGAGATGCTGGACGAGGCCTAGCCTAGCGCCTTCTTCAAAGCTTTGGCGACATCCATGGGCTGCTCGCCGATGAATGCGCCCGCACCGCGGAGGGCGTTCATCTTGCTGTCGGCTGTCCCGGCTGAGCCCTGTATGATGGCGCCGGCGTGGCCCATTCTCTTCCCCGGTATCGCGGCGCGCCCCGCGATATAGGCGGCGACGGGCTTCGTGAAGCCCCCCGACGCGATGAAGTCAGCCGCCTTCTCCTCGGCGTCTCCACCGATCTCGCCTATGAGGGCGACGGCTTTCGTCTCGTGGTCACTCTGGAACCACTTGAGGAGCTCGATGTAGTCGAGGCCGACCACGGGGTCTCCCCCAAGGCCGATACATGTGGACTCGCCGAGTCCACGGTTCGTGACGTGGGCGGCAATCTCGTAGAAGAGAGTACCGCTACGGCTGATGATGCCGACGGAGCCGCGCTTGAAAACCTGGTTGGGCATGATGCCCATCTTGGACTCGCCTGCCTTGATGAGTCCGGGTGTGTTAGGGCCGACTATGGTGGTGCCTGTCTGCTTAGCGCGGGCGACAAGCTCGATCGTGTCCCTGACGGGTATGCCCTCGGTGATGACGACGACGGGATCCATACCCGTTTCCATCGCCTCCAAAGCGGCGTCTAGTGCGCCCCCTGCAGGAACGAAGATTATGGATGCGTCGCAGCCATGTCTATCCTTGGCTTCGGAGACGGTGTCGTAGACGGGTGTACCGTCGACCTCCTGTCCGCCGCGGCCTGGGGTGACTCCGGCTACTACCTTTGTACCGTACTCCCTCATGCGGGCGGCGTGGAACTTGCCTTGCGTACCGGTGATGCCCTGCACAACGACTTTTGTGTCCTTGTTGATGAGCTTCATGTTTATGCCACCTTTGCGAGGTTGACGGCCTTCTGCGCCGCCTCCTCCATCGTGTCATCCGTCTCTATGCCCGCGCCGTGGAGGAGCCTCTTTCCCTCCTCCTCGTTCGTGCCCATCATCCTGACGATTATGGGCTTCTTGTCGTTGAGCTTCCTGCGGGCGTCTATGATGCCCTTCGCTGTGTCGTCGCAGCGGGTGATGCCTCCGAGGACGTTGACGAAGAGCGCCTTGACGCGGCTGTCTTTGAGGACGAACTCGACGGCCTTGCCGATGCGCTCAGGACTAGCACCTCCGCCGAGGTCGAGAAAGTTGCCAGCGTGGCCACCGTAGAGCATAACGGTGTCGAGGGTAGCCATGGTGAGGCCGGCACCGTTGCCTATGATTCCTATGTCCCCATTCAGCTCGACGTAAGTCAGATCCATTGCTCGCGCCTCCATCTCGCGGGGCGTCAACTCACCCTCAAAACTCTCCAGATACTTGGCCTCTAGCTCCTTGTGCCTGTAGAGGGCGTTGTTATCGACGTTGAGGCGCGCGTCGGCGGCGATGAAGCCGTCGGCGGTCTCGACGAGGGGGTTGATCTCGGTTAACTCGGCGTCCATCTCGTACGCCACTTTGTAGAGTCTCTGAAGGATGTCGCCGAGTTGCTGCATCTTCTTCCCGCTATAGCCGAGGCGCTTCGCCATTGCGTTGGCGTGATAGCTCTTAAAGCCCCTGAGGGGGTCGATGGCTTGCTTGACTATCTTCTCCGGCGTCTTGGCGGCGATCTCCTCTATATTGACGCCGCCCTCGCTCGAGGCGAGTATGGTGTAGCAGCGGGCCGCCCTGTCGACTATGACGCCGAGGTAGACCTCGTGCTGTATGGGTAACCTCTCCTCGACGAGGACTTTGCGTATGGGCAGGTTCTTGATCCTCATGGCGAGTATCTTCTTGGCGATCTCGTAGGCCTGCTCGGGGGTGTCCGCGGGTTGAATGCCTCCCGCCTTGCCCCTGCCTCCGACGCCGACCTGCGCCTTGACGACGATGGGCTTGTTGATCTTCGCGAAGGCTTCTCTGGCCTCCTCGGCAGTCGACGCCACCACGCTCGCGCCGAGGGGGACGCCGTAGCGCCTGAAGACCTCCTTGGCCTCGTACTCTAGGAGCTTCAATGATTACACCTTGGTTGGGGGAGACTATTCCCCGGCGACTAGATAATTATTCTGGGTGAACCGCGAATCAACGTTAAATCCCGATCAGCACCCTCTATCAGCTATGTCTAAAGACGCTATCAAGAAGAGGGTATTAGAGGCGATAGATGCCCGTGCTGACGAGATCATCAGCATAGGTGAGGCGATCTGGAAGAAGCCCGAGCTCGGCTTCAAGGAGTGGAAGACCGCCGAACTCACCGAGAAGAAGTACAAGGAGATGAGCTGGGCTTACGAGTCCAAGATCGGTATCACCGGCTCCAAGGCGTACCTCAAGAAGAAGGGCAAGGGCCCCGTCGTCGGCATCGTCGGTGAGCTAGACGCAATCCGCGTCCCCGACCACCCCGATTGCGACCCCATCACTGGCGCAGCCCACAGCTGCGGACATAACGCACAGATGGCGGCTATGCTAGGCGCCGGCTTCGGCCTAAACGATGTAATGGGCGAGCTCGAGGGCAACGTCGCCCTCCTAACAGTCCCCGCTGAGGAATACCTGGAGATCGACTACCGAAACAACCTCAGGGAGAAGAAGCAGCTAGAGTTCTTCGGGGGTAAGCAGGAGTTCATCCGCCTCGGCTACATGAAGGACATCGACATCAGCATCGGCAGCCACACCGACAGCGAGATCAAGGAGGAGGTCCTCAGCGTCGGCGGCAGCAACAACGGCTTCGTGGGCAAGATGGTCCACTACATAGGGCAGGAGGCACACGCCGGCGGATCGCCTCACAAGGGCATCAACGCCCTTAACGCGGCGATGCTCGGCCTCATGGCGATCCACGCCCAGCGCGAGACCTTCAAGGACGAGGACAGCATACGCGTTCACCCAATAATCACGAAGGGCGGCGAGATCGTGAACAACGTCCCAGCTGATGTCAGGATGGAGAGCTACGTAAGGGGCAAGACCGTTGAGGCGATCAAGGACGCAAACGTCAAGGTAAACCGCGCCCTGCGCGCCGGTGCCATGGCGGTAGGCGCAGAGGTCGAGATAGACGACCACCCCGGCTACATGCCTTACATCAAGGACGCGGCACTCGACGCCGTCCTCAAGGCGAACGCGGACGCCCTCGTCGGCGAGAAGAAGGTCAAGGTCAAGGGCCACAGCACCGGCTCGACCGACCTCGGCGACTACAGTTGCATAATGCCCACAACAAGCATCGGCATGGGCGGGTGCACCGGCGCCGGCCACAGCCGCCACTTCAAGATAGTCGACAAGCAGGTCGCCTACGTTCTACCCGCAAAGGTTATGGCCCTCACCTGCGTTGACCTCCTCTACGACAAGGCGAAGCTCGCCAAGGAGATAATAAAGAGCTTCAAGCCCACGATACCCCCTGCCGACTATGAGGGCTTCATGAAGAAGCTCGTCTCCTAAGCAGCTGGGGGAGCCGACCTTGATTGAGTATAGGGAGATAACGAAGGGAGTAAGTATACCTATGCTCGGCCTCGGCACCTGGGGCATGGGGGGCAAGGAGACACCCAGCAAGGCACGCGATTCGGAGACCGTCACAGCGATACGGATGGCGGTCGAGCTCGGCCTCACCCACCTCGACACCGCCGAGTACTACGGCGCGGGTCACGCCGAGGAGCTCATCGGAGAGGCAATCGAGGGCATGGATAGGAAGACGCTCTTCATCACCAGCAAGGTCTGGCACAATCACCTCCACAGGGACGACCTCCTCAACTCCATGAAGGCGAGCCTCAAGCGCCTCGGCGTCGACCAGGTCGACCTCTACCTCGTCCACTGGCCTAACCCCGATGTACCGCTCAAAGAGACGATGGCAGCCATGGAGGAGTGTGTCCGTGAGGGATACACCCGATTCATAGGCGTGAGCAACTTCAGCGCACAACTCATGAAGGAGGCGCAGGGTTACCTCGAAGGCACACGCCTGATCGCGAACCAGGTGCAGTACAGCCTCCTCGACCAGAAGCCACGTATGGAGTTACTACCCGCCTGCAGGAAGATGGATGTTAGCCTCGTTGCTTACCGCCCCTTGGAGCGAGGCGCGATCCTTCAGACCCCCAACCCGGTGATGGATGAGATCGCGAAAGCGCACGGCAAGACTCGTGTCCAGGTCGCCCTCAACTGGCTCATTGCACAGGAGAGCGTCTTTACTATACCCAAGTCGACGAACCCCGTCCACCTGATGGAGTTCCTCGGCGCCTTCGGCTGGCGCCTCACATCCGACGAGTGGACGCACCTCGCCGCAGGGTACAGGTGAATCGACGACGGACGCCCCCAACGACAAGGCTAGAATTGTCACGTGGCTCATCGATGAGGGCGTCAGACTCGGTTTTCATTCCGAGGCAGGCTATATCAGCCCCGAGGATGGAGCCGTAGCCGATGCGGCGTGGATACTGAACCCCGGTCAGAAGCCGGTCTTTACCTTCGCCGTCGTAGAGGACTCCGCGGGGCTAATGGGTTCCGCCATGCATTGGGCTGGCTCATCCACCGAACCCAAGTCGTGGATGCACATCTGCGTCATCAGCAGGGATGTCGAGATGCCTCCGTCGCTCCCGGGAGGCGTCAGGGGATACTATGCAGAAAGCCTGGATAGCATGAGCCATGTCCTCGATGACCTCACAGACCGGATGATCCAACTCCTCCGAAACTTCACTAACGATGAGCCCGGGGGCGGCAGATTCGAAACTGTGAAGCGCCTCGCCTGCATAGTCTCCAACTGGCCCAGAGGCATGTGGAGCTCCCGTCTCACACTGGACGCTCACACGATCTTCTGCGACGGGCTCAACCTGTTCGCCGCCGAGGGACTGGAGGACGAGGAGACCGACGCCCCCGCGCTGAAGCCTAGCCGAAAGGTCGTCCCAGTCGATCTCGTGTGCGGTGTTACCTCGTTCGAAGGTGCACTCATGCGCCTTATCGATGCAGACGGTGGCCGCCTCCTCCTCTCGAGCGAGCACAGGAACTACCCCTTCATCTTCCGCCTTACAGCGGCCGATGGCGGGGAGTCGAAGATCGACCTCTGGTTCGACTCCGACAAGTCGAACGTCCCACAGGCGCTTCGATTCAGAGAACTCGTCAAGGCCGTAGAAGCGTCGGGTTATATATGCCTAATCGGACCATCCGGCGTCTTGGCGGAACTAACCCTGAAGCTGAGCGCATTATAAAATAAGATGCGGGAAAGAGGTTCTCGAAGACTAGATCGGCTCCTCATCCACCGTGCGAAGGGGCTTGAAGTGCCACTCGAAGAGGCTCGCGGCTCCGAATAGTGCCATACTGCTGAGGAGGAACGTCACGGAGTAACCGAAGAAGAAGCTGATGTTACCGCTGAGGAAGCTGCCGAGAAACATGGCGACACTCCCTATGGCACTGTAGATGCCGAGCGTCCCGCCCTGTCCCTCCTTCGGCAGGAACCTGTAGAGGAGCGCGTTCATCCCGATTGTGATGTTCGTGTACGCCATCCCGATGAGGAGATAGAGTAGGAGCGTCACGTAGAGGACGTCGTGACCGAAGAAGTAGAGGCTCTCTATCGCCGCGAAGAGGAACGCGATGGCACGCAGCGACATGAACTCAACGACCATCCCGGGGTCTCCCTTCTTGCTGAAGCCACTGAACCTCTTCGTGCTCGCGAGGCCGTTTATACATGTGATGAAGATGTTCAAACCGGTGATCTCGAGGTAGGTGAGGCTATTCGCCTTGAGGAAGGGGGTGTAGCTTGTGAAGAAGAGGTTGGCTCCGAGGAAAAAGAGGGCGTTCGTCACCATGATGAGGGGTATGTCCCTCGTCATCGCGCTGCGGGCATCGCTTACGAGTCCCTTGACGTCCTCCACCTTCGGGGTCTTGAGGAGCAGCACTGGGAGGTGGGTGAGACGCGCTATGAGGGCATCCGCGTTGAAGGCGATCGCCTGCCTCTCCGTCGTTGCCTTAGCGTCCTTCACCAGGATCAGTGATAGTACGAGCAGGATCGAGCTGAAGGCTATCGGGAGCAATGCCACAGCGGTCAGAGGCAGAGATGTGAGCACGATGAACCCGAGGGCGTTCCCAGCGAGGCTCCCGTAGATCATGTGCTTGAAGCTCAGGGCGCTCCCCTCCCCAAGGTTCTCCTTCGCCACCGTATCCATCAGCAGTAAGCTGAAGACCGTTGGGCTCAAGCTGCTGAAGAAGCTATAGACCGCGTAAAAGCCGATCATGAGGTTGACGTCGGTGCTCATGGCGATGAGGCTCAGTGTTAGAAGCTGCCCTATGGCGCTCAGAGCGAGGAGCGGCCTGCGCTTCCCGAGGTAGTCCGCGAGCCTACCCCCAATGAAGGCGGAGGGGATTAAGACGATGTTGTAAGCGGATGAGGCGAGGCCGATGCTTATCACGCTGCCCCCTAGGTCGAGGATGCGGAGCGTGACGTATGTGCCGATGCAGCTCTGTATCGCGTAGAAGGGAATGATGGCGTAGAGCCAGCGCGGCATTGAGAACTTCTCCGCCAAGTTTTAATTTGCCCCTACTCAGATACCTGCGTTAATCTCACAGGATTAATAAGGGTTGATGGGCTACGCGTCGCGCGAACTTTTCATGGTGGCTCCTCCCCATCGCAACTGGCGTCGTCGCGGGGATCGCAGCCTCTGCCATCAACGACCTAGTCTACTATAGCTGGGAGATCTTTTACAGGGACGCTTTAAAGAACCCGACCCTCTTCTTCGTCTTCCCCTTCACGGGGCTAGTTCTGAGCTACTTCCTAATCCATCTCCTCGCCTGGTATAGGACGCCTAAGAGCAGTTTCCACATGATACTCGAGGTCTTCCACTTGACGCCGAGTGGCATGATGCCTCGTGAGGCGCTCGTAAAGACGGCGTCAGGCCTCGCCACAGCGATATTCGGTGGCTCCGCGGGTCCCGAGGGGCCGTCCACAGTCATCTCGGGTGGCTTCTCCAACTGGCTGAACAAGGTGCTCAAGTTGAGAATGGAGGCGAGCAAGGCATTGATGATCGGCGTCGCCGCCGGGTTCTCAGCGAGCTTCAAAACGCCCCTCACTGGGCTCCTCTTCGCCCTCGAGCTCCCCTACAGAAGGGACCTCGAGAAGGAGTCCTTCATCGAAGCAGCTATCGCCAGCTCGACAGCGTACCTAGTCTCCGCAGGCCTCGGCGCCCAAAGCCTCATCCCCGCGGTCGAACTTGAGGTGGCGGCGCTACCCCTATACTGGCTTCCCGTCTCGATGGTCTTCGGATTGGGGACGGGTGCCGTAGTCATAGCCTTCACCGGTGTTTATTCGGCTTGCGAGAGGCTAGCGAAGCAGCTAATCGTCAGAGGCGGCTACCCGTTGATGCTGCTTCTCGGAGGCTTTGCACTCGGGGGCATTGGTTACCTCTCTCCGCAGGCGGTGGGCCCTGGTTACCAGATGTTCACCCTGCTCGGCGGGGGCGTCAGTATTGTCCTCGCCGCTGTGTTCTTGCTGCGAATATTGTCGACTAGTGTCACGATGAACTTTGGTGGCACCGGGGGGCTTTTCCTACCCACGTTGCTCCTCGGTGGGACTTGGGGAGCGCTTATAGGTTCCCTACTGATGCCGTCGCTGACTCCCCTCTTCGTCCTCATGGGTATGGCTTCCTTTAGCGCTGGAGTGCATAAGATGATGCTGACTCCGATAGTGTTCATAGCCGAGGTCTACGGTGCACCGAACCTCATCCCCATCATACTCGCGACGGTCGTCTGCTTCTTCGTCTCCGGCGCCGTGCCTTTCTACCCTATCCAACCTGCGAACAGGGTGGGTGAGGAGGAACTCGCCCTTGAGCGCTTCTACTACAAGGTTATGAGGAGCCGGCCGAAGGAGCTTGAGAAGATCACGGCGAAGTCGGTGGCGACGCCGAACCCCATTCACCTTCACGCTGATATAACCGTCAGAGAGGCGATGGACGCCTTCGGGCAGACGAGCTTTAGGCTCCTCCCAGTCGTGGACTCCGAGGGGAGGATGGTGGGCTATGTGACCCTTGAGAGCCTCGCCTTCCTCTCAAAGACTGCCCTAGATAAGCCATTGAATACGGCGGAGCTGCGGAATCCCCTAGTCTATGGTGAGGGGACCCTTATTATGGGCGTAATCGGCGAGATGGTGGAGAAGAAGGAAGACCATTGCTTCGTCGTCGACGCAGAGGGGCACCTCACCGGAATCATCTCGGGAATAGACGTCACGCGTCTACTCATGAGATACTACACACAAACCTAAGACCTTGCGACCCTTAGTGTCTCGTATGTACCGTAACCCCCTTTGACGCCGTCGAGTTCATACTCGCCGAAGCTCTGCGCAAGGACGGAGATCCCGCCCTTCTCATCAACGAATGGTAAAGGCACGACGGGGCCTGCCCTCCCCCTTAGGACGTGTATAACTCCCTTCTTATCTGTCAGTTCAAGAACCGAGCTCACTGGAACTACGCTGTCAATGAACTGTTGGTCTAATATCCTGAACCCGACAAGTGGAGTATTCTCGCCTTCTTTCCATATGTAGCCGCCGACGCTGATTCGTCCATCGTCGAGGACGATGGCCGCCGGGTTTATGGCGAGGTGCTCGTTGAACCAGACCACGTAGTAGATCCAGTTGCCTATTCCCGTCCAGTCGCGGACACCGTGTGTGTGGTCGCGCTCCCCGAGGACGTTGCGAAGGGCATACACACTGTCCCCTACCTTGAGCTCTCCGTCTATCTTCGCCATCTGCTCCCAGTGTTCGTCGCCACTTTTCTTACCGATCTCCAGTGACTCTGGGGTCATGTTCTCGCTATATTCGTATGTGGGCTGGATTGGGTGAAACGCTAGGCGCATCGCGATGGGGAGCATCGCGGTGATAAGGGTTGGTTTCTCCCTGATCTTTGGAAAGTCCGCGGGATTCTTTACGACGGCCATCATGCCTTGGAATGTGTAGTGCCACGAGCCGTCGGGGTGCCTTTCATGTGTCATTCCCGCAACTCTGAGGTGATCTCTGGTTCCACTCATCTTCTCCGTGGCTTGGAAACCAGCGACGGATCCATCCGGGAGGAATAGGAGAAAGAATGTCGTCGCCTCTTGCTTGTTTGGTTTGAATCCGAGGCGAGTCATTCCACTTATACTATTCAACCTGTCGCTGAAGCAGAGGTAGTAACTTTCGTTCCACTCCCGGTGCGCCCCGGGTTTGTGTATCAACGGTTCCATTTTGTTATTCAACGGTTACCTCTCCTTTGACCCCGTCTATTGTCACTCTTTGTCCCGTCTTGAATCTCCTACACGCACCGGGAATGTTCGTGACGGCAGGGATGCCATACTCCCTGCTGACGACAGCTCCGTGGCTGAGTATTCCCCCGGTCTCCGTGATGAGGCCGCCGATTTTGCTGAAGACTGGTGTCCACCCCGGATCTGTACGTGGGACGACGAGTATCTCACCGGTCTGTACCTGCCAGATATTCTCTATACCGTCTAGGACCCTGACAGTAGCGGTGATCACGCCTTGGCTGGCGGGAATGCCCTTGAAGTTGTCGATTCCTTCGGGGGGAGGGTCATTGAATTCTCTATCTCCCTGTAGGAACTTGGGGGGCGTAGCATTCTCGTACTTTTCGAAATCCGCTTTCCTGGAGGCGACTGTAGTCAACACATCGGTGAATACTGCTCCGTTTGCGATGTCTCTAAGCTCCGCTTTCGTGAGGAAGAAGACATCCGAGGCGGAACGAAGCACCCTGTCCTCCACAAGCCGCGCCCCGATAACTAGGTGGAGTCTTCGCACCATTGTTATCCATCTGTCGAGGTTGAAACGCTGCTTCTCCCTGAAGACTATGTAACGGCGGGCCATCCCAATTATGTTAGAGAATAGCGCCCACTTAGCGAAACCTAAGAACTGGACGTCGATCTGTTTTCTGACGTTCGTTTCGGTTTCCTGCCTCACCTTAGCGCTTCTCTCCCCCGCAGCAGTGGTGTCCACCGCCTCGCCTGAGACCAGTGACTTGAGGATGTCGAAGACGTAGGCGGGCTCGTCTCCCCAGCGTGGGTAGTAGGCTTCACGTGTGAATCCCCTAGCACCATACTCGGCGATGAATGCATCGAACAGTTGTTTAAAGTCCGATACATCGGGTAGTTTGGAAGATGAGATGAGTGCATAGAGCTTCGGCGAGGGCTTGGAGATAATCAGTTTCTGGAGATCGGGGGACGCCCTAACGGCAGTGGCTAGCTCCCCGATCCGCTCGTTCGTCTCCCTCGTCTTATCCCTGAGGCCAGAGACTAGTATCGGGTAAACCCGACGCCCCTCCTCGGCACCAAGGAAGCGCGCGAGGAGATACTGAGTTAGCAGGTTCATGCCGATGTTGTGGACAGGTATGCCATAGCGTACGAGGCGGTAGTGACCGATCATGAGGTCATGAATCTCATCCGCGAGGGCGACGTAATCTGAGAGCGGCTTACCATCCAGCACCTCCATGCGGGCGGGGAAACCGGCAAAGAAAGGATCAAACGTGGAGTCACTCCACGCGACATACGCTTTATCCGTTCTCCCCCCACCACCATTTGGGTCATTTAGCGCGACCCGAATCTCCGCGAGCAACCTCCCCGTGATGTTGAAGCGTAACCCTCTCATCACATCCTTCCCGTAGGGGCCGGAACCCTCAGGGAAGTAGTTGAGCACGTCGTCGTTCCTAAGGAATGGAGGTATCTCGTTCTCTACCTTCCGCTTGTGGCCCTCGAGGTTGAGGTACGCGTGCGCCTTGTGGAGCTTGAGGAGCTGCCTTGTTTTCGGGGCATCGAGGCTCTTATATCCCATTATCTCGTTGAGCTCGACGTTCACATACTGAGTGATGTGGTCGCCGAGAAGCTCAAAGTAGAGGGGTGTAACTGGGTCGTTCCAGTAGTCGTCGCTGTACCCCCGCGTCCAAACAATCTCGTCAGGATTCTCGGCTCGGATGGTCGTGATTGGGCGAGACTGAAGGATGTATAGCTGATCGTCATCACCTATCGCCCACTCTATGTCCTGAGGTGTTCCCATGCGTGTCTCTATCTTCTCGCCAAGGGAGGCGAGGCTGAGCGCCTGTTCATCGGTTAGGCTCGGCTGTGATCCCTCGGCGGGAGTGAGGTCGACGTATTCGACGCCTCCCTTGAAAGCGCGGGCCATCTTGCCCTTGGCACTGATTTCCTTGGCTAGCATCCTGAACGTCCCGTCCCCGTTCCTGCCGAGGACATACTTGTCCGGAGTCGCAGCCCCAGACACCAGTGCCTCGCCGAGCCCTAGCGTGGATTCTATGAGAAACTCGGAGCCGTCTGTGCTAAGGGGACTGACAGTGAACATGACGCCGGCGCTCCTTGAGGGAACCATATGCTGGATGAGGACAGCCATCTTGGCGTCTTTAGCGTCGAGGCCGCTGCGCTTTGCGTAGGCGAGCACCCTTCCGGACCAGAGGGAGGCGTAGCACCTCTTCACAGCCTCGGTTATGCTCTTGCAACCCTTAATGTTCAGGTAAGTCTCGAGCTGACCGGCGAAGCTGGCTGAGGCAAGGTCTTCGGCAGTAGATGATGATCTGACTGCGACGGGCGTTCTACCCATCCTAGTGTAGTGTTCCTCGATCTCTGTGGCAAGCGCCTCTGGGATGTGGGCAGATTCCACCGCCGCTCTTATCTTGGCGGCGTGTTCATCGACGGAGTCGGGGTTCTCGAAGTCGATCATGGCGAGCTCGGCGTTTACGGTGGTTTGTAGATTGTTCTCCTCGGCGAAGAGAGCGTAGGCGTCTGTGGTGACGATGAATCCGCCTGGGATGGGGAAGTCTTGGTCGATGAGTTCGCCTAGGTTGGCCGCTTTTCCGCCAACACGCGCCATATCCGCTCTTGAGGCGTCGGCGAGATCCACCGTCAGCACCCGCGAAGACATGATATGAGGCTTGCCGGTTTAGCGTATTTAACTTCCGCACACCGTCAATGGTGTTAAATTTTCTACGAGGAGAATAGATTCGATCCAGCCTTGTGCCAGTGGTGTATGAAGCACGGCGCCGGTGGCAAGTGGTACCTCAACGCCCGCAACTACTCAAACGAGCTCGCAGAGCAGATGCAGATGGAAGCGTACCTGACGGAGCAGTGGATGAACTTCGAGCAGGTCTACATCAGGAAGATGATGGGGATGAGCAGTATTGGGCTCGGGTATAAGCTGCGTATGCCCATAATCGGAAGGGCGATCCGCTGGCAGGCTGAGAGGATGATACACAGCGAAGGCGCTCACAGGAATCCGGTGCGCGCTGATGGTCACTTCGGGCAGGTCATACCCATCGAGGAGGCGAAGACTATCATGCTGACGCTCGCTGCGGAGCCCATAATCCAGAACTATTGTATGTGTCGCTGGATGCAGAAGGGGTGCAAGGATGTCTGTTGCATCAACTTCGGTGCTTTGAGTGGGGTGATCGAGAAGCTGCCCCGGTTTATTCCGGAAGGTACAAAGGTGCGGTTGACGCGGTACGAGGCGGTGGCAGCGCTCGAGGAGCAGAACCGTAAGGGCAGGGTGAGCACTGTCTGGTTCCAGCCTGTGCCCTACATCAACGCGATTTGCAGCTGCGAGGTACCCCAGTGCGGTGGACTACGTCTACGCAACGACTTCGGTATACATACCGTTTACAAGGCGGAGTACGTGGCTGAGGTTAACCCCGACATGTGTCAGGGCTGTATGAGGTGTGTGGCTCGCTGCCAGTTCGGTGCTATAAGGTATAACGCCACTCTCAAGAGGGTGATTATCGACCAGAACAAGTGCTTCGGCTGCGGTTTATGCCGGGACGCGTGCAAATTTGACGCATTGGGGCTCATCCCACGCGAGGAGGTCCCTGGTCTCAGGGGGCAGTACTAGCCATGAGCTGGACGCGGATCAACATCGACCAGAAAAAGTGTGGTAACGCGACGGGAGGCATCGATCCTCGCGAATGCGGGGTGTGTCTCAAGACTTGCGACCCTACCGTCTTTATCCGCCACGAGACAATTGGGGCTAAGCAGAAGAACCGGTACGACCCTGATCTTTGGCAGGTCACCGCCGTCTGGACCGACCTCTGCACGCGTTGCGGTAAGTGTGTCAAGGCATGTCCCCAGAAGGCGATAACCGTAAACTGGTGACTTTTTTGGAGCGTATCGCCGTCGTGGGTAGGGGCGGAACCGGGAAGACCAGCTTCACAGTCCTTCTCGCCGCACACTTCCTTGAGAAGGGCGAAACTCCTATCCTACTTGTCGACCTCGACCCAGATATGAACCTCGCCGAGATGATTGGTGTCGACTTATTGGCTGCCGGTAAGTCAACAGTCTCCGAGCTTCTACTCGATACCATGGAGAGGGAAAATGACGGTACCGATCGTCCTCAGCCATTTCCAATCGAGAAGCTGGAGGCACGTATCTGGGGCGAGGGGCTCTACGAGGGTGGAGGGTTCGACCTAATCACGCTTGGCGTGAAGTGGGGTGAGGGATGCTACTGCACGCCGAACATGGCGATGAAGATGGCGTTTACGGGCATGATCCGTAGCTACCGCCACGTTATCATAGACAGCCCCGCCGGGCTCGAGCAGCTTAACCGCCGCGTAACCCCTGCAGTTGATGACATCTTCGATATTATAGATCCCTCCCAGAAGGCATTCGACCACGTAAGGAGGAGCCGCAGGCTGCTGGGCGATCTTAATCTGATATGTAAAAGGTTCTTCGTCGTCGGTAACTACAGATTTCCTGAAGGTTGGGAAGCCGAGGTTGAGGCGAAGACTGGGGAGAGATACCTCGGCAAGCTGGCGGCTGATGATGACCTCGCGAGGGCCGTACTATGCGGAGAGTCGTTGTTGAAACTGTCGGGCGTTTCAACTGCACGTCGATCTGCTGAAGCCATCTTCCGGAAAGCTGGCTACTAATTTTCTAAGGATTATATAGTCGTAGGTGGGTCTGCTTGGTACAATCTTGGACCTCTCAGGTGTGCCCCCGATGGCGTTCGTCATCTCGGGTATAATCGCCATAACCGGCATAAACATGGTTAATCGACTCGCTGTCAAGTCGATAAAGACTCGGTGGGGTGTCATCGCCGCGAACTACTGCGTAGCACTCACGCTCAGCTTCGTCATGTTCGCCCTCAACGGCTTTCACTCCGCCTCGCTGCTCACTATAGGCCTCGGCGTCATCAGTGGTCTCCTCTACATAGGCGGGATGTATCTCGGAATGACCACGATAGGTAGGCGCGGCGCATCGATAGCAGTCTCAGCGAGTCAGCTCTCGGTTCTCATTCCCGTGAGTCTCTCGGTGGCGCTTTACGGCGATAGTCTCGGCGTTACCCAGCTCATCGGAGTTGGCGTAGCACTCGTCTCGCTGCCCCTCCTCGCGTCGAGGGAAAGTGGTCTCAACGGCGCACTCGACCGGGAGACGCTCGCACTCATAGTCGTCCAGCTCGTAGTGCAAGGCTTTGCCCAGTTCACCTCGAAGGTACTCGTCGCATCCGGCCTCGGGGCGGAGAGGGATGCCTTCTTCGTAGTCGTCTTTACAGCGGCGACACTGATGACCATACCCATCGCCCTGAAATACAAAGGCGAGATTACTCCGCGCGACTTTGCCTACGGGGGCGCTGTGGGGATATGCAACATAGGTGTCAACTTATCCACTCTGCTCGCCTTGACGCTGCTCCCAGGGGCGGTGGTCTTCCCGCTCGTAAACTCTGGGGGTCTGCTCCTAGTCACCATACTGGCATGGCTCATCTTCAAGGAGAAGATCAGTAGAATCAACGCCCTCGGCATCGCACTGACCCTCGCAGCCGTCCTCCTTATCAACCTCTAGCCCCCACCCAACGCTTAAAGGGGGATGAAACCGGCTCACAATCGGTGAACGGTGTGAGCATCGAATACCCCGAGGCACGCATACTCGCGAAGCAGCTCGATGAGACCATAAAGGGCAAGATCATCGAATCCTACGACCTCAAGGACTACGAGAAACTGATCCGAATCGGATTCATCAACAAGAACCTTGATGACTTCAAGCAGCTCATCGGCAGGCGCGTCGAGGGAGCTGGGAGCAGCGGGAACACTCTCAGGGTCAAGCTGGATGGGGGGATGAACCTAATTCTCGCGCCGGAATACGGCGGCGTCATCCTCTACCACCCCCGCGGCGAGGAGGCGAGGCACCACCTACACGTCGGCTTCGCAGGCGGCGACTCTCTTACCGTGCGCCTTACAAGCATGGGGCTGATCTACGCAGCCCGCGATGAGCAACTCCCCGGGCTCTATATGTACAAGCGCGACTACCTCGGCGCGTCAAACCCCCTCGACTTGACCGAGGAGCAGTTCCGAAAACTAATCAAATCGAAGGGAACACAGCTTAAGCCCATCCTCGTAGGCAAGGACGCCATTGTAACTGGGCTGAGCAACAGCGCCTTCCAGGACATAATCTGGCGAGCGGGTATACACCCCCACACGAAGACCTCAGAGCTTACCCCAAGCCAGGCCGACGCCCTCTACCCCGCCGTGAACGACCTCATCGAGGAGAGGCTGCGCCTCGGGGGCAAGGGCGAGTTCGTCGACCTCTTCGGCAAGCCGGGTGGCTACGCGCCGAGGATGGGCCCTAGCATGAAGGACGCGGGTTGTCCCCGTTGCGGGTCTAAGGTGGAGCAGATGGCGCATGGCGGCGGCCAGGTCTACTACTGCCCGGGTTGCCAAAAGTAGCGGTCAACATGAAGAAGACGGTCGACACTGTCAGCTTCATCCTCGTCAGGGGCGGGAAGGTCCTAGTTGAGAGGCGGAGGGAGGACAGAGAGACATTCCCCGGCGCCGTCGTCATCCCCGGCGGCCACATTGAGTCCGGTGAGTCCTATGAGGAGGCGTGCAGGAGGGAGCTGTGGGAGGAACTCGGGGTCAAATGCAATCGCTTCACCTTTTACGACAGGATGCTCTGCATCACTGACGTAGAGTCTCAGTTGAACAGGTGGTTCATCTGCGAGGATTGGGTTGGTGAGCCCCATTGCACCGAGGCGGAGGAGACATTCTGGATAGGGCGCGGCGAGGTGGATCGCCTAGACCTTGAGGAGGACCACAAGGTCATTATGCGCCTCTTCGCCGAAAAGATCAGCTCTTGATGGGAGCCTGTATCTCTGTCAGAATCTCCTCAGGTGGGACCTTCTGGAGGTCACTGAGGTATAGTTCCATGACAGGGAAAAAGGGCACGCGCTACCTGAAGAACTAGACTCGCTCCAGTTTGAAGATGACCGGGCGTAAGCCGTCTGTGCAGCAGCTGATCATCGTACCCTTCTTCTTGATCCATGGGAAGTCGCCGCCGAATGCGAGGACAGCCACGTCCCTCTGGATGTCGGCCCAAGCCCAGCCGCAGAAGCCCTCGGGTATCTTGCCTCCCTTGCTAAGGTACTCGACGCCCTCCTTGACGACGGGGCATTCCTGCTCAACCGTCGAGGCACCGTACTCCTTGAGAATCTCACCAGTCTTGACCTTCTTCAGAACGGTAATTTTAACATCATTGCTAGGCAACTCATTCACCATACAATATTCAGCGTATGCCTTTTTTAGACTTTCAGGTTAGAGGATGCCCTCCTTTCGAAAGAGGAGGTACATGCATATCTCTCAACAATTCCAGCCAAGTGTGCTATATAGATCTCTCTTGAGTGTTTCCCGTTTTTCCCGTCTGCGCTTCCGGGTCCATCTCTTCGTCTGCGGGTGCGAGTGCGGGTGCGAGTGCGCCCCGTGCGCCTGACTGCGCGTTCTGCGGCGAGTGCGCACCTGTGGGCGCAGCTAGTGGTTTTACAGCGCATTATTCCGCACAACCTCCGCACTCGGCGCAATATTCCGCACCGCACCCGCACTCTCCGCACTAGGCGCACTCTCCGCACTATGGACGGACTGCGGACCTTCCCCGGACTAATCCTTCTCATGGGATACAGTTTCGGGTAGCTCATCGTCGAATGAGATACTTTTCTGGACGCCCCACCTATGAGCCTCCGCTTAGACCGTGGCGTATCCTTCGGGCTAAGCCTCACCAGCCAGGAGGGTATCCTGCTGCGGGGGATGCCATTTATCCGCAAATATTCGCACTTTTATGGGTTATTGGCCGGTTGTTTGACCACAGCGGCGGCTAGTTGGGTTTATCGTGGACGTTTTTTTGACGCGGTCGGCGTCGATCTCGCCTCTAGTTAAGTTCAGGAGGACGCCATACTGATCGACGCTATCGACCACGTCTTTGTTATGTTTCCCCTTAGGGTTCGACATAGGGAGTTGGCACTCGGGGTCAGCCCTGAAACGCTTCGGGGTGTAAGAGTGCGCAATAGTGCGGTTAGTGCGGTTTTGTGCGGCGCACTATTCCGCAGAAACCGCACATTTGTGTAGAAAAGTGCGGTTATCGGCTGCCGATGGTTCGGCTCCTCAAGGTGCGCCAATGCTCAAGCTCGGAGTCCATCTCGACGAATACGCCCTCAATGCTCACACAGAAGTTCACGCTCTTCCGATCATGCGCGCAGCGGTGGTCGATGTGCCGGTCGTAACCCACCTTCCACTCGATAAAATGACGGCTTATCGAACAATAATTAAGTAGTGGTGCGGAGGGTGGGATTCGAACCCACGAACCCCTTCGGGATAGGAGCCTCAGTCCTACGCCTTTGGCCTAGCTGGGCGACCTCCGCCCATCACAGTTAGCCGGCATCGCACATTTATAGGTTTGCCAGCTAAGCCCAGCGCGGGGTGGGGCCTCTGCTGGGAGTCGAACCCAGGTCAAGGGATCCACAGTCCCGTATGCTACCGTTGCACCACAGAGGCCGCGCGGAAAAAGGGATACGGGAGTCATATTAAAAGCGTTTCGAGGCGTACCAAGTAACGAATTGTGAGTACAAGAAAGCCACCACCGACGATGAGTCCCATTTATAAAAGGAAGCCGCGTCTAGGGGTCAAAGAGCGTGTTAGGTTTGGCGGGGCTTGGCAGTATATTGGGCAAGCTCAGGAGCGAGTTCGGCTTCGTAGCGGGCAACTTCGCCGTAATGATGGCGAGCTGGCTCGTCCTCGACTTCGCCGGTGAGCTCCCGGGCACCTACTACCCCCTCTACGTCGAGGCACTCGGCGGAACAGCTGCCACGATCGGCCTCATCGGCGCCGTTGAAGCTATCGCCAGGGGAATCGTCCAGATACCCGGCGGCTACCTCGCCGACAAGTACGGACGCAAGTGGCTCATCGCCATAATGACCTTCGTCGCCGCCTTCGCTCGCCTATTCTACATATTCGCCCCCACGTGGGAGTGGATACTTATTGGCGCCTTCCTAGTCGGCGTCACCAACATCTATGGACCCGCCTTAATGGCGATTGTTGCCGACTCGGTGCCCAAGAAGAAAAGGGGGATGGCTTTCAGCCTCATCAACCTCATAGCAAGCGTCTCGACGACCCCTGCACCCCTCCTAGCCGGTGTCCTCTACGCAAGGATGGGGCTCATCCCGAGCATGAGGCTTGGCTACGCGGTAGCCCTCGGCGGCTTCCTTGTCGCCGCCTTCCTCCGCTTGCGGCTCAGGGAGACCGTCGACACACCCGCGAAATTCAGTATCCAAGAAGCAGCTACGACTATACCCCTCTCAATTAGGGAGAGTTGGAACGTTTGGGGGCTACTCCCAGGCACAGCCTTTGTCTTCTTTATCGCCAACTTAATCAGCAGCTTCGCCATAGGACTCTTCCAACCCGTAATAACTCTGTACATAGTCAACGATCTCGGCGTCGATCCCGTGGCTCTTAGCTACATCATGACGGCGATGTTCGTCACCATGATTATAGTTGCCATACCTAGCGGGAAGCTCATCGACAGGATAGGGAGGAAGAAGCCCCTCATCATTGCGGGGTTCGCGAGCATAGCCTGGGTTCCGCTGCTAGTCTACGGTGACTTCTGGAGGCTCATATTTGCGATGACCCTGGCGGGGCTGCTGATAGTTCTCTTCAACTCGGCGGGGCTGACTCTCTTCGCCGACCTAGTGCCGAAGCAGCACAGGGGGAAGGCAAACGGAGCTATTGGTTTCTGGAGTATGCTTGCGATGTCCGCCGGGCAGATTGCTGGTGGATGGCTTTACGACAACGTGGGCCATCAGCTTCCTTTCTGGGGTGAGGCCTTATTCATGGTGCCCTCAATACTTTTGATAATCTTCTTCGTGCATGAGCCGGAGAAGCGTGAGGACTAGATGAGCATGTTCTTTGTGAGGTACTCGGGCAGCTCCCTGATGCTCGGTAGGATAGCGTCGGGCTTCTCCTTCTCAATCTTCTCCCTCCTCTGCGTCCCGGTAAGCACAGCTACTGTGTGAGCCTTAGCGTTGTGCCCCTCCTCGATGCCTATCCCCGTGTCATCCACCTTGAGCACCTGCGCTGAGTCCCTTACGTGGCAATGGCGCATCGTGCGCCTGATCATCGCGGGACTGGGGCGCTCCTCGTCGACTATCTCGCTACAGGTCCAGTAGTCGATGAGCCCCTGTTCCACCCACTTGAGGTGCTTGACGATGTCATGGGTAACGGTCGCGGGGAAGCCGCTCTCGACGCCGACGGCGACGCCATGTTCCTTGAGCCAGCGAAAAGTATCCGACGTCCCCTGAATCTCCTTGACCCTGGAGACATTCTTTGTGAGCATCTCAACGAAGTCCTTGTAGATGACGGGCGCCTTCTCGCCGCCGAGCATGTTGATGACCTCCCTCTTGTCGCGCCCACGCATATCGTTAAGCGTCTCCATCGGGACAATGACGCCGTGCCTCCGGAAGGCGTCATCGTAACTGCGAAGAACAAGGGGCATTCCATCTATCACGTCGTCGACGGTCGTGCCCGCCATGTCGAAGACCACTAGGCGTATCTTTTGCATCAGGACCACTCGTCTACTGCGACGATCTCCTTTAGAGTCTTGCGCTTCACGGGCTGAGTCCACTTTGGCTCCTTAGGGTAGCCGAGGGGAGTCACCGCCGCGACGTTCCAGCCCGGCGGGATCTCCAACAACTCCTTTATCGAGTCGTTGTCGAAGAGCCCTATCCAGCATGTGCCCAGCCCCTCCGCACGTGCGGCAAGTATGAGGTGTGTGAGCCCAATGGCGGAGTCGAGGAGAAAGCTCAGCTCTCCCATATAGCCTCCGCGGTCGTACTTTATGTCACTCCCGCAGGCGACGACGACTATAGGCGCCTCGGCGATCCACGGCTGTCCACCGCTGATGGTGGCTACCTTCTTGCGAATTTCAGGGTTCCTGACGAGTATATACTTCCACGGCTGCCTGTTGCTGCCCGAGGGGGCGACCCTCGCGGCGTCGAGCACTCTATCGAGGACATCCCCCGGTATCTCGTCTGGCTTGTAGCTGCGGACGCTCCGCCTAGTGTTAACAACCTCGTAGAACTCCATCTGGATCGTTTGATCCTCGTGCGCGGGTGAATTTAAAGAGGGAGGAGCTAGAAACAACCGGATTAAGTAACCTGATCAGAAAGAAGGATCGAGGAGACTTTTACTCCTCGATGATCTCGACGTTTGCCCTGGGCACCGTCGCGGTCCTGCCGTCGGCGAGCTTCACGGTGAGTACACGTACCATGCTCTCCGATTCCATAGCCTGAAGCTCAACTGGGAGCGTGTCCACGACCCCGATTGCGCCAAAGTAGGGCTGACGGATAATCCTGACCGGCGTCCCAGGGACCATTCCCATCGCGAACGCATCGCTCTTCTCCTCCAGCTTCTCCTCGTGTGGGATGATGATCTCTGGCCTCAGTACGCCGGCCCTGATCTGGGTGGCTCCGTTTACGCAGGCGAGATAGCCCTCGAAGCTCTTCAGGAGCTTGAAGGTGGTTGCACTCATGTTCATCTTGCCGAATCCTTCGGTGATGATGAGGGTGAAGCCGACCTCCTCCTGCCCCGTGATGGCAACTCCAATCTCTTGCCCCGTGAAGGTAGTCAGGTCCTGGTGGCGCACGCCTCCGACAACAAGGGCAGATGCTCCGACCTCGGCAGCCTTCCTCATCGCCTCAAGGGTGATGAGCGAGCCGCCGATGAGTACTTTGCCCTTGCAGTCTGGCATGATCTTCTCAGGCGTCACCATCTCCTCGTTGTTGGCGGTGATGGTCTTAATCTCGCCGTGCACCTCGCCGCCAATGCCGAAGATGCCCTGTATGAAGGCGCCGTGCGTCTGCACGACTACGCCCTCCCTAGGAACTACGGTGACGATCGTGCCGGGAAGGTAGGCGTCCACCTCGATGGGTATCGGGGAGCCCCTGACGATCACCTGTCCAGTGACTTCTGAGGCTGACTCGATTGTGCCGTCCCTTGGGCTCGGGACATCCTTCTTGATGAGGCCGAACAGGGCGCTGTAGAAGGCGATGCTCTCACCCTGCTTCACCTTGTCGCCGACCTTCTTCAGCATGAATCTGGCCATGTCCTCAGCCTCAACGCCGAGTACCATTGCAACTTTTACGATCTCGGGCTCACCGCTGATCTCGGTTCTCGCGACCTTGGCGTCGTAGTTGACCTTATCCCCGACCTTGTGCAAGACCTCCCCTGGAATTGGCAGCCTGCGGAGCTTCTCGACCGTGATGGCGCGCTTGACCTTGAGACCAGGCGTGTAGGCGTGTGCCTCCCCACTCTCCTTATCGTCCTTCTTCTTCGAGTTCTTTGGGGCTTCGTGCTTGTTCGTCGTCATTTTACTTCACCAGCTCCTTGAGGGGGTCCTCAGGGTACAGCTTGAGCGTGGAGAACCACTTGAAGAGGAGATCCCTCCTCGCGGCGTCCTCCTCGGGCAGATAAAGTGGGCGCCCGCGTGCGTCGAGCAGAAGGCCAGCGATGCCTCCGATGACGGTCGCCTCCTTCGCCTTGCCTGGCCCCATGCCCAGGTCGAAAGCCTTGGCGGGAGTAATGACGGCCTTCGCCTCCTTGCCCTCATCCAGCGGGACGAGTTTGATTTCGCCGAACTTCATGTCTTCTTTAACCATGGAGCCGTCGGGCATCGTGATCTCGACGGTCATGCAGGGGTCGCCCAGCTTCCCGGTGCCTGCTGCGGCGATACTTGTACCGATCCTTAGTAAACAGTCCTTGTCGAAGACGCTCCAAGCCGCGTCGCGTGCCACCGTGCTCGTGACTCCGAGATGGGGCATCATGAATACGCTGTCCTGGAACATCCTCGTGACTCCCTCCGGGAGCCAGGCGTCGCTGAGAATGTACATCGGCTGCACGCGGCGTGGGGCGTGGCTGAGAAGCCCGCCTGTGCCGGCGATGACGTCGATGTTCATCATCTGTACATAGCTGTCCTCGATAGCCTGCTCGAACATGTCACTGATGGTGCGCTGTGTCTGTACGCCCTTGAGGCGCGTGGCTATGGTGCGGTGGTGCTGAAGTCCTAGCCTAAGCGCCTCACGCGCAACGGCGTGCTCGACCATGAGATCCTCTAGGGTCTGAGGGATGGTGGTGGGCCTGATCATCTTGTTCATCAGGCGGCTGGCGACCTCCTCTTCCTCGATCTTGAAGGGAATCCACCTCATGATGTTGGGGATTCCCGCCTCCTTCATGACATTGGTAACGCTGTAGCTCATACCCAGGTTGGCGGAGACGCTACGTACGAAGCGCCCCTCAACTACGCTGTAGACGTTCGTCGTAGCCCCGCCGAGACCGACGCCGAGAACGTTCATCTTGAAGGTGTCAGCGATTAGTTGCATCGCCATGCCCTCACCGGCTGGCGTGGGCATGATTGGGATGTCAGTCCACTTCATGAGGTTGTTGTACCCGGGGGCGTGGCTCATGACGTGCTCCATAAAGAGCTCGTGTACCGCGCGACGAGCTGGCTCTGTGTTCTCAACCTCAAGCGTCGGCCTGATGTTGTCGACGATGTCTAGGGCGAATGCGCCTTTCATCAGCGCCTCGATATCCTTACGGATGGACTTATTCCCGGCATAGACGATTGGGAGATTGTAGCTAGCGCCTAGGCGCGCCTTGGGCTCCGCTGCCTTGATGAGCTCCGCGATCTCCATGACGTGCTGGCCCGCGCCTCCGTCGGTCCCACCCGCGAGTAGGATCATGTCGGGGCGCAGATTCCTTATGCGCTGTATCTTTACGTATGGCTGCCTGCCATCATCTCGGGCGATGACGTCCATGACGATGGCTCCTGCGCCGAGAGCCGCCCTGTTCGCGGACTCAGCAGTCATGTTCTTAATGAGGCCGGCGACCATCATCTGCAGGCCGCCGCCCGCGCTGCTAGTTGTACAGTATAAGTCTACACCCTGCTTCCCGTCGTAAGGTAGTATCAGCCCCTTGCCGTCGGGACTCAGGAGCTTATGTCCGGTGAGTTCCTCGATCTCGCGGACCGCGTTCTGTACTCCGAGTGTGACGTCCTCATAGGGCGCCTCGACCGTCGTGGGGGCCTCGCCGGCTACGTAGAAGCGCCAGACGCCGTCCTTCTTGTGGAAGAATCTCGCCTTCGTTGTTGTGCTTCCTACGTCAGTCGCGAGAATGTACTGCATATCCTCTATTGGTTTCTTGAGGGCAGGCATCGCGAATCTGAATTGTTTAAAGACCTCCCCCATTAAAGGTTTCTGAAAGTGGATTAGGATCCCTTAATAAATGGGGTTAAAATGGGAGGCGTTTTCGCCAACCCTTCTTCTCCTCGGCGGGTTTCTCACCGGCAGCTACGGCCTCAGCGTCTCTCTTAGCCTTCTCCGCCGCTTTCCTCTCCTCCTTCTCCTTTCTCTTCTTATCCTCGTCCTGCTGAGCGAGCTCCTCAAGCCTCTTCAGAAGCCTCTCGATGTTCTCCCTCTTCTCAAAGACGAGGAAAAACTTCTCACTAGTCACACCCCACTTATCGCTAACGATCGGGACGAAAGGAGTGATGAAGAATCGACCCATCTCCCCGCCAACCCAGACAAGGGGCTTGCTGCTCTCGAGCAGGAGTATCGCCGCGGTCTCCATCTCATACTCGTGTATCTTCTGAGCAACCTTCTCGATGTACTCATTCTCGGTCTCTGGGGTGATCTCGACGTCGTAGTACAAGCCCTATGCCACGTCTAATCTGGCTTGGAGGTGATTTAAGGTTAAGGCTCAACCGCAGGCGTCGACACCGCCGCCTTCTTCTTTCTCTTGAGCTGCTCCCTGAGAGCCCAGTA
>JBFYNQ010000112.1:0-12314 GCA_041304265.1 Candidatus Bathyarchaeota archaeon | reverse complement strand
AGACGTGGGGCGGCACTGGGCTCCAGGAAGCGATAAACGAAGCCTTCTTCGGGCTCCTCGACATGATTGTGGTGTATCCAGTCGAGGACGCCGAGAAGCTCATGGATGGTAAGGGGAGGGTTCTCCCGGACTGCTTCCTCGTTCCACGGGGTACAACGGCGCGCCAGTTCGCAGGCATCGTACACACTGACCTTGCCAAGAGTTTCCTCTTCGCCGTTGATGCGCGCACAAAGCGCCGCCTTGGAGAAGCTCAAGTACTCAAGGACAGAGACGTTATACAGATCGTAGCCGCGAAGAAAGGGTGAATGCCATGAAGGACGTTAAAGTTCTGGTCTGCGACCCCATCGACGATGTGGGGGTCAAGTTGCTCAAGGAAGCCGACTATCAGGTCGACCTCAAGACCGAGATAACCGCTCCCGACCTTGTTAAGGTCGCAGGATCCTACGATGCACTCGTCGTAAGGAGCCGTACTAAAGTCACCAAGGAGGTTCTCCAGGCGGGTAAGCCAAAGCTCAAGATAGTAGCACGCAGCGGCGTTGGCCTCGACAATGTCGACACCGAGACAGCAAAGGTGCTCGGCATACAGGTAGTAAACAGCGCTGAAGCGCCGAGCAACGCCGTCGCCGAGCTGGTCCTCGGCTACATGCTCAGCCTTAGCCGCAATATCGCCAGAGGCGACGCCTCAATGAAGAGAGGCGAGTGGGCTAAAAATAAGCTCACAGGCTTTGAACTCAGTGGCAAGACTATGGGAATCGTCGGCTTCGGCCGCATCGGCTACCTCGTCGGCAAGAAGACGAAGGCTCTCGGCATGCGTGTCCTCTGCTTCGACGTCATGATCGACAAGATGATGAACTTCGTAAACGAGGTTGGGGCCGAGTCTGTGCCGCTCGATAAGCTGCTCGCTGAGTCAGACTTTGTCACAATCCATGTCCCACTACTCCCACAGACTAAGCATATGTTCAACGCACCCACCATCGAGAAGATGAAAAAGGGCTCATATATTATCAACGCCGCCCGCGGAGGAATCATAGAGGAGAAGGCGCTTGTCGACGCTCTGAAGACGGGCCATCTCGCTGGCGCCGCTCTTGATGTCTACGAAGAGGAGCCCACGAAGAACATGGACCTCGTCAAAATGGAGAACGTCATCTGCACCCCCCACATAGGTGCCGAGTCCAAAGAGGCGCAGTTGAGCAATAGCACCATCGTCGCAGAGAAGCTCATCAAGGCTCTTGGCTGACCTCCACGCAGGGTTTAAAGGGCGCTCACACAACCACTAAGCAACTCCAAGCGAGTTGAATTTAATGAATATAATAATCGGAGCTGGCCTCTCCGGCTTGAGCGCAGCCTACCACCTCGGCAAAGACTATATTGTCCTCGAACGCGACGGCGAGGTTGGCGGCCTCAGTAGAAGCATCACGACGAAGGGCTACACATTCGACCTCGCACCACATATTTTCTTCTCTGGAAGCCAATACGTTAACAACCTCGTAGATGGGCTTCTCAGCGGCGATCTGATCAGGCAGAGACGACGAGCCTACATCTATATTAGAGGCATATTCGTCGAGTACCCTTTCGAGGTCAATCTTCATGGGCTCCCACAAGACGTTATAGACGAGTGTATAGAAGGCGCACGCCACAGGCCTGAGCTGGAGCCTACCAACTTCCTGGCCTGGATACGCACAACGATGGGCGAAGGCGTCGCTAAGCACTACATGGTGCCCTACAACGAGAAGATATGGAAATACCCGCTGGAGAAGATGAGTCCAGAGTGGGTCGCCGGTAGAGTTCCTGCCCCGAGCATCGAGGAGATGGTCAAGGGGGCCCAGGGCAAGGTAGAGAGGGAATACGGCCCAAACGCCTACTTTCTCTACCCCCGAGTCGGGGGCATCGGTGCAATACCAAACGCCCTCGCCAAGAGGGTCGGTAACATTACACTCGAATCAAACGTATCTGAGATAAGCCAGAAAGGTAAACGACTAGAAGTGACCTACACTCAAAAGGGGGAGTTGAAGCGGCAGGAGGTCGACAGGGTGTTCTCATCAGTACCTCTCCCAGAGCTTGTCAAGATGATCAAAACAGCCCCCGAGGACGTCATCAAGGCATCCGAGGCGCTCATCTATAACAGCCTAGCCTGCTTCAACATCGGCGTCGACAGGGAGGCAATCAGCGACAAACACTGGCTCTACTTCCCCGAGCAGAAATATCCATTCAATAGGATCAGCTTCCCAATGAACCTCTCCCCCGAGACCGTGCCGAGGGGTAAAAGTAGCATCGTCGTAGAGGTCACCTACAGGGGTAGCAAACCAGAGGTGAAGGAGACCAAGGAGAGGGTCAGGGAGGGCCTCGTCGACGCAGATATCCTCCACGAGGAGGACAAGCTTGAGGTCTTTGACGACCTTGACTTCAAGTACGCCTACGTAATCTACGACTTAAATCACCGTCGTAACGTTAATCTCATCCAAGCGTACCTTAAAGCCCTCAGGGTAATACCAATAGGGCGCTTCGGCGAGTGGGAGTACCTCAACATGGACAAGTCTATACTCTCCGGGAAGAAGGCCGCGGAGGAGCTGGCTAAGAAATGATCTCTGTAGTAGTCCCAACTTACAACGAGGAAAAGAACATAGAGCTCTGCCTAGAAGCGCTCACTAAGCAGAGCATTCCCCGGAACACCTATGAGATCATCGTCGTCGATGGCAACAGTAAGGATAAGACCACCGAAATAGCCGCAAGGTACGCCGATATGGTAATCCAGCAGGTGAGTCACGGTGTTGGAGGCGCACGTAACGACGGCGCGATGGCTGCCCGAGGCGAGATCATAGCCACCACTGACGCTGATTGCCTACCAGACGAGAATTGGCTCGAGGTCATACGCGAAGATTTCAGCGACGATCGCGTCGTCGCCGTCACTGGCTACCTAGACCCCATGATACCGAAGGAGATGCATGCCCTCGAGGCGGGGGCATACAAGGGCGCCTTCTGGGTGGCGAATGGGCTCCGCTGGACGGGTTCCAAAATAGGTTATCACCACCTCTGCGGCGCTAACACAGCGTTCCGCCGCGAAGCCTTCCTACAGGTAAATGGCTACAGCGACCTCGCCTACAGCGACGATGTCGAGATAGCCAAGAGGCTCAGCGCACACGGCAGAATGGCCATGGACGACCGCATCCAGGTCGACTACAGCATCCGTCGCATCCAGAAACTCGGCATCGCTAGGTATACTTGGATGATAATGAAGAATGACTTCAACGTCATGCTCCTCGGCAAGAAGCCCATTAAAGGTAACTACGCCAAGCAGGATTACAACTGAAGTGCATGTTAAATCCAAATAAAATTATAGAAAGTATGAAAGTTTATTTGCATATCGCGCGCGAAGTTATACATCCTTAATGATTTTTAGGATAGACTCTAAACAATCTGTTTCAAGCTTAATTTCTTAATTTAGGGGTTATAAAAAACCCCAGAATGGGGCTACTATCTGCAGATCCAGTTTAGGTTCTTATCGGCCTTAATGTGGGGGCTCGCAGGATCAACCATAATGACCTCGTACCACTTATTCACACCATCCTGCCAGACCCAGTAGCTGTTTAATACCTCAAGGTTGATGAACTTCTTCGAAGCCCGCTGCTCCGCTATGAGTTGTATGCTCTTCGCGGGGGTGTACTTTGTCACACCCATTTTCTTCGGTCTGCGGCCGAGTATGGCTCTGAGCTTGTGGGCGCCACCGCGGCGGACGCGTACGCGAACCACCACTATGCCCTTCTTGGCCTTGTAGCCAAGCCTGTGGGCGCGGTCTAGACGCGTCGGCTTCTCGACCCTGTTGACGGCGGGTTGCCGCCTCCAGGCGATGACGCGCTGGCGCATGAGATCCTGCACGTAGCTCTTCGCCGGACGTTTCCAAGCCTCTTCGAGGTGCCGGTACATTGACGGATTCTCCTATGCGAAGACGTAGAAAGAGGGTACGGTCTAATAAATGTAATGGGATCTGCCTCTAGCCTCAGTGGATGAGGGCGTAGAGGAGGAATAGAGGCAGGAATATGTTTGCGACGAGACCTATGACGGTCACCATCGTGTTCAGGCTCGGGCCGGCGGTGTCCTTGAATGGGTCGCCAACTGTATCTCCTATAACCGCCGCCTTATGGGCGTCACTATGCTTGCCACCCATGTTGCCAGCCTCGATGTACTTCTTAGCGTTGTCCCAGAGGCCACCCGCATTGCTCATTAGTAGCGCGAAAACGAGACCGCTGAAGATGGCGCCCGCGAGATAGCCACCGAGGCCTTGTATACCGAATACGAAACCCACAGCAAGTGTGGCTACGATTATAAGGATCGTCGCAGGCATGAGCTCCTTTAGCGCGCCGATTGTAGCGATGTCGACGCACTTAGCATAGTCTGGGTTGACGCCGGGTTTGGCTTCTCGTAGACCGGGTATCTCACGGAACTGGCGGCGGACCTCCTCGATCATCCTCTGTGCGTTCCTTCCGACGCCGAGCATGAGAAGGGCGCTGAAGACCGGGGGCATGGCGACGCCTATGAATGCACCCGCCATGACGACGGGGTTCATCAGGTCAAACGTTAGGCTACCGTGTAGTTGCGCGTCTGCCACTTCCTTGTAGGCGGCGAGTATGCTGATGACGGTCAAGCCGGCTGCGCCGATGGCGAAGCCCTTCGTGATTGCTTTGCTCGTGTTACCGGCTGCGTCGAGCTTGTCGAGGATGTCGACGGTCTCGCTTTTCATGCCACTCATCTCGGCGATGCCCTTGGCGTTGTCGCCTATGGGGCCGAAGCTGTCGCTCGCAATGACCATGCCGACAATGCTGAGCATACCGAAGGCGGCAATTCCAACGCCGTAGACACCGTACCCGGGGCCTATGCCCTCACAGAGGGAGTAGGCGAGCCATGAGCCGACGCCTATACCTACGAGCGGAGGCAATACGCTGAGGAGACCATAGCTGAACCCAGTAATGATCGTCACGGCTGGGCCTGTCGCGCTCGCCTCGGCCGTCTTCTGCGTTGGACCCTTGTCACCGCTCGTGAAGAAGTCGGTGGTGAGCCCGATCACTACGCCTACGATTAAGCCGCATGCGGCTGCGCCCCAGATCCTCCACTCATATCCGAGCAGGTAGGTGGCGATGCCGCTAAGGGCAAGATAGATCGCTGTCGCCGTGTAGGTTCCGTTGTTGAGTATTGGTCCCGGTTCCTGACCCTCCTTTACGTTGACGAGGAAGACCCCGATGATTGATGTTAGGACGCCTATACCGGCGAAGACGAGGGGCAGCTCGACGTAGTAGCCTCCAAGTATGACTCCGAGAAGCATGACCGCCATTAGACTGGCGACGTAGCTATCGAATAAGTCGGCGCCCATGCCGGCGCAGTCTCCGACGTTGTCTCCGACGTTGTCGGCTATGACGGCGGGGTTGCGGGGGTCGTCCTCCTCGAGGTTCATCTCGACCTTGCCGACGAGGTCTGCTGCGATGTCGGCGGTCTTAGTGAATATGCCTCCACCCGCTTTGGCGAAGAGCGCCATAGCGCTCGCGCCGAAGCTGAACCCAACTATGAATGTGGGATCCTTCGTGATGAAGTAGACGATGCTGACACCGGCGAGGGCGAGGCCGACGACGGCGAGGCCCATTACTGCTCCGCCGCGGTAGCTGATCTGGAACGCCTTGGAGATGCCTGTCTGAGCCGCCGTGGCGCTCCTCATGTTGCTGTCAGTGGCCACGTCCATCCCGATGAAGCCAGCAACGCCAGAACACAGTGAACCAAAGATGTATGCAGCCGCGAGCAATACATTGCTCATCGGCGTGCTCGTGAGCCAGATGGGGTGGGGGAGGAAGACAAAAAGCACGGCCGCCATGATGCCGACGAAGACAGCGAGTGTGCGATACATACGATTCAGGAAGGCTTGGCTGCCTTGCTTGATGGCGCCACCTATGAATCGGGTCCTCTCACTCCCGGGGTCCTGAGACTTTACCCACCGGAGTATGTAGATACCTGTGAATATTGACAGAATCGCCACCGCGGGCGCTATCAACCAAACATTCTCGAAAGCCAACCTTCAGCCTCCTATTTCGGTCTCTTGAGACCGCAAGGAATAACCTGCTTTTTGTATAAAAACCCAGATGGTCTACATAGAACAGAAACACTAGATTATGCCGTCGATTGAGAGATAGCGCCTCTGCCTCATGAACACGACCGGCCGATACTTATGCCTGATTCTCCGACGGAGCTCTGAGTCCGTCGTGGCGACTATGACACCCTCCATATCGGCGAGGCGTACTAGCTGATCATCGACATCCTCCCCGGGGCAGAGGACGTCATCGACTTTCTCCAATCCCTCCGCGATAGTCAGCGCGTACTCGATGTTCTTCAGCTCGCGCGTCTTCACGTTCGTCTTGAGCCGCATTAATTCGTCGAGGACGGCGGGGGTTGTTGCGAGTGAAAACGATGTTTCCAGTACACGCCCGAGCTCGGGGCGGAGATCCACGCCGAATCTCATCGGTAGCATTAGGAAGTTGGTGTCCAATAAGACCCTGATAGGTTTCCGGGGCGTCATCAGTTGGTCAGGACTCCGGCTCCGATTAGGCGCCAGCGTCCATCTACCCTTCTGCTCAGTGCCACTCTGTCGGTCTCCTCACCACAGATGGGGATCGTGAGCTTCGCCTCGAGGTAGTCCTTTTTTACAGCGGTGACGTCCGCCATAGTCTTGGCTGTGCCGACGTTGAGGAGAAGTTTTTCACCCTTGGCTATGCCCGCCACCTTCTCCTGATCCTTGCTCCCGACAACGCTTCCGAACAGCTTGACCTTCATGGATAGCTCGTCCCTCACTTCGGGGAGCGTACCTGGTTTTCCGAGGAGGCTACCTACGAGGCCGTCGCTCTTGCTGATGCTCGGGTCGAGCAGGGTCCCAACGCCAACTAGTCCACCAGGTATTGCTTCTTCAACGGTCGTTCCCCCGATATGCAGACTGGTGATCTCGGTCACGAGTTCCTTCATCTTGAGCTTGTTCTTGTCGCGGGTTGGAAGGCCGGGCTTTATCTCAACCTCGTCGCCTACCTTAAAGCCGCCTTGGTAGATGCTGCCGCCGAGTACGCCTCCGCTGAGGTCCTCGATAAATGTCCCGGGATTGTTGACGTCAAAGCTCCTTACAATATGCATACGCCCGGGTTTTTTGGGGTCCCGCTTCGGCGTGGGCAAATACTCCTGTATTGCCTGTAGGAGCATGTCTATGTTGAGCTGGTGTTGCGCAGAGACGGGGATTATAGGGGCTTCCTCCGCCACTGTGCCATCTACGAATTTCACTATGTCGTTGTAGCTCTTTACCGCGTCCTCGCGCTTAACGAGGTCAATCTTGTTCTGGACGATTATCAGGTTCTTAAGGCCTAGCGTGTCAATGGCGGCGAGGTGCTCGCGCGTCTGAGGCTGTGGGCACTTCTCGTTGGCCGCGATGACCAGTATGGCTCCATCCATTACAGCTGCACCTGAGAGCATCGTCGCCATCAGTATCTCGTGACCGGGGGCGTCTACGAAGCTGATGGCACGCTGGAACTCGGCCTTCTTACCGCAACCGGCGCATTCGGGGGAAGAACAGAAGCACTTGGGATCCTCGCAATCGGGGCATTTGTAAATGGCGAAGTCGGCGTATCCGAGCTTGATGGTGATGCCTCTCTTCAGCTCCTCGCTATGCTTTGATGCCCATTGGCCCGTGATCGCCTGTACGAGCGTCGTCTTTCCGTGGTCTACGTGACCGATCGTGCCGATGTTTACCTCGGGCTGCTTTACTAACTTAGGTATGATTATCCCCTGCGCTGGACTCAAACATTGACCCGCCCCCTCTTAAATACATTTATCGAAGAGCCTTCCATGAGAGGTGAGATGGCTTACAATTCACGCTCGCACAGGGGATTGAGTAAAAGGTAACCGGGGTTTTGCCGGTGTTCAGAAATGTGAGACGAGTTTACTCGGTCTTCTCTTCCGCGGGCTTTTCGTCGGCTACCTTCTTCTCCACTGGCTTCTTACCCTTAGGCTGACCCACGATGGAGAGGTTGAGGAACTTCGACTCAGAGCTTATAGTGTTCCCGCGGATGACCTTGCGCCTCCTTTCACCCTCCGACTTTGGGTGAAAGCCGACGCCTTCGCTGAGGATGATCTGGCTCTTGGCCGAACCGTGTATGTCTGGGCGCATGGGTATGCCGTCCTTGTCGGTCCCGCCCGTTATCTTAAGCTTGTAACCGGCCATATTGGCGACGGCGCCGTCAACTACGTCACCGATCTTCTTTCCAATGAGGGGGGTCATCCTAGCGTCCTCGAGCTCTACCTTCTGGCTCTTTCCGGTTGAGGGGTCGGAGACGATTAGCAGTGGCATTGTTTCTATTCTCCTATATGGCCCAGAGTGGGTCCTTCTTTCTCTTTACTTCTATTAGTTCCTGGAGTGCCTTGTTGGCGTTTTCCGTCAGGCGGGTTGCGAATTTGTTTCGCAGCACTCTGGCGTCTTTCTCCGGAACGTCCACGTAGAGAACATCTCGCTCTTTTATATGTCTACCGACGATCGGTGCGGGCATCGAGACGGCAACCTCCTTACCCTCCTCTGCCTTGCTGACAGCGGCTCCCTGGTCCTGAATCTGCGTCAGGCGCCCCAGGCCTTCGTTTTCCCTGTTGACCATGAGGGAGTTGGGTATGAGGACGCCGGCCTCAACACGTACACCGAAGATAGCGGGCTTGGCGCGGCGGAAGATGAAGCCGTCCATGATCTGGATCTTCACCGGGTGGACGAGTGTCTCGAACTCCTTCCGAGCCTTCGCCTCACGCTCGCCCTCCATCCATTTGACGTACTCCTCCATGAGGTTGTAAATGATGTCATTTCTGAAGATCTTCACGCGCTGCTCCTCTGCCTCGGTCTCGGCGTCTGGGAGTATCTTGACGTTGAAGGCAAGCACTGCGCCGTAGAGGGGTTCCTCGAAACGGACGGAGGATGCCTCCATGACGTCTCGGCGGCTGATGTCGCCGATGTCGGCCAGGCGGATGGGGATGTCTCGGGCTCGGAGACTTTCCACGAGAACCTCGAGGCTACCGAGTGTGTCTGTCTTAACTATGATGCCCGTCTTGTCGGTCTGGACCTTGACGCTCTCCATCTCACGCCGGATGTCGGCGAAAGCCTGTTCCTGCGTCATGCCCTCACCAAGGACAATGAGGGGTGAGCCGGGGAGTGCCTCCTCGATGTCGGGAGCTGCTATCTTGATGCCCGCCGCTGCTGGGACCTCCATGATTGTTGTGAACTTCTTCTTCGGATCCCTGATCTCGTCAAGGGGCTGCGGCATGAGAAGGGCGCGTATCTTCGTGGCGAGCGGACCGTTCTTACCGCCGATGACTATCGTGTCCTCAGCTTTGAGAACGCCATCGTAGATTATCGCGTTAAGGGTGTGTCCGAGCCCGACCTCCTCACGGACCTCTAGTACGGTGCCCTGTGCTCTACCCTCGGTCACCTTGAGTTTGTCCTGCATATACTGCTGTGTGAGGCCGATGAGTACGGCGAGTAGTTCTCCCACCCCCTCGCCGGTCTTGGCGCTGACCGGTACGATGGCGACGTTTCTCGTGAAGTCGCGGACCCTGTCGAAGCGCTCGGAGCTTATGGCTTCCCTACTTAGGACGCCCATCATGCTGTAGAGTCTGTTGTCGAGATCTTCTTGTACGAGTTGTTGCTGCTCGGCGTAGGTTTGGAGGAAGGCTATGCCTTCTTTTGGGCGCCACCCTTCGATGCGGTCAATTTTATTGGCGGCAATGATGAAAGGGGTTTTTCGGCTCTTGAGTATTCTTAGGCTCTCGTAGGTCTGGTTCTCGAAGCCGTGCATAACGTCGACGACGAGTATGGCGATGTCGGCTACACTTCCGCCGCGGCGGCGGAGATTTGCAAAGGCCTCGTGTCCGGGGGTGTCGACGACTAGGAGGCCGGGAATTTGGATGTTGACCTTGAAGCCTTTGACGAGCTTTTGGGTGATGGCGACGAGCGTTTCCAGGGGGAAATAGCTAGCGCCTATCTGCTGGGTCAATCCCCCCGCCTCGCGTAGCTGGACAGCGGTACCCCTGATCTTGTCGAGGAGGCTTGTCTTCCCGGTGTCTACGTGTCCGAGCATGCAGACGATTGGTTGGCGGATGGGCATAATAGGTACCCGTCTAAACCGCCGGTGGCTCCCCGTATTAACCTATCTCTATGGTCGTAATTGGAGGCGTTTATGCGACCGTCATCGGGGAGGGCGGAGGGATCTTACCGAACATAATGGACTGTAGGCTCGTGGGCTTGACCTTGTCGAAGGCTGCCTCGAAGTTGGTGTTCTGGACCTTTAGCTCCTCCTTATGCGCCTTCGCCTCCGCCTCGTCGGGGTGTTCGGCTAGGTAGTCGTTGATCGCCATTATACTCGCTGCACTGCAGAGAGCGGCGATCTCCGCGCCCGTGTAGGTCTCGGTCTGCTCTGCGAGGTGGTCAATGCTGACCTCTTCAGCTAGGGGCATGCCCTTGGTGTGGATGCGGAGGATAGCCTTGCGCGCCTCCATATCGGGGGCGGGTATGTAGAGCATCCTGTCGAAGCGCCCGGGGCGGAGGAGGGCGGGGTCGACCATGTCAGCGCGATTCGTCGCGCCCAACACCGTCACGTCCTTCAGCTCCTGCAGCCCGTCGAGCTCGGTGAGTATCTGGCTGACCATCCTCTCTGTTACACCGGAGTCGCCTAGACTGCTACCTCTGCCCGGCGCCATCGCGTCGACCTCATCGAAGAAGATTATGCAGGGTGCGGCGGTGCGCGCCTTCCTGAATATCTCCCTGACGCCTTTCTCTGACTCTCCAACCCACTTGCTGAGGAGCTCGGGGCCTTTTATGCTGATGAAGTTGACTCCGCTCTCGGTGGCGACCGCCTTCGCTATGAGTGTTTTCCCCGTGCCGGGTGGGCCGTAGAGGAGTATGCCCTTCGGCGGCCTCGCGGCGGCGTACTCGAAGAGTTCCCTGAAGCGTAAGGGCCATTCGACTGCCTCCTTTAGCTCCTGCTTCGCCTCCATGAGTCCGCCGACGTCATCCCAGTGAACGTTGGGGCTCTCGACTAATACCTCGCGAAGGCTGCTCGGGTGGACCTCCTTGAGGGCGTCCTCGAAGTCACGCATGGTGACAGTTATCTTGTTGAGCAGCTCGGCGGGAATGCTAGCTTGGCTGAGGTCTATCTCGGGCAGGATTCGGCGAAGACTGCTCATAGCCGCCTCCTTGCTTACCGCCTCTAGGTCAGCACCGACAAAACCGTGTGTCTTGTCAGCGATCGCGTCGAGCTTTACGTCCTTGGTGAGGGGCATCCCTCGAGTGTGTATCTGTAGTACCTGTAGGCGCCCGGTGCGGTCGGGGAGGCCTATCTCTATCTCCCTGTCGAACCGACCTGGTCGGCGAAGCGCGGGATCGAGAGCGTTAGGGCGGTTCGTTGCGCCTATGACTACGACCTTACCGCGTCCCTCAAGCCCGTCCATGATCGTGAGAAGCTGGGAGACGACTCTCTTCTCAACTTCACCTGAGACCTCCTCCCTCTTGGGGGCGATGCTGTCGATCTCGTCGATGAAGATAATGCTGGGGGCATTTTCCTGTGCCTCCTTAAAGACCTCGCGGAGCCTCTCTTCGGACTCACCGTAGAACTTGCTCATGATCTCAGGTCCGCCGATGGTGTAGAAGTTTGCCTGCGTCTCATTGGCGACCGCCTTCGCGAGTAGTGTCTTACCTGTGCCCGGGGGGCCGTGTAGGAGTACACCCTTTGGGGCCTCTACTCCGAGGCGCTCGAATATCTCGGGGTGCTTTAGGGGGAGCTCTATCATCTCTCTGACCTTGGCGATCTCCCTGTTGAGGCCGCCGATGTCCTCATAGCTGATCTTGGGGATGCTCCCCTGCGTCTTGGGTGCCTTCTCGGTGAACTCGATCGCAGTGTCTTGGCCGATTATTACAGCGTCCGCTGGGGGTTGCGCCGAGGTTACCATTAGGTCGACGCGGCGCCCCATAATGTTTATTGGAATGACGCTTCCCTTTGAGACGACGCGCCCAGCTAGGAGCTGGGTCAGGTAACTCTCACCGCCTTCGATACGGAGGGGCTCGGTGGGGTAGAGTGTGAGCCTCTCGGCGGGCTTCGCCTCGACCCTCCGGACGGTGACTCGGTCGTCGAGTCCGACGCCGGCGTCGTTGCGTAGGATACCGTCTATTCTGATTATGCTGCGACCATAGTCGCTCATCTGCCCTGGCCAGATTAAGGCGTAGGCCTTTTTCTTCCCGGTTATCTCTATCGCCTCGCCGGCGCGCCATC
>JBFYNQ010000111.1:0-4884 GCA_041304265.1 Candidatus Bathyarchaeota archaeon | reverse complement strand
GAGAACGTCGTCGGGCTCGCTATCGGTGCGGACCTCCTGATACACGAGGCGACGTTCGGCGATGAACTTGTGGACAGGGCTGCTGAGGACGGGCACTCGACGGCGAGCCAGGCTGCGAGCGTCGCAGCAAAAGCCAATGTCAAGAAGCTGATACTCACACACATAAGCAGCAGGTACGGTGATGTGGCTCCACTGCTCGCGGCGGCACGTGCAATCTTCCCCTACACCGTGATCGCTGAGGATCTCCTCGAGGTCGAGGTCCCACACGCATAACCCTTTTATGCCCTCCTTTCCCCGGACACATTAGGTCGGTTTTGATGATCTCGGTCAAGGAGGGCATATACTGGGTCGGCGCCGTGGACTGGAGTATAAGGAACTTCCACGGCTACATTACACACAGGGGGAGCAGCTACAACTCGTACCTCGTCGTCGACGAGAAGGTGGCGCTGATTGACTTCGTCAAGGCGCCGTTCGCCGAGGAGCAGGTCACTCACATAAGCGAGGTCATCGACCCCAAGAAGGTCGACTACATAGTCGCCAACCACGCGGAGCCTGACCACTCGGGCAGCATTAGGCGCGTCATCGAGGCATGCCCAAACGCCGAGGTTATAGCAACCGAGCGTTGTATCAACACTCTCCTCAAGTACTACGGCGGGGACCTCAAGATCACCCCCATAGAAAAGAAGCCAACCCTCTTGCTAGGGAAGAAGAGCCTCTCATTCGTCCCAGTGCCCATGGCTCACTGGCCCGACTCGATGGTCAGTTACATGCCCGAGGAGAAGCTGCTTTTCAGCAACGACGCCTTTGGCCAGCATCTCGCTTCTAGTGGGCGCTTCGACGATGAGGTAGACGAGGGAGAGTTAAATCAGGAGGCGTCTACCTACTACGCGAACATACTGATGCCCCTTTGGAGGAGCGTCTCTCGGGCATTAAAGGCGCTCGAGGGTGTACAGGTTGAGATGATAGCGCCGAGTCACGGCATAATCTGGCGGAAGGATCCAGGGAGGATACTCGAGCTTTACCAGAGATGGGTCGCTGGCGAGACAAAGAAAAAAGCGGTTATCGTCTATGACACGATGTGGGGGAGCACGCAGATCCTCGCACGCGCCATCGCAGATGGGATTGCCTCTAAGGGTGTCGAGGTGAGGCTCCACAACCTCCAGTCGAGCCCGAACAGCGATGTAATCGCCGATCTCTTAGAGGCGAAAGCGGTTGTCGTTGGTTCCCCGACACTTAACAACCACATCTTCCCGACGGTCGCGGACTTTCTCGCCTACATGAGGGGGCTGAAGCCGATGAATAAGATCGGCGGCGCCTTCGGCAGTTACGGCTGGGCGGGCGGGGCGAAGAAGATAGTTGAGGCGGAGATGCAGGGTGCGGGGATACAACTCGTCGAGAGCGACATCGACTTTGTATTCAAACCGAGCGGCGACGAGGCGAAGCGCGCATATGAGTGGGGAACCGCGCTGGGCGAGAAGATAGTTGCCTAGACTATGAAATACGTGCTCTTTTTGCTTAGATCCGGATAGAAAATTAATCCTTTTTTAGCTTCGTTAGTGAAATAGAGCATGTTATCAATGCTGGATTGTGTAATCCATTTCCACTACCCTTTATTTAGATGAGGATAGTGTGCATATAGTAGCTCATCTGGAACCAGGTGAGTATACTGCTGAGCACGGCGCCTACAGCTACTTGCATCACCGTGTGTGCCTTCAGCTCGACCCTCGCCCAGGCGACGGGTATGACGACGAGGAGGAGAGGCATCATTACGCTTCCGAGTAGGAAGATGAGAGCCGTCACGGGACCCGTAACGCCGCTCGCATGTATACTAATCTTCCACTTGAGTGTGATGACCATCAGGACGAGACCGTTGACGAAGTAGCAAGCCATCAGCGCCGTCACAGCCGCTGGCGCTGAGACAAGTATCAGACTTAAGCACCCGAGGAGGTAGAAGAAGGTCGTCCAGAGGAAGGGTATGAAACGCGTCGCCCTTTCTCGGGCGTAAAAATCCTTTATCAAGTCGAGCTTTAGCAGCCCGAGGACCATAGCGAGGGGTAGAACACAGCCGAAGAGGCTGGTTATCGCGATGAGTAGCCCTGCCGAATCTGCGCCGTAGAATATGATAAGGGGAATAAACGTTACTACGGTAATCAGGGGAGCGTTGAGTGCGGCGGAGAGACGTGATGCGAGCTTCATCTTGTCCAAGAACTGTTCGCCTTGTGGAGATGCTGTTGTATTCCCCGCCGCTACGCCTTTTTAACAGTTTTCTTTTGTAGTCGCTCGCAGCAGCAGACAAGGGTCTTCTCATCGCCCTTGCCAACCATTAAGTCGCAGCTCTCTCCCTTCGAGTATCCGCACATGGGGCACTTCTCTACCTTCTCATTCACTCTTCTTCTCCTCCTTATTTTTCCGGTAGTTCTTGATAGCTTCCTGTAGGGCGTCCGAGGCTAGGTTACTGCAGTGCATTTTAACGGGTGGTAGTCCATCGAGTGCGTCGGCGACATTCTGGCGGGTGATCTTCTCCGCCTCGTCGACTGTCTTGCCTAGCGCTAGCTCGGTGGTCATGCTGCTAGTCGCGATGGCGGCGCCGCAGCCGTAGGTCTTGAACTTGATGTCGGCGATCTTGTCGCCTTTGACCTTGATATACATGGTCATCATGTCGCCGCAGACGGGGTTGCCCACGGTGCCGATTCCGTCTGCGTCCTTGATTTCGCCGACGTTGCGGGGGTTCTTGAAGTGGTCCATGACCTTGTCGCTGTACACTCTACTTCAGCTCCTCTGGGGTTATGCTCGACATCGCCCTCAGCCGTTTGACGATGGCTGGGAGTTTCTCGATTACGTAGTCGATCTGCTCCTTATTATTGGCTTTGCCGAGGGTGAAGACGAGGCTTCCGTGGGCATCCTCTGGTTTGAGGCCTGTCGCTAGTAGGCAGGCGCTTGGCTCGAGGGTCTTCGCGGCGCAGGCGGAGCCGGTATTGACCTGGACTCCGACGTCGTCGAGGCTGAGTATGAGTGCCTCGCCCTCGATGTAGCTGAAGCGGATGTTAGCGTTGTTGGGGGCTCTATTGATAGGGTGCCCGTTGAGGTAGGATTCGGGTATGGTGGAGGTGACGCCCCTGATTAAGTAGTCCCGCAGCTCAGCGAGGCGCTTTGCCTCCGTGGGTAGTTCCTGATTGGCAATCTCTGCTGCCTTACCGAAGCCGACGATGCCAGGGGTGTTCTCGGTACCACTGCGGAGGCCCTGCTCTTGCCCGCCTCCGATGATGACGGGGCGAATGCGCATACTCTTCTTCATGTAGAGTGCGCTGACGCCTTTGGGTCCACCAATGTCGTTGCTGCTCAGAGTCATCATGTCGATGTCCATAGTTTTAACATCTAGTGGTATCTTGCCCAATGCTGCCGTAGCGTCTGTGTGGAAGAAAACGCCCTTCGCGTGCGCCAGCTTGGCGGCCTCCTCGATGGGTTCGATGGTGCCTATCTCGCCGTTGACCGCCATTACGGAGACGAAAACGGTTTGTGGTGTTACGAGTTCCTCGAGCTTGTCGAGTTGTACGGCGCCGTACTGATCCACGGGCGACTGCAGGTATTCCCAACCGCTACGTGTGAGTTCCTTGCAGATGTTGACGGTGCTGATGTGTTCGACTGCGCTGGAGATGATGCGGTTGCCCTTGTTCTTGTAGCGGGTCGCTCCTCCGATTATTGCGAGGTTGGTCGCCTCGGTTGCGGAGGCGGTGAAGAATATCTCGCCGGGTTCGGCGTTGATGAGGTGGGCGATCTGTTGGCGGGCCTTGTTTATTGCGCGCAGCGCAGCGAATCCCTCGCTGTGAAAGCTGCTGGGGTTCCCGTAGTGCTCCGTCATGTAGGGTAGCATCTCTTCGACGATGCGCGGGTCGACGGGTGATCCTGAGCCGTTGTCAAGGTACGCCTTCAAGTCTCTCGCCTTACGGATGGATTTGCGCAAACGGGGCATTAAAACCTTCAGAGGCGAATTGGCTCGTTACAATGGTTGATTCTCATTTTTCTTAGGAATGACTGCTTTGATGCGGCCAACCTTACCGTCGGCGAGCCTTACCTTGATCCCGTGTGGGTGGGATGGGCTACTGGTCAATATCTCCTTGACGACCCCACGAGTCAGCTTACCTGTTAGCTGGTCTCTCTTGAGGACGATGTCTACGGTGTCCCCGACATGTATCTCATTCCTCTTCGTGCCGACCATCTCGACTCTGGAGGCGAGACCGGCTTAAATGAGAATCGATATAGACTTTCTAATTTAGCCCTGGTTTACTGTTGTACGACGAAGTATCACTTGCCCACTGTACCTCGTATCAGGGTATCAACCAAGTATCAGCTAGAGTATCATCGAGGCATCTTTTAGGTTTCTTTACGGTATCATATGGTCCGAAAAATCGGTTGAAAACACCTACTAGTCACGTTCAGGAGGGGTAAGAGCATAATGAGTATGGGGGTAGTGAATGATCTATTCCTGATGGAGAAGTGATACTGTGTGTCCAAAGCAAATACAAGATCTGCGTACGTTGATACTCTGGCTGCCCCCAGTGATACCGCGCGCGCAATACTTTAAGCGTGAAACGGGGCGTCATTGATCGTCGCGTGCGCGACTGCTCAGGCATAGATGTGGTTCGCCATGAATGCGCTGACCCTAGGTTGGTGGTCGTGCGCGCGATTGGCGACGCCTGGTGGCGGAGTGTCATCTTGCCCGTGTGGGTGGGCGGATAGGCGCATGCGTTGGATTCACGGCGAGGGATGTAAGCTCTAAATACGTCTTCATATAGTCGTGCGAGTATTTCAAATGCGGATTAATGCGCATGGAATTATTTTATGGTAAATAATTTTCTATGATGATCGGTATTTGTCACCATTTGT
>JBFYNQ010000110.1:0-4580 GCA_041304265.1 Candidatus Bathyarchaeota archaeon | reverse complement strand
ATGGATGACCTCGATGCCCTGCCTGAGCTTTCCCTCGGCGTCCCTCTTCTGTATATATACACCCCAGGCGGTGCCGGTGCTCCAGAAGCAGCGGAAGTCGTCCCCGTTGACGCGGGGGCTGAAGCTGATCTTCTTCTCAACCATGTCGCAGCTATAGCCGCTAAGAGCGATAATAAGACCCCAACTTGACATGGCTCGGGCGTAGTGGTGACCGCATTCGAACTCGTTCCACGGGCTTCGCTTGATGCCGTCGTGTCTATCCCGCACAGCCTTGACGACTGCGAGCCCCTCGTCGACCAGCCCCTCCCAGATAAGGTGGGCGGCGACTTGGTACTCTATACCCGTCCATACCTCGTGACTATATGGGAAGGGTATCCTAGGTCTCCCCCCATTGGGCCACGTACATAGCAAGAGCCCAACCTCGTCGTTAAGGGCGAATGTACGCTGGCAGTTGTCGTGGTGAGTGAAGTCCGTGAGCAGGTTGTGCCTGAAGACGGCGCTGATCGCCTTCTTTACCTTCCTCGGGGGGAGCAAATAGCCGAGGCCGGCTAGGTGGGCGTTCAGCTGCCCGAGGAGCTGGTCGGCTAGGCACCCGACGCCGTGCTGGTACTTGTATGCATCCACGTCGGGGAGGCACTGCTCGTAGTACTCGCCGTTCCAGAGTAATTTATCGAGCTTCCTACCCCCCTTAGCGAGTAAGTCGACGTAGCGCTCGGCGGCGTCGTAATCACCCGCTGCCTCCGCCATTTTCGCGGAGGCACGCAGGGCGGCGAGATAGACGACACCGGTGAGTGGATTAGGACCATAGAATTGGATATCGTAGGTATTGTGCTGGCGCCCGTCTGTGACGCCGTCTTTGTCAGGGTCCCACGTCCTGATGCTGTATTCCATCGATAGCTTGACTTGGGGCCAGAGCCCAGTCATCCAATCCGTGTCCCCCGATAGCTTCCACTCACGATAGACGCGCGTTATGCTGCCGAGCTGCCCATCGCTCGCCGCCTCTACTGCGTCGGAGTAAGTCATGCCAGGGAATGCGTTCCTTACACGGAAGTTCATCTCACCGTTCGGGTGGGTCTCACTCCGGAACTCGACTTCCCTCATATTTCGCTCAAGCGTGGGGAAAAGGTAAGCGAGCGTCTGCTCATAGTTCCAAACGTGTGTACAGCTGCCACTACAGCATCCTGCGTCGTCGAAGCATCCCTCGTAAGCGAGGAATGTTCCGTCCTCGAGCCAGAAACAGGTATTGCTGCGCAGGACTGTGATGTTGGCGGAGACGGCTTCGAGGACGTGTACTGGTAGCGTACTGTCAAATAAAGCGTCATGGAATGTGCGGGTCATCTCGTCGAGGTGGTCCCACGTATCGACCATGTACCGGGCGACTTCCCACGCGTCGTTGAAGCGCGCCGCGTAGCGGTTCCGGGCTACCCCATGCTCACAGTCGCCGCCGCAGACGCAAAGACGCTGGTCCCAATGCCTTACCCTGTTGGGAAAGTGCCATGCGAGTATGAATCGGAACGCCTTCTCCTCGCCGGGCTTGATCACCTCGGTGACTCCGAGGCTGGCGACATCCGTCTTCCCCTCCTCGCTAGGCGTCGTGTAACCGTGGGGGGTGAGCATGCCGTCCTGCATGTCGTCCCAGAACTCACGCAGGGCGTCCCACCAGCCGCTCCTTAGCCAGTGAGGCTTCGCTGTCGTCCTCTTGTTGGTCGTGGTGAGGGCGAGGCTTCCATGAAGGACATCGCCTTCAGGGTGCTTCTTCGAGTAGAGATAAACACCGGTGAGGCCACTTTCGCCACGAAGCTCATTCACGTTACTACCAAACCCGTTTTTCTTGAGAGCGCCGAACTGGTCGACCCCAGTATGCCCGACAGCGTTCGTAATGCTGCCGACGATCGTGACCTCAATAGGTGTCGTACCGACGTTCCTAACATTGTATGTGAGGACAGCGGCGGGGAGGCCGGAGTCGTCCGGCTCGTGGGGGATGAGCGGTGTGTATCCCTCGAGCGTGACCTCGATAGGCAGCTCCTCGTCCCAGAGGTCGACCCAACAGAGGGGGTATTCGCCCCGCATCTCGCTGTTGGCGAATCTGGGGAGCCCCGCTGTTGTGCTCGGGTGGAAGCCGTGACTCTCTGCGAAAGGTGGTTGCAGACGCGACTCGAGGACGCGTGCGTCGACCTCTTTGCCCCGCTTGACAACTATGCTGAAGAAGCCGTAGGGCATCCTCTGCCCCTTCGCCGACCTGTTGAATATCTCCCAGTCGCGCAGCTCGCCGCGAGCTCCGACGCTCACATTGCCCGTGCCTATGCCGCCGAGTAGGAACGCTGCTTGCGTCGCCTCGGGGCTGTAACAATATTGGGACCCCGTCGCTCTCAGGGTCTTCTTGGAATAGGGTAGCCTCGCCATCCGAACCACTGGTGAAACTTCTACAGACTGTTTGTAAAACACTTGCCGTTTTCAATTAAATGCGCGTGCATGAGTGTGGCTCCGTTCCGAATTTATTATCAAGTTTGGGAGTAGGTATCATTTTTTTTTGGAGGAGGTATCAATCAGCGGGGTACTGACTTTGAGTAGTTTCAATGAGGTATCAAAGGGATATCAGTCTGGTATCAATGAAGTATCATCGATTTTGGAAAAGTTGGGAAAACGCCTCTTTTTTGTTGCTATAGGGGAGGGAACGCTACTAGTAAGTGGCGTTTTCCCTGTAGGTGTTTCTCTGATCGCCTTTTATTCGTTTTTTTCGGTGGCATGATGCCGGGTTGACTAGCCTTGGTGCGGCTGTGGCATTTTTGATACTTTGTTTGTAGGCACTGAAAGGTATTAAGACCTCTCATGTGAAGCAGTGTCTAGATGTTGCTCTTACTTATTGGGAGATAGTGAGGCGCTCCAAGGTCCCGAAGATTGAAGTTGATCCGAAGGAGATTGCTATCAGTTGATGAGGAAAAGTGAATGGGCCCATTATTCACTAAAGTATCACCCACATGTAACCAAGGCAACCGTTAAGGGGATAGATTCTCCATAATGGAACATGGTCAATCCTGATTGGGCCGGGGTTTATCCTGCCCTCTGCACCGTGACAGATGCGAAGGGCGACCTCGACGTGGCTGGCATGCGTGCCCAGGTCGAGGCGAACATCGAGTGGGGGGCTGACGGGGTTTGTCCGGGGATAATCGCAGGAGAGTTCTTCAAGTTCAGTGAGGATGAGCGGATGGATATCCTCGACACGACGGTTGAGGCAGCAGATGGCCGTGTTCCTGTTCTCTTCGGGGTAAGCCACAGCGGCACCGAGCTGGCGATTCGCCTAGCAAAGCACGCGGAGGACAGGGGTGCAGATGGGATCATCTCCATGGTGCCTTACTTCAGCCACACGCCGAGCAAGGCGATAATCAAAGGTCACATAGGCTCCATCTGCGAGGCAACGAACCTCCCTGTCATGCTCCAAGACGCCGAGGATGCTACGGGGATACACATCTGCCCCACCACCTACCTCGACCTCGCTGACGAGCACAGCAACCTCGCAAGCATCAAGCTCGAAGGACCCGGTACCCTCGACAAACTGCGCGACATCAACCGCCTCATGCCCGAGCGGGTCTCAGTCTTCGGCGGTATGGCGGCTAAGCTTATTCTCCATGAGGCAGCACTCGGCGCCGACGGCACGATCCCGAGTGGGTGCCTCACCGACCTCATAAAGGAGATATGGACACTCGCCAAGAAGAGAAATTTGAAGGGAGCCGAGAAGGCCTACGCTAAGTACAAGCCGTGGGTCGACCTCTTCCACGGCAGCCCCGGCGCCACAGCTGAGATCGAGAAAGAGACGCTCAAGTACCGCGGCGTAATCAAGACGGCGACCAGCAGGAGCCCAAAAGTCCCTCTCACCGAGGAAGGGCGGGTCGGCCTCTTCCAGATACTTGCTGACCTGAAGCTGAAGTAAATATATTCTCGTTATGCGCGCGCGAACGCCTCAAGGCCAACTCGTCTTGACGCAACGCTCCCCCACCCATGTAATATGCAATAAATACCCCGGTTTTCATGGGTCAAGTATGGTTAGCAGGAGGACAACGTTATGGTTAGCTCTAGCAATCGTTGCAGCGACCGCCATTGTAATGGTGGCGATACTCCTGCACTTAGTTAGGTTGCCCTTCACACCCATCGACATTCTGGGCGTCATCAACTCCCCGCAACACTGGACGGGGTGGATCGGCTCGATCATCATACTCGCCGTCACTGCGTGGTACGTCTACACCAAGAGGGTGCGCCACGCCCCCACAGCTAACACCCTGAGGCTACACGCCTTCGGGAACCTCCTCGGCTTACTGATGGTATCCATCCACTTCGCACACCAGGTATCCCGCTCCCCGACGAGCTACCCCGAACTCGGCACCGGGATCGTTCAGTACGCCGCCATAGCCATCCTCGTGGCGACGGGGCTCACAACATTTTTCGCTGTTCAGCCCGCATGGATCCGATATTACAAGTTCTTACACCCAGCTGCCGCGATGACACTTCTGATGAGTATAATCCTGCACATAATCCACGCCATTTAGACCACACCGAAACCAATCAAGAAAAAGCCAGTAGTGTGT
>JBFYNQ010000109.1:0-8602 GCA_041304265.1 Candidatus Bathyarchaeota archaeon | reverse complement strand
GATGTGAGACATTTTCTAAATAGTATCTGGTGAGGCATCGCTACATTTAGAGCACGCTAGTGTAAAATCATACACCTTAAGGTTTGATCTGTTATTTGGATCAATTCATGAAAGTTGATTCATCCGTTGAAGTATTTACAATGTTTCTCGAATCGAGTTTAAAGTATGTTGCAGACTAAATGGGAGGGGAAGGCTCGAGAAGGTGGAAATAAAAATAGTTACTCTTAATTGATGAGATTAACTACTATCTATATCATCAAAAATTATCATATATATTTATAAACTATCTCGATATCCATAAATGGAGTGAAAGAAGATGGCTGATGTATCGTTCAAATTGATTGATGTTGAGAAGAAACCCAGTAGAAGGTACCGGAAGGGAAGCAAGTACGATCCTATAATCGACCAGTTCTATGACAGCAAGTCTAAGCTTGTGAAAGTTGACATCAAGGGGAAGGACGCTAACTACGTTCGTACTCAGTTGAAGAAGAGGATCGATGCACGGGAATTGGGTAAGCAGATCGAGGTCTCTGTAGTTAACAACATAGCTTATATCGAGAAAAAATAAAAAACACATTTTTTTTAAATAATTTTCCCATTAGAGCTCGAATAAAATACCAGAGATTGCGCCTGTTTGCACGCGCAATTAATAAAAAGGGAAGTAGGTTAATTCGCAAAACAAATCTTCACAATTAATAAAGATACATTATGTAGAGCGTGGTTAAGCCTCTTCACCAATTCCATTAGATATTATTATTTGCCCACGTAACGCGCCTGCTTGGGCAACTATCCACTACACTCACTTCATATATCTCACAGGTAACTTGGGACGCTCGTCAACGGTGAGCTGGAAGACATCAGGCCGCGCATAGTGCCCGACCGCATCGAAGTCCAGCTTCGCCCTCCCGACCATCCCGGGGTCGAGCTCCGCGTAAAGGATACCCTCCCTATCCCAGAGAGGACCGGCGAGAACCTCGCCAAGCGGAGAGTAGATGACGCTGCCTCCCCTGCACATCACATCGGGTTGCCTCGCCAGCTCCTCCGACCCGGGGAGATCCTTAGGGTACATCCTCTTCTCAACGTACTGATTGCATCCGAGGACGAAACAACGCCCCTCCAACGATATGTGACGCATCGTCGCCTGCCAGCTCTCACGCGCGTCAGCCGTCGGCGCCAAGTAAATCGAGACTCCCTTACCATACATAGCAACGCGGGCGAGGGGCATATAGTTCTCCCAGCAGATCAGCCCACCAACTCTCCCGAACTCTGTGTCCACAACAGTAAGGGTGCTCCCATCACCCTCCCCCCATACTAGGCGCTCCGCGGCGGTCGGCTTCAGCTTCCTGTGCTTACCCAGAAGCCGTCCGTCGGGGCCGAAGTAAAGGAGGGAACAGTAGAGCGTCCCCCCGCCGAAGTCACCATCCCTTTCCATAACCCCGACCGCGACGTACGCACCAGCGATGCGCGCCGCCTCACCGATCCTGTCACAGACCGGACCCGGCACATCCACAGAGTTCTCCCAGTACCTCCCCCACATCTGCCTCCCCTCCGGAGTCCTGCTCCCGACGACCATCCCGAATGAGAGCCCCCGAGGGTAGACGGGTATGAAAGCCTCCGGGAAGAGAATCAGCCTAGCCCCCTGAGACGAGGCTTCAGCGATAAACGCGCAGACCTTATCGGTACTCGCCTTCCTGTCAAAGAGGACAGGCGCAGCCTGTACAACAGCGACATTGACCAACGTGGACACTCCATGAATACTGCACGGAACGCCAATAAAAGCGGTCGCGAAGCCCCCTCGATCCTGACGTGAATCAGGGGAGAATATGAAAAACCCTTTTAACCGATTAACACTCGGAGCGCCTAGAGGCGAGAGGTGAACGACGAGGGCTATCCCATTCTAGCCCCATCGACCAAACCCACGCCCTCGCCTCTAGGGTTTTGACTTCCTTCTCATCGTACTCTTCCCCTGGTGGCGGGGGACGAAGAAGACGCATGCCTCCTTCCCCTCAGCCGTCACGCGACGCTCTTTCGTACAGTAGAGGGTTTTACGAGAGTACTTCGTGCAGTCGATGCACTTCCTACCGCCCACTGCGCCGTAAAGGGGGCGATCTCTTCCCGTTCTCCCTCTTCCGCTCATGCACGAAGATACGCGCCCACCTCTAATAAAGGAGAGCTAGGATTGCAGGTCTAACAACAATATTCACATCTGCTTATTTAGGGCATCACGGGTGCAAACTATGTATCTAAAGAAAGATTCCATATGTGTGTCTTTAGCTGCTACGAAGACACGCGCGTCGACAAATACATTCTCCTCGACTAGACTTCCTCGGCGACGAGGTAGCCCTTCGCAGCCTCAGTCACCCTGACCATAACCCATGAGCCCAGCCTCCTCCGCGTCTTCACCACGACCGCCTTGTAGCTGCCAGTCCTCCCCTCCTTGAAGCCACTGTGACCCACCTTGTCGAGGAAAACGGTTCCCTCCCACCCCACCCAGGCACTATTAATGTCCGCGTTCAACTTCCACCAGAGCTCATCGAGGATACGCGACCTGTCCTTCGTCACCCTGCTCGGAAACCCATCTACCATCGCCGCAGCCTCGGTACCGGGGCGGGGCCAGAACCTGTTTATATTCAGTACATCGGGGCGGAGCCACTCAACGAGGCGCAACGACTCCGTAAACTGCTCAACGGTCTCGCCTGGGAAGCCACATATGATGTCAGTTGCGACACCCACACCAGGCAGCTCCTCTCTGAACCTCGTCACAAGCTCCCTGAACTCCGCGACTGTGTATCTCCTCCTCATCCTGGCTAGGACCTCGTCGCTACCCGACTGGACGGGTGCGTGAAGGAACTTGAACACCTTCTCGTGCCGGAACGCGTCGGCTAGGTCATCGAATATGGGGAGGGCGGAGTTCGGCGTCATCATGCCAACACGCACCATCAAGTCTCCCTCAAGTCCGCAGAGCCTTCGGAGGAGATCTGGTAGCTTCACGCCATCGTAATCGTAGGCAGCGGTATCCTCAGCTGTCACCCATACCTCCTTGCACCCAGAGGCAATCGCGGCGCGGGCATCCGTTAGTATCCCCTCAACAGGGAAGGAGTAGAGCCTCCCACGCGCCACCTTGACTATGCAGTAGGCACAGTTCCCAAGACAGCCTGCCGAGATAGGGGCTATGTGGATGAGCCCGCTCCGCCTCTCGCGGGGGAGACACGTCCTATCCGGCGAGGAGCCACTGAGGAAGACGACCCTGCCGCCAGACGCCGCAGCCTCTACCGCCTCAGGTATCCTCGCTACATCGTCAGGGCCTACTATGCTGGCACCCGGCGCTGACTCCTCTACGAGGCCCGTCTGAGCCTTCCCCATGCAGCCGGCGACGACTATCTTCCTCCCTCGGAGCTCGCCGAGCCTCCTTACAATCTTCCTCTCCGTCGGTGTCTTGACGACGCAGGTCAGAATGACTGAAACATCCGCATCTTCCGGTGCCTCAACGAGTGTATGCCCCGCCTCAGCGAGGAGCCCCGAGGCTATCTCAGCGTCAGCCTGATTGGCGCTGCAGCCATAGACCTCGACATATACCCTCGCCAAAGCTCTTCGAGACAGACCCATATGCACGTGGATAAAAGCCATGCTACGCCTTGTGATAAACCCGCCAGATCTTGGCGAGTCTCTCACCGAGGCTCGTCCCTGAACCGAAGGCACGCGTCCGCCCATCCCTGATCGCTTGAATGACGTCCTCCGGATCACGTGACGCAGACTCGACGACTGTAAAACTTCGCCCGAAAGTCTCAGGAATGTGTGAGTCACTCCCACCCGTCTCCGGCAATCCGAGCCGACCCGCGAGCACCCTGTTCCATCCCATCACTGTCTCGAAAGGCGCCTGCTCGGAGTTCGCCGTCTCGACTGCATCAAAGCCAACACCTGCGACATTCGCGTACCTGACATAGCTCCTCGGGATCCCAAAGGGGTGAGCTAGAACGGCGGTCGCCCCCTGTGCATGTATCCTCTCAACCGTCTCAGCGATCGAGCGGTGGGGCGGAATCGAGTCACTCGGGTCAAGGCATAGGATATGGGCTCCACGAGCCGTGACCTCGAGCCCCGGGACGACGACGAGTCCTATAGAAGAAGCGGATGCCTCAGCTAGAGAATCTGTGGAATCATGGTCACATATAGCGTAGCCATCAATCGACAGCTCCCTACACCTACCGTTGATGTCACCGATCGTGTTCACGGAGTCGACACTGGCACGGGTGTGGACGTGAAGGTCGAGCCTAAGAGATATCCGATCCATACCCCGCACCTCAGAGAAACTAGAGGCGGTGATGCAATAAACATTTGCGAGTCTCTCGAAAATAGGAAAAAGACTGGGTCTTCAGCCGATTTACTTATCGGGGGAGAAGGAGGCCCAGATGACTACAATCAGTAGTGTAAGCACCGTGCCACCGACGCCCGATAGGAACCACTCCGCTGTGAAGAGGTCCGGGAACATACTGACGAGCATCGGGAACACCTGCTTATATGCCCAGTTCGCGAGGATACCCCCGACGAAACCGAGCACGGCGAATACGCCAAAAACGGTCCATCTACCTGCCATACGAATTACCTTGCTCAAGGATTGCCCACTTTATATATTAAGACTGACGTAATGAGAAAATGCTCAGATAATTAAAAATAGATTATTGATGAAAGTTGTTTTAATTTAAATGTGTAAGAGTTGCTCTCATATACCAAAGAAGCCCTTACAACTAATCGTCAAAAAGAACCTATAAAAGTGAGTGAAAGTGCACCTTTCTTTACATCCGCTATGCAACACTTCTATGCAGTTTACAGGGCTCTTCTATCTTCGAGCGTAATCTATAATGAGCTTCGGTAATAGATGGGAGAGAAAAGATGAACCGTCCTTTTCCACCAAGGTAAAGGACGCCGTCAGGCCCCCGGGCCCCCTCAAGCCCCGCCTCGACGCTGCCACAAAGCGGATAGAGATGCAGATCCAGCGTCTCGACCAGGCGAGCAACCGCTTCCAAGAGCGGGACAAGACGATATTCAACAGGATCGTCGACGCCTACGCGAAGCACGACACGGCTCGCGCGAACGTCTTCGCCAATGAGCTCGCCGAGATCCGCAAGATGGAGAAGATGATCTTCCACGCCAAGCTCGCCCTAGAGCAGATCACGCTGCGCCTCAAGACCGTCACGGAGCTGGGTGACGTAGCAGTCACGCTGCTCCCAGTGGTCGGTGTCATCGGTGACATCAAGAGCGGCATGGCAGCGATCAGCCCACAGGCTGAGAAGGAGTTGGGCGAGATCGGTAACCTCCTCAGCGGCATCGTCGTAGACGCAGGCGCAGTCACGGGCATGACCATCAACTTCGAGTCGGTGAACGAGGACTCGGCCAAAATATTGGACGAGGCCCAGACCATCGCCGAGTCGAGGATGAAGGACACATTCCCCGAACTGCCCGGCGGCCAGAGCAAGGTAGGCACAGGCCTAGGCGACAGAGTGTAAGAGGGAGCGAATCAGGTATGGATACACGCCCCTCTCCCTCTTTTTTCAGCTACCCCCAGATGGGGGCGCATGGCACCTGCGTTACAAGGCCCAATTCTAGTCAAAGTTAAAGGAGAATAGCCAAGTTGGGAATCCTGAACCGCCGGCAGAGTATCCTTCCCACCCCCGAATCGGTGAACGAGCTAAAGCGCCAGAGCATGAGGCTCGAACAAGTCAACTCGAAGCTCAGGGAGAGAGATAGGACCTTGTTCGAGATGGTGGGCAAGGCGGTTCAGAAAAAGGATACAGCACGCGCACAGATCTATGCGAACGAGCTCAGCAGAGTACGCCACGTCAAACAGATCATCACACAGAGCCAACTCGCCATAGACTGCATCACAATCCGCATCGAGAACTTCCTCGACCTCTACCAGGTCGTTCAGGAGATGCGTCCCATCTCGGAATGCGTCAGGGAGGTCAGCGCGGACGTTCAGAAGGTTATGCCCCAGTTCGCCGCGGGTCTAGAACAGCTCAACGAGGTCGCCAGCGATACGCTGATGCAGACCAAGATCGACTTCAGCCAACCCTCACTCGACGGCATGTTCAGCGTCAAGAGCCAGGAAAGCGCGGACATACTGAAGGAGGTCAGCAATATGGTGGAGAATAGCCTCCACGAGAGCTTCCCGGAGCCACCGATCGCTATCGCGCCAAAGGTCGCATCGAGGCAGGCAGAGGCCATAGCGTATGGCTATGAGCCTACATTCGCCACTCGAACAACGCAGGCATCCGAACAGATGAACGACTGGAGCATGCTATCCGACGACGTCGTTAAGATGCTAGACCAGATCAGGGCTAAGGGACCGTTAAAGATGGAGGAGATTGTAGCATGAGCGTCGCCACAATGCTTGAGAACGAGGCGATGAAGTACGCAGCCGACGCCGTCAAGTACGACAAGATGGGCGACAAGGACAAGGCCACCGAGTCCTACAAGCGCGCCGTCGAGCAGCTCACACGCCTCATAAAGCTCTACCCCGATTACACGTTCAACAAGTTCTACGTCGAGAAGGTGACGACCTACCAGGAGCGCATCCGCCTACTCAAGTCGGAGGACGGCGAGGACATGGGGGTCGAGAAGTTCACGAGCTTCGAGACGAAGCAGACCAGCTCACAGCAATCGGTCGAAGAGGATGACGTCGAGCCCTCAGAGAGACCGAACATCACCTGGGGAGACGTCGCCGGCCTCGAGGACGCGAAGAAAGCGATCAAGGAGGTCATAGTCTACCCAGTGAAGCGCCCCGACCTGTTCCCACTTGGCTGGTCAAGAGGTCTGCTCCTGTTCGGTCCTCCCGGATGCGGTAAGACGCTCATCGCCGCGGCAGTCGCAAACGAGATCGACGCCGACTTCATCCAAATTGATCCCGCCAACATAATGTCAAAGTGGCTCGGCGCGGCGGAGCAGAACGTCGCAAAGATATTCGGCGGCGCACGCCGCACAGCCATGGGCGGCAAACCCGTAATTATCTTCATAGACGAGGTAGACAGCATCCTCGGCGTACACACGAATGAGGTCGGAGGCGAGGTCCGCATGAGGAACCAGTTCCTCAAAGAGATGGACGGCCTCCAGGACAAAGGCAAGAACTACCATCTATACGTCGTCGCGGCGACGAACAAGCCGTGGGACCTGGATTGGGCCTTCATACGTAGGTTCCAGAAGAGGGTCATGATACCCCTCCCCGACTACGCGACGCGCCTACAGATGTTCGAGCTCAACAGCGCGCAGCTTGAGATGACGCGAGACGTGGACTTCCACACACTGACGCAGTTGACGGACGGCTACAGTGGCAGTGACATCAAGGACATCTGCCAAGTCGTCCGCCAGGAGGTCATCAGAGAGCTATTCGAGTCGGGCGAAGCCGATAACACCACGAAGAAGCCGAGGCCCCTATCGATGGGCGACTTCAAGCACGCTATCACGAACCGCAAGCCAAGCGTCTCCAAAGAGATGATGAAGGAGTACGACAAGTGGTTCGACCAGTTTAAGGCGCTTTAGGTGATTCATTTGATTACTCCAAAGACAGATCATGTAGTAAAGGCTGCTAAGGAGCTCGGTGGATCTTTCGCCGAGTCCGCGAGCCTGTTGAGCGGCTTCAACAGCGCTCTGCAGGAAGTAAACGGGTTATATGACCACGGTTACGGGGGCGCGGGTAACAGCCTCATTTCGTTCGGCATTGCGTTGGTGATGTTTCCCGAGCCATTTATGGTATCGGACGTGATTGGGGGCGGAATAATCGCTGCTGGTTTGCTCTATAACCACTTCGTCCCCCCGCCGATATTCATCGATAACGTTTTCGAAACTATTGCGGAGCAGGTCAAGGCGATACATTCGACAGGTGAGGAACTGACACAGAACTACTCGCCCAATGTTGACTTCTCCCAGTTCCACTTCGAGCTCTAGCTTCTCTTCAATTCACGATATTCGCTTAGGAACTCCCCGTGGAGCTCCTCCTTTCTCTTGTCTGGTAGGAAGCTTGTCTCTATGGAGTCGAGGCTTATTCTCATGAGTTCGTCTATTGTGAAGCCCTGCTCGCGGTGGAGTTGGAGGTACTCGTTGTTTATGTCGGAATTGAACATGGGAGGGTCGTCGCTGTTGACGCTGACGGGGATACAGTTGTTGATGAACCTGCGTATGGGGTGGTCTTTTATTGTCTTCACAGCCCCGGTTCGGAGGTTGCTGACAGGGCAGGTCTCGATCGCTATACCCCTCGCCTTTATCTCGCTGAGGAGGGCTGGGTCTGTTGCTGCCGTGACCCCGTGACCGATTCGTTCTACCCCGAGTGTCTTTATTGCACCCCAGACACTCTCAGGCCCCGCTGCTTCGCCTGCGTGAGCGACGAGGTGGAGCCCGAGGTCCTTCGCCTTCTTGTACGCCTTCTCGTAGGGTTCTGGTGGGAAGCCGTCCTCGCTTCCCCTAATGTCGACGGCGACGATATTGTCGTTCTTCTCCTTTATCCAGTCGAGCTCCTTGAGGGCAACCTTGGGGCCATAGTTACGTACAAGGTCGACCCTGATTGTGCATGTGATACCCCACTTTCTCTTCGCACGCCTGATCCCAGTGTTTATCG
>JBFYNQ010000108.1:0-3584 GCA_041304265.1 Candidatus Bathyarchaeota archaeon | reverse complement strand
AGCCCAGAACATGATAGTCACCCGCCCCGAGGGAAACACGAACGTCTACACCCGCAAATCAGTGTCCGAGTTCGCCGGTGTGGCTAACCTCGCCATGAAGCACGAGGGGGAGAATCCCACCGGCAGCTTCAAGGATAGGGGGATGACCGTTGCAGTCTCCGAGGCCGTCAGACAAGGAGCAAAGGCTGTCGCCTGTGCCTCTACGGGCAACACGAGCGCCTCCATGGCAGCCTACGCCGCGCAGGCGGGGCTCAAAGGAGTTGTCTTCATCCCCGAGGGGGAAATAAGCTACGGAAAGCTCAGCCAGGCGATGGCTTACGGCTCGAAGGTCGTGCAGGTCCCTGGCAGCTTCGACGACGCGATGAGGATCGTACAGGAGGCGAGCAGGGAGCTCAGCCTCTACCTACTCAACTCGATAAACCCGTGGCGCGTCGAAGGGCAGAAGAGCATAATGTTTGAGCTCCTCCACCAGCGAGGCTGGGAGTCACCCGACTGGGTGGTCGTACCCGCGGGGAATCTTGGCAACACCTCGGCCTTCGGCAAGGCGCTACTGGAACTCGTCGAGCTCGGCTGGATAGAGAAAGTGCCACGCATCGCTTCGATACAGGCTGAAGGTGCATCGCCTTTCTACAAGATGTGGGAGAGCGGCGCATCGAGCCTAGAGTCGGTGAAGCCCGAGACCGTAGCAACCGCGATAAAAATAGGCAACCCCGTTAGCTGGGAAAAGGCAGTCAGGGTCATCAGGGAGACCAAGGGTGTCGTTGACTGCGTCTCCGACTCCGAGATAATGGAGGCGAAGGCCGTCGTCGATGCGTGCGGCGTGGGCTGCGAGCCCGCCTCCGCCGCCTCAGTTGCTGGCGTAAGAAAGCTCGCCGCCAAGGGCGTGATAAAACCCGACGAGGATGTCGTCTGCATCCTGACAGGGAACCTATTGAAGGACTCGGACGCGACTATCGGGTACCACACGGGTAAACTAAAGGGCGTCTCGGGGAAGCACCCGAACGCGCCGACACGCCTCGAGGACGGGGCGGTGTCCATCTCCCTCCGGAGGATACTAAAGTAACCTGGAGCTGATTTGATGGACATCGTCGTATACAAGCTAGGCGGCTCTATACTTCGGGGCTGCGAGGACCTCGGCAGGATAGTCGACGTCGCAAAATCCGAGCTGGACGCGTGCAAGGTTCCCGTATGCGTCGTCTCGGCCATGAAAGGTGTCACCGACAGGATCATCCAAGCTCTAAGCCAGGTCAGGGTTGAGGGATTTGAGCCACACGCCTTCACAGAGTCGCTCGTTACGGAGCATGTCTCATCTCTCCCAGCTGGCGTGGATGCGGAGCCCCTGCTTAGGGAATTCGAGAAGCTGGAGCATGTGCTCAGCTACGTACGCAGCTCTGGCGAGTTGGGCGACTCAGTCTACGCCTACACCGTGAGCAGAGGGGAGAACTTTGTGATGCGCCTCATCTCAGCGCAACTCGAGGCACGCGGCATCAAGAGCAGGTGCTTCTACGGGGAGGACTTGCTGGTTACCGATGAGAACAGCAGGGAGGCAGCCGTAAACCTTGAGCGCACGAGGCTCAGGGTGGAGGAGCAGTTAATGCCCTGCATCGAGGAGGGCGTTGTGCCCGTCATCGCGGGTTTCGCGGGGCGTAGTGGCTCCGGCTTAATCACTATCTTCGGGCGCGGCGGCACCGACGACACGGCTGCCTGCCTCGCCTACTGTTTAGGTGTTAAAAAGCTCGTTAAGTTCGTGGATGAGGGGGGTATTATGAGCCTCGACCCAAAATTTGTCTCCGAGTTGGAGAAGCCGGAGGTCAAAGGCCGCATCGGCGCGGTGCCGAGGCCAAGCCTAATTCCCTACATGAGTTACGTCGAGGCATCCGAGCTGCTACGCGAGGAGAGGACGAAGGTCGTCCACTTTAAGGTACTCGACCCGCTTATGCGCGGCGGCATAAAGCTGCAGCTCAAGAGTATCGGGGCCACCGGTGAGGGGACTGTGATCGGGCCCGAGAACGGAGGCTCTGGGAGTGGCCATCCAAAGGCAGTGAGCTTCCAGAGGAACCTCTATGGAGTCCGGCTTCTTCCCACCCAATCGGTGCTACCGACGGAGGTGCACGCTGAGATATTCGGTGCCCTCGCCAGCGCTGGCGTCGACGTTCGCTACGTTTCCCTCTCCGGGTCGCAGATAAGCCTCCTCGTCCAGAAGCAGGACGTGGACCTCGCCCTCAGAGCTCTCGGTGGCCTGCCCAGTGTCATGGAGGTTAAGCAGATCGAGGGCAGTAAGGGCACCGTGAGCGTAATAGGCTCCGAAATGCGTGGCGTCAAGGGATTCTTCAGCAGGCTGACAGGCGCCTTAGCCGGCCAGGGTGTGAACATCGAGCAGGCAAACCAGCCAAACAGCGAGAACATCATCAGGTTCAGCGTCGCAGACGACGACATACCCCTCGCCGTCGGTGCCGTCTACAAGGAGTTCTTTGGTGAATAGACATGAGAAAGAAGAGTGCTATTGTCATTGGTGCAACCGGCGCAGCCGGTCAGAACGTCGTCGAGTCCCTCGCGAACCATCCCTGGTTCGATCTAGTAGCTGTCGCTGCATCGAACAGGTCGGCGGGGATGACATACGAGAAGGCAATCGAAGGGGCGTCGTTCTTCGAGAAGACGCCGAGTGATAAGGTTCTAGGCATGAAGGTTCTGGACGTCGACAAGGCATTTCCAGGGGACTACGACATAGCCTTCAGTGCCCTGCCGAGCGAGGTGGCGCAGGTTCAGGAGCAGAGATACGCCCAGAAGATACCCGTCATCAGCACCGCGTCCGCTTACCGGTATGAGCCGGATGTGCCGATCTTTCTCCCCGACGTGAACCCGAAACACGCTAAACTGCTAAAGCTCCAGAAGAATAAGCGGGGCTGGGAGGGCTTCATCTGTCCGGGGCCGAACTGCACAACCGTGGGCCTGGTCGTGAGCCTCAAGCCGCTCATTGACTCGTTTGGTGTCAGAGCTATCCACGTCGTCTCGGAGCAATCGCTCAGCGGCGCCGGTGAGAAGGGGCTGCGCATCGACTCGCCATATAGGGAGAGCGCAACGAGGAATGTGCTTCCCTACATCGACGGCGAGGAGAGTAAGGTGGAGAAGGAGACGAACAAGATACTCGGCAAGTTGTCCGGGAACGGCGTGAAAAGCGCAGGGATAGTTGTGGGAGCCACTTGCACGCGCGTTGACGTCCAGACCGTCCACACGGAGGCAGTCTACGTCGACACGAAGAAACCGTGCAGCGCCGAGGAGGCGAAGAAGGTAATGGAGGAGTATATGAGTGAGGCGCAGAAGCTCAACCTCCCCTCGATGCCCGAGAAGACAATAAAGGTCTTCGACGAGCCCGAGATGCCCCAGCCGAAACTCCACAGGAAATACGGGGGAGACGTCACCCTCGTCGGGCGACTCAGAAAAGACCCAGTCTTCAAGAACGGCCTCGCCTACATCGTGACAAGCGACAATCTCGACAAAGGCGCAGGCGGCGGAGCCGTACAGTCGGCCGAGTACCTCAGGGCGAAGAGGTACTTCTAGATCCTACGATGGTTTTATTCATAATC
>JBFYNQ010000107.1:0-4564 GCA_041304265.1 Candidatus Bathyarchaeota archaeon | reverse complement strand
AGTACACCGCCCTAAAAAGGGGGGCCTGGTTACTGCTGATTACACCAGCGGAGAATGGCGAGGGCGTAGGTTTTCGCTGCCGCCTCGAGGCTCTCGACACTCACTGACTCGTTGGCGGTGTGAGCCTGCCGTAGCTCGCCGGGGCCAAATATCATCGTCGGCGTGTTCCCTAAGTTGATTAGAAGGCGCATGTCGCTACTGTACGTCTTCCCTTCGACCTTCGGCGCGTGGCCGGAGACGTCACTATATGCAGCCTTCACTGTCTCCATAATCGGGTGGTCCGCGGGGATCTTGGCGGGGTCGAAGCGGTAGCCATTCCAGTCGACCTTCGGCTGGTGTGACTTGAGCCAAGGGTCGGTATCAGCCGCATTTTTCACCGCGGTTTCCACCTGCCTTTTAACCAGATCGCAGGTTTCGTCTGTGTGTACTCCAACACGTCCCTCGAAGTAGAGGTTCTCTGGAACGGTGCCAGGCCACTCGCCGCCCACTATTTTGCCTATGCTGAGTGGGGAAGGTATGTCGAAGCCCACGTAGAGCGGGTCCCTGATACGAGCGTTCCTCTCCGCCTCCAGCCTTTTCAGCGTCTCGTATAGGGGAAGGAACTTGTCAATAGCACTGACGCCGTCGGTTCGCAGGCTGGCGTGGGCTGCCTTACCCTGGACGGTGACGCGGAACGCCATGACGCCAGCATGTGCAGGGACGGCACTGAGTTCACTCGGCTCTGGGACGATCGCGGCGTCCGCTCTGTAGCCCCTGAGGACTGCGTCGAGAGCACCTACTCCCCCGTCCTCTTCGCCGATGACGGTCTCGAGCATCATCTTCCCTTTAAGGCGTGTGCCCGAGTCGACTATCGCCTTCATGGCGAAGAGTGCGGCGACTATTCCCCCCTTCATATCGGCTGAGCCGCGGCCATAGACCCACCCGTCGGCGACGGTACCCTTCCATGGTTGGTGCATCCACTTCGACTCGTCCCCAGGGGAGACGACGTCTATGTGCCCGTTAACCATCAGGCTCCTGCCCTCTCCTCCATAACTACCGAGGACGCCGATGCCTTCCTTCCGGGGGATGGGCATACTGAAGGCGGGGTGGCTCCTTATCTTCTCGAAGTCGACATCCCACGTCTCGACGGCGAGGCCGAACTCCTTCATTTTAGCGGCTATGTTTCTCTGCGCGGCGGTTTCCTGCCCGCCGACACTGGGGAACGATATCAACTCGCAGAGATACTCGACGAGCCCTTCGACATCGATCGAGTCAAGAACGCGCTTCTCCGCTTCCCTCATAGGCTTCAGGGAGAATAGCGCCGCATGGAGATTAGAGTGTTCGCAAAGCTCCGAAGCATTTAATCCCCCTTCGTCTATTCTGCTGGGTGGTGCCACCGATGCGAGCAGTCGTCAAGAGCAAACCGGTCCCCGGCGTCGAGTTCGCCGAGGTCTCCAAGCCAAAGATCGACCCGGACGAGGTATTAATAGAGGTTAAGGCAGCGGCCATCTGCGGCAGTGATCTCGGCATCTACGACTACACCCCTGCCTACTCGAAGATGAGGCTTCCAGTCGTGATGGGGCACGAGTTCTCGGGCAGGATCGCCGAGGCGGGTCAACAGGTGAAGGGCTACGCTGTTGGTGACAGGGTCCTCGCCGAGTCCGTCAAGGCGTGCGGCGTCTGCGTCTACTGCCGCTCTGGACACGAGAACCTCTGCGACGCCTCCACCCTCTTCGGGATACACGTTGACGGCGGCATGGCAGAGTACATCGCCGTCCCCTACAAGCTCCTTCACAGGCTCCCCGATCAGCTCGGCTACGACGCTGGGGCGCTCATTGAGCCGCTGAGCAACGCCCTCCACTTCGTCAAGGACTGCACTCACGTGAGACTCGGCGACCACGTCGTGGTGCAGGGCTGCGGCCCCATTGGCCTCTTCAGCGCCCAGCTCTTCCGGCTGACCGGCGCCGAGGTGATCGTCACGGGCGTCAACGTTGACACGGAGCGGTTCAAGATTGCGGAGGGGCTGGGCTTGGAAACGGTGAACGTGGAGAAGGATGACCTCGCCAAGCTCGTACTGGAGAGGACCGGCGGGCGTGGGGCAGACACCGCCTTCGTCGCCACCGGCGCGCCGCCGGCCCTCGCCCAGGCCGCCCAGATAGTCAAAAAGCGCGGACAGATCACCGTAATAGGCATCTTCGGCCGTTCCGTCGAGCTTCCCATGACCCAGATGGTGCGCAGGGAGATAACCCTCAGCGGGGCATACGACGCCAAGCCGGAGAACTTCGACCAATCCATTAGCCTTGCGAAGAGCGGCGCTGTAAAGGTCGAGGAGCTTATCACCCACCGCCTCCCTCTCGAGAAGGCAAACGAGGCGTTCGAGGCAGCCAAGAGCCGCGTCGGATGCAAGATCATCTTTGTTCCCTAGACCTTAATTTGAGTCGTTTCTACCCTCCAACCAGTCACTTGTTCAAGATCAAGAGGGTATACGACCCACCGGAGACATCGCGCGCGCCTCGTCGACCTGTTCTGGCCCCGAGGCATCAGCAAGGAGAAAGCCCGTGTCGATGATTGGCTCAAAGAGAGAGTGCTGAGCACGAACCTGAGGAAGTGGTTCTCGCACGATCCCGCGAAGTGGGCCGAGTTCCAGCGCAGGTACGCCGCCGAGCTAAAGGATAAGAGAGTTGTGCTCGATACCCTCAAAGCGGAGGAGGAAGGACATGGTAACCCTCCTCTACGGGACGAGAGACGAAGAGCCCAACCAGGCCGTCGTCCTCAAGGTGCTCCTCGAGTCCTAGCTACCAAAAATAGTTCCCATATCTTTAAATCGGATACACTACGCCCTCTCTGCGGAAGTGAATGATTGTGAGGGATTGCCTTCACCAGGTTGGATTGCGTTCATCTGTGAACGCCTCAGTATCCTAGAATCGACTTCACCCCGTTCATCTAGCAGATATTTTGAGCCCCAGTCAGCTCTCTGCTTTATAGACGGGTGCACCGGAGGCGCGGCGCCATGATCCAGAGGGTCGGCGTACTCGTTCTGCTACTCTTCATACTCGCCGCAACGCTCGTATCCCTCTACGCGGGGAGCCGTGGGCGTTACCGCAAGCTCCGCCGGATACCCGGCCTCGACGCCATAAAGGAGGCAGTGGGCCGCTGCGCCGAGATGGGGCGCGGTGTCATCTTCAGCACCGGATCTGGCTCAGGCGGGTTGAACAGCGATTCGGCCCCCTATCACCTAGCTGGGTTAAACACGCTTGGCTACGTCGCAAACCTAGCCGCAACTACGCAGACCCCGCTAACCTTCGTCTCCGCCTACCCTGAGCTGATGCCATTAGCACAGGAGACGATGCGCGACGCCTACACGGTCGCCGGAGAGGTTGAGTCCTACCGGGACTCATTCGTCCAGTACTACGGGAAGGGCTGGGGTTACGCCAGTGCCTGCATGGGCAGGATGGAGGAGGAGCGCCCTGCCGCAGCCTTCTGGCTCGGCATATTCTGGAGCGAGGCGCTGCTCCTTAGCGAGACGGGCAACGCCGTCGGCGCGTTCCAGATCGCTGGACAACCTGACAGCGTCAACCTACCCTTTCAGATCGCGAGCTGCGACTACGTCCTCATCGGAGAGGAAATGTTCGTAACAGGCGCCTACCTCTCTGGGGACAAGGCGCTGCTGGGCAGCGTTTCCGCGGCGGAGGGGGCGAAGCTCGCCGTTATTGGCCTCATCATCGCGGGGGCAGTACTCTCGACGATCGGTGTAGTCTGGCTCAGTCAGTTACTCACTACAGGAGGCCTCTAAGTTGGCGCTCATAAACCGCAGGGAGATACCCATAGCCATAGGTGTCGCCGCTTGCACCACGGTCGTCGCCAGCTACTTCACGGACAACAAAGCACTCGCGTCGGCGAGCAGCGGCCTCCAGATCTGGGGAATAGTAATCGCTGGCTTCGCGGCGCTACTCGGTCTAATCTCCTACGTCACCTATAATGGGCGGCAGATCGCCAAGAAACGCTCGGCCTACAGCATCCTCGCAGTAGGCTCCGCCTTCGGCACGATAGTACTCGGGCTTACCCTAACGCCGGCGTCGGTGGAGTACGGCTTGCTCACCGCCAACGTACTCACGCCCCTCAGCATGTCGGTGGGAAGCTTCATAGGCTTCTTCATCGTCTCCGCGGCTTTCCGCACATTCAGGGCGAGGAGTCTAGAGGCGGGGGTCGTCCTCGCTGCTGCGACAGTTATCATGCTGAAGAACATGCCCGTCGGCGAGTTCCTGCTACCCGGCGTTCTGCCCTTCGGTAACTGGCTCAACGACATAGCAAGCCTCGGGGGCAACCGTGGATTCACTATAGCCTTTGCCGTAGGCGCAATAATCGCGGGTGTCAGGCAGGTGCTCGGTTTTGAACGCGGGAGGGTCGCCAAATGAACATCCTAGAAAAGTTGAGCAAGATGGACCGCAGGGTGATGTACTGGACGATACTTCTGCTCATAGCCCTCCCATACGTCAGACCGCTCGGGTTACCAATGCAGATCAGCACCTACAGCACCGAGTTCAAGGCGAATATCGACGCACTCGCACCCGGCGATGTCGTCCTC
>JBFYNQ010000106.1:0-14163 GCA_041304265.1 Candidatus Bathyarchaeota archaeon | reverse complement strand
TCGGCTGTTTCGCTGCGTGCTTCCTCATCTTCAGTATCCTCCGCCGGCTGCCCTGGCAGATTATTCTGGTTGTGTCGGTGTTGGTAGTGCTACTCCACCCGCTCCTCGACCTGAGTTCCCTCCCGGACACGGCTTTTTGGCCACTGCTGCGGATGTATATACATGAGCCTAGCCTGAACAGCTACCCCTTCCAGGTCCTGTACCCGATAATCCCTTGGGTGGGCGTAATGGGGCTAGGCTGGTGCTTCGGCGTTTACCTCAACCGGCTCGACGGCTACCGGGTTAAGAGGTTAGTTGTGCCCATCACATTGAGCGGTGTGCTGTCCATCGCTGCCTTCATTGTGATTAGGTGGCTCAACGGGTACGGCAACCTCGTTTCAAGGCAGGGCAACACGATACAAGCATGGCTTGCGGTGTCGAAGTACCCACCCGACCTCGCCTTCCTCACGGTGACATTCGGCGGCATGTGCCTGCTGCTCGCCCTCGGCCTCGCCATTGAAGGACGGAGCTGGTACGGCAAAGGCGTCACCGGCGTCATCCTCGTTTTCGGGAGGACGCCGCTATTCTTCTACGTCACTCACCTCATCCTATACAGGGTACGCCCTTTCTGGGTCGAGGAACCGCTGTTCAGGACTGATATAGAGACCACGATCGCATTCTGGCTCATAGGACTAGCTATACTCTGGAGGCTGTGCCTGAGGTATGAGAAGTACAAGAAAGCACACCCGGAGTCGCTACTCCAGTATGTCTAGGAATCGCCGCGCTCCTTCTTCTTATCCGACTCCTCCATCGCGTAGATGAGAGGGTAGATGTCGTTGTGCTGCTTGATCAGCTTCCTCGTGAACATGGCGAACAAGCCCAGCAGTAGGAATGCGGCAATGTAGATGACTATCGTCCAAGCGAGTACGATGTCCATCTTTGCACCATCCTGCGTTGTGTCTCGGGGGCTATTGAAGCTTCCCTTTACCGGTGATCGGTAGCGCCATAACCCAGGCGTCCTCACCGTCGAGGTAGTATCCATAGTTTCTCTTCGACTTCGTGAAGCCAAGGTTCTCATAGAGATTTATCGCGGGCTCGTTGCCAACACGTACCTCGAGGTAGCACTCCGTCGCCTCGTAGAAAGCGGCACCTTTCTTCATAGCCTCGAGCATAAGTACCTTGGCGATGCCGCGGCGCCTATACTGCTCGCGTGTGGCTATGGAGACAACATGCAGAAGCCGTGCAGGGCTGAGGTTCCTGAGCTTGCTGAAGCCCCTCTCGACACGGCACATTATATAGCCCTGAACCTCGTCGTCCACCTCCGCGACTATGAAGGTCTCCGGGAATCTACTGAAGAGCTCCCTGTAGAAGCTGCTGCTGTAGTTCTCGGGGAGGCACTCGAAGTTTATCGCCATGACGCGGTTCAGGTCCTCTCCTTTGAATGTCCTCAAAGTGTAGCCCTCGCTCATCCCCGATACCTCTTTCAAGCGGAGAACCCCACGGATTTAAACGCGTCGGAGGCTGCAAGCCTTTTATGGGGTCGCTTCCTCAGGGTCTTTGATCGGCCATGTCGCAGGGCATCCTCGTCAATGCGGAGGTCGATGGACTCGTCGAGTCCTTTTTCCTCGTCGAGGACCGCTTCATGGACAAGGAGACCCCCAACTACATAGTCTCACAGAAGTCGGAGGGGGACAAGCAGCAGGTGCTGAAGAGATCCTTTAGGACACTCGCAGACGGGTTGCGCCGGCTCGGATACCTCGCTGAGTTTAGGTGGATAGTCGGCAGGTATTATGTCACGCTCAGCCCGAGGCCGCCTGAGAAGGGGCGGAACAAAGCGCGGAATATGCTGCTCTTCGCGGCGACTGTGGTGACGGTTTTTATCGACGGCTATCTGAGAAGCAATAACCCTGTACTCACCCAGGCTCTCATGACTGGGACGCCCGTCTTCATGAACGCCCTCATATTCACAATAGGAATCATGCTTGTCTTCGGGGTCCACGAGATGGGGCATAAGCTCGCCTCGGAGAGGAGAGGCGTCAGGGCTTCGCTGCCATTCTTCATTCCCGCGCCTCCGGGCATGGGTGGGACTTTCGGCGCTGTGATAAGCCAAGACGAACCCCCGACGAATCGGGACGACCTCTTCGACCTCGGCATAGCGGGGCCAGTCTTTGGCTTCGTAGCCTCACTCATCGTGGGCGTTGTCGGCATCATGCTGAGCTTCACAGTGCCTGTGTGGCAGGTGGCGCAGTGGGCTGTTGCATACCCCGAGATACGCTTCCAGCAGATACCGATGCCCATCGCCTTGCAGGTAGTCTCAGATTTCATCCGCCCCGTGGCCGAGGGAAGCGTCCTCGTGCTCCACCCCCTCGCCTTCGCATCCTGGGTCGGCTTTCTCGTCACCTTCGTCAACCTGATACCGAGTTGGCAGCTCGACGGCGGCCACGTCATAAGAGCACTCTTCGGGCGGGAAACGCATAAAATAATCTCAATAACCGGCGTCTTCCTCCTAATGATCTCCGGCTATGTCATAATGGCAGTAATAATAGCATTCTTCCTGATGAGGGAAGGCACCGAGTCGATGGCACCCCTTGACGATGTGTCCCCAACGAGCTTCACAAGGAAACTAGGCCTAGTCGGCTACGCGGTCCTCATGGGACTGTCCCTTATAGTGCTGCTTCAGGCTTAGCTCCGATGGGAACTGTCGAGCAGCCATAGGGGATTACTAGTGTCCTGCGCCCCCTCCTCCCATCTATGGCTTTTTGATAAGCGTCGTTCGCCGTACGCGCCACTGTGAGACCTAAGGGCTCGACCATGTACTTTGGGAGGCTTGAAACGAGCATGACCTGGCACTTAGCAGTTGCCGTCTTTAAAATCTGAAGTGCTTCGGCTCCGAGGGCGTAGCGCCTCTCCAATTCGCTCTGCTGTTCGACGTGTGCAAGGTTGGTGTAGGTCTCGGGGCCGAGCCCCTCGGGACACTCAGCTAACAGTATTAGGGCACCCCCCTTTTTAGCTATCCTCGCCGAGTTCAGCAACGCCCATGATGCGGCGTATAGGTCATTGTCATGCTTTGCGCCTCCGGCGCTCACGACGACGACGTCTGCCCCTGCCTCGGCGTTTATTTGGTAGCTCGCGCCTAGCGCATAGATCGCCTGCCCCCACGTCTCCTCTAGTGCGCCTACGAATGCGTAGAGCAACTTACCCCGAGGATTTGTAACGAGCTGCACCGCTATATCGCAGCCTGCCATCTTCGCCGCCTCGAGGACGTCCTCCTTGACCTGGTTCGCCTCGACAACACCAGGCTTGACGCCGCCTTTTAGGACTAGCTTCCTATAGGTCTCGACTGTCGAAGGCGAGGATATGCCGGGGACTAGCGCCGTGTGGGCGCCGGTGAAGCCAGTGTAGGGATCTATTTCGACCTCGCCCACGGCTATCTTTACCTTGGCTTCGGTGTAGGATTTGTTCATTGACACGGTGGTCTTTTGCCTCGTCTCGCCGAGGTTGGTGATTCCCGTGGACGTCTTCGTGTGCTCGACGAGGTTGACTCCTTTGAGCTCATCAGCAGTCTTGAGCGCCTTTAGAAGTTCCCTGCCGCTGCGTTCTCTCACACCGTTAGCTACTATTACCGTGATCTTGTCTCGGGGGACGATGAGGTTGACGAGCTGTGTGACGATGGGCACTAAGACGGCGACGGCGTTCGCGGGGGCGGTCGTGCCCTCAATGGCTATCGCGACGGTGCAATCAGGACCGACCAACTCTGAGAGCTTCTTTGCGCCCCTCGGCTGGTCGAGCGCCTTGGAGACGATCTCGCGGGGGTGCTGCTGTGGGTCGACTCGAGCCGGCTCCGCTATGCTCAGTAGTTCCTTTATATCGACAGTGACGTATACTTCGGTGTTTCCGTAGGGGAGCCAGCATTCGACCAATGGGGTTCAAGAACTGTATGCTGGCTGCGGTTTCTTATTTTTATGGGGTAATAATAATCTACGAGACTCCGGTATAATCACCAGAGGACGAAATGGCCACAAGGGTCGATGCAAGAGACATTATTGAGAAGGATGCTTGCGCTGACCCTCATGTAGATCAACTCATAAATGGGGTCGTCGGTTAGAAGCATCGCAGTCAGGGGCTTACGGGGGAAAGAGGGTGAACTTGTCCTTCTTCGCCTTGCATATGGGGCATTGGTCAGGGGCGTCACCCTCGTAAGTCCAACCACAGATGTCGCAGACGCCTAGCTGCTTGAAGTCAGCGTCCTTTTTCTGCTCCGCGTACCCCTTCGCTTTGGCGTAGAGGCCGGCGTGTGTCTTCTCCGCCTCCCAGGCGTATCGGAAGGTGACCTCGGCTCCGTACTCCTTCTGGTCCTTTGCCACCGCCATGTAGGCGGGGTACATCTCTTCGACCTCGTGGTTTTCCCCGTCGATACCTTGCTGCAGGTCCTCGACAGTCGTCCGAGCGCCAAAGAGGGCGCCGCCGAATGTGCTCTGGGGACCCTTCGTCACTATATTTCGGTAGTGGTTGCCCGCGTGTATCCTCTCCGCGTAGGAGACGGCTGTGAAGAGGCGGCTAATGTTAGGGAAACCCGATTCCTTCGCTCTCTTCGAGAATACTTGGTACCTCATGTGTGCCTGGCTCTCACCGCTGAAAGCGCTTATCAGGTTCTGCTCAGTCATCGCTTTGACCAAGTTTTTCACTAGTGGATCAGCAGGAAGGTTGTTTTTATTGGTTTCCTGGAAAAGGTGGGGCGTGCACACCGCGGTGGGCTCAGCAGCGGGCCTCAGCGGTCGTGGAGACGACCGGGCTAAAGATGAAGATCGGTAGGAGTGAACTCCTTGAGAGGGCCAAAAAGATCCTCGAAGGGTTTAGGATTCTATCCTAACATCCGCCTAGCGGCGAAGTAGACCCCGAGGGCGACTACTAGGCCAACACACATCATACCATAATAAATTAAGTCAGCATTTGGATTAGCGGTGTCTCCAGCCAATACAAATGTAGCACCATCATCCACCCTTGATTGAGCCTCAGACGCGGCTATAGCTGCCTCCTGTTCAGCTGGTGTGAGTGTATCGTTATACCCCTTAGTCGTACTCCCGCTACCAGTGATTGTGATGTTGTGTCCTAAAAGATCATTAGCCTGCAAGCTTACCGTTGGGGAGGCTAGATTTGAGAGTTGGCCAGGGAGGAGGCCGACAAGCATAACGCCCGCGAGCACAGCGACGAGGGCGTAGAGACTGTTCTTCATCGTTGTCAACTAGAGCGTACCCCCGGGGCTCTTAATGCTAGACTTCCGAACAGCTGTTCTAACGTTAGAACGGTCAGTTTGGCTTCTCCCTCCATATCTTGACGGTCTCGTACCAGAAGACGGCGGCGGGGACGAATCCCATGATTAGGGTGGTGATGTACTCGCGTGATGGGACGAAGGGGAAGGAGGCGACGAAGGTGACGAGCATCGAGGTGACGAGGACGGCATAGAAGAGAAAGCGGGGGAGCATTACCCCGCCGACGCTGACGAAGCTGCGTAGGACGCCTACCTTTATCTCCTTGATGAGCCGGTAGTCGCCGTAGGCGTTCTCTATGAGGCCGAGATCCTGGAGCTTCTGGAGGTGGTAGGCGGCGACGCTTGGGCTGCTGAAGCCGAGGGCGCGCTGAACCTCGCGGACCCCGACGGTGTCCTGCCCCGCCTTGAGGATATGCATGTAGACTAGGAGTGTTTTGCCCTTTAGTTCCGACTCTATGTGGGCGTCGTCCAAGTGGCTTCACCTTTAAGAAAAATGTGAGGGATTTAACATTGGTGCTAGTAGAGGTTGAGGACTGCTAGGGTGGCGTGGAGTGCTTCGTCGGTGCGGACGGTTTCTGTTCCCTGCTCGGGGATGGTGTTTATGTTTAACTTGAAGCAGTCGGCGATCTCCCTGTGCTCCCGCCTTAGTATCTCCTGTATCCCAGCGCGGGGACTACCGAATGCGACTAGCACTGTATTTGCTTCACTAAGTTTCGCCTTGAGGAGTTCCGACCCTTGAGCGATTGGCGCGCCAGTCCTGCTCGTCGCGATCGTTAGGTCGTAGTAGCCACCAGTGGCTAGGTCACCGAGGGTCTTCCTCGACACCTGTATCTCGTAGCCCCAGTATGTTAGTATCTCAGCCCGCCTCGCCATCTCACAACGCGGCTCGGAGCCAGCCTCCGTGATCTTCACTGTGACCCTACTGCCCATCGAAGGGGCTTTTCCGATCAGCCGGATTGGCTTCTCGACGCCTATGTCGACAGCGTTTACGCCTTGCTGATCGCTGAGGATACCCTCGCGGAACTCGCCGACGCGTAAGTTGGCGATATGCGCCTCCAATTGGTGGTGGGGTGTGCGGAGCGGTGGGAGCGTACCCGCGTACTGCAACTCGGGACGAACCTTGTATAAGTACTTGCGAAGGTACTGAGGGGTCTCGACATAGCCGAGAATGAGCTTGATGAGGCCGGACTCGTCGGGCTGGTCGGGGTAGATGACTATCTCTTCCACCCGGAATATGGCGGCGCTGCGAGCAACACGGCCAATCACCTCAGTCTTGTCCCTGAGGTTCGCGTACTCACCGACGAGGGACGCGGGAACCGCGATCGACAGTTTAGCCTTACGCCTTCTTGGGATCAACATGCTCACCAGTCTTGAGTCTAGGCCAGCTCTTCCAGCCCGTCTTTACGAGGCGCTCCCGCTTATCAACGTCTCGGAGCACCCAGGCGAGGCTGGCGTCGAATCCCCTGATCCTCCTCGCCTCCTCAGGAGTGCCGACACCGAGGTGGCTCAGGTGATGGATATACTCCGCCTCAGCTAACTCTTGGGTTGCGCCGACTATGCAAGAGGGAACGACCTTGTAGCCCTCGTTGGTGAGCGCCTTTCTAACCTCGCTGAGGATGTAACCGGTGCATATGTGGACTGGCTCGTCCTTTTCGATGCCGAGAGCCTCTGTGCCTTCCCTGACGATTCGGAGGACATGTGGTAGGTATGCTTTCGCCTTGAACGCATTTCCCTGAAAGGCCTCGACGGGCACACCGCCTACATACTTCTCGTTTCTTCTCAGGCGCCTCATCACAATCACTGCGCCACCCACGAGGTCACCCCAGCCAGAGTCGTCAACCTCAACAACCATTGCTCGATTAAACCGCATGGGGAGTTAAAAGGGGGACGCCCTACACACGCTTAAGCTGGTTAATTGACTCGACGGTGCTCGGGTCTTTGCCGTAGAGGATTCCAAGGTAGGTGCTTACATAGTCGCCGATGTAGAGGGCGCTCAACATGCGGGCTAGGCGTCCCTCGCCCTTCGCCTCGACCTCAAGTATCTTGCCGAATCCGGGTCTGAGGAGGTCGATGAAGCGGTGTGTCTTCGCGACGAGGTGTTCACCCTCCATGGGATCTTTGAGGATGACGGCGCAGAGGTGCCTTAGGATAACTTGGTCTCCCTCCGAGGCAACGGTGGCATTGTGGAAAGCCTCCGGAATGAAGCTTGACCCGGCGGGGCTCTTCCCGTTCTCGTTCAACTGCGTATTCCACCTATAGGCGACAGCCTCATGTATCCTGCTGCCGTAGACAATAGGAATGTAGCCCTTGATCTCCTCGGCGAGTCTCTTAGCTGGATTCGACCAGAGCGGCACCTCGGGGCGCATCTCTTCTCTAATCGCCTTGAGGACGTCAATCGCCTCCTTTACCTCCCACCATGAGTCGCCGGCTATCCCTGCCTTGCGTGCGGCGACGGCGAGAGTGAAGAACTGGTGGGCGATTGCGGCGCGTGGCTGGAAACCTGTTGGCAGCATGTAGGTTGTGACGCGTGCTGCGAGCGACCGCTTAGAGAGTTCACCACCAGACGTGAAAGCGATTATCTTCGCACGCCTCTTTGACGCCTCCTCGTAGGCGCTCAGTGTCTCCTCAGTACCCCCAGAATAGCTGACAGCGAAGAGCAGTATTTCCCTGCTTACATATCCGGGGATGGAGTAGTCGCGGGAGACTACTATCGGGACGGGGCTTATCGGCTGAAGCCAGTCACGGAGTAAGAGGCCACCGACGGCTGAGCCGCCCATCCCCGCGACGATGAGGCTTCTGAAACGCTTAAACTTGAATTTGACCTTCTCCGCCTTCTCGATGGCGTCCTCGGCACTCTCCGGGAGGGCAGTGATAACGTCGAGCATCCCACGCGGGTCGATTCGGCGCATCTGGTCGAGTTCGTCCAGGGGAGTGACCATGGGGTAAAAAAGGGTTAGTGGAGGGTTTAAGCTTGGCTAATGGGACTACGCACAGACCTTCTGAGCTATCGTGGCGTAGACCTCTATCGTCTTTAGATAGTCATCGATCCGAACGTGGTCCTTCGCGGTGTGTGCGAACTGCTCCTCTCCGGGGCCGAAGCCTATAACAGGGATGCCGAGCCAGCTGTAGAACTTGCCGTCGGTGGCAAATGTCCAGACCTTCCTCCGGGGAACCTTGTTGAGGGCGTCCTTGATGGCGGCTTCCGCCTCCTCCACGACGGGGAAGACCTTGGGATCGGTGTAGAAGCCATTGAATATTCTTTCACCCCTGATTAGAGGCGTTGGTAGCACACTCGCCTTGAACTCGGGGTCCTTCGAGCCCTGATCAGTGATGATCGCCTGCAAGTCGTGGTAGAGGTTCTCAGCGGTATAGTTCGGCGTGTTGCGACAGTCGATGGCGAAACGACATTCCTCGGGGACGACGTTGAATGCGCCGGGCTTCACCTCGATCATCGTAATTGTGAGACTGACTTTACCGAAGAGGGGGTCGTTTGGGAGCTGCGGGACTAGCTCGTTCCTAATTCTAGTAATCAAGTCGGTCGCCTTGTAGAGGGCGTTTATCCCCCTCTCGGGGGCACTCGCGTGGCAGCTCCTCCCCTTGACGACTATGTTCATCTTCATTGAGCCCCTGTGGCCTAGGGCGAGGTCCATGTTCGTCGCCTCGCCGATGAGGACAACGTCTGCTAGGAATTGGTCCTTGTCGATAGTGGAGACCGTGCCCGCTCCGCCAACCTCCTCCTGCCCGACAGCGGCGACCTTGTAGTCTCCCTTGAGCTTGACTCCGGCGTCTTTGAGGTAAGCGCCTGCCATGACCATAGCGGCTACGCCCGCCTTCATGTCGCATGCGGCGCGGCCGTAGATGACCTCGCCCTTTGTACCGAAGGTGGCGCCGTCCATCAGCTTCGCAGAGTAGGGATCCGCCATGTCGCCGACGGGCACATGGTCTATATGCCCGTTCATAAGCAGGCTACGGCCTCCACCTGAGCCTTTCAGCACACCCATCGCGTCCCCTAAGGTATCAACACTCGCGGTGTCGAATCCGGCGACGCGCATTGCCTCAGCCACCTTCTCCCCGCAGGCCTTCTCCTGCCCACTCGGGCTCGGCACCCGGATGAACTCCTGGAGAACACTTATCGCGTCGTCCCTGTGATCTCGAACCCAATCCGAAGCCGAAACGGTCAAACTAGCCACAAGGGGATTGGCGCGGGACCTGGTTAAAAGAAGTTCGAACTACTTGTTTAGGTAGGCGGGGTCTTCCTCGACCTTTATCGCGTCCGTCGGGCAAGGTGCGACGCAACTCATACAGCAGACGCATTCCTTCATATGCGTCACCTCAACCCTGTCCCCGGTGTCCTCGTAAACTCCCCAAGGGCAGATGTTCACGCAGGTCTTACAGTAGACGCACTTGTCGTAGTTGATCGTCACTTTATGCAATGCGGTCCCCTTCCCTCGGAGAAGTCGTCTCGAGAATATAAAAATAGTATACGATAATGAAGCCCCTATTTGCCCCGTGTAAGCGGTTAAATCCCCGAACAACCACAAGACACCCGTCAACGGAGGCAACAAGATGAGCAGAGCCCACCCGTACCTACCGAACAGCGTACCAGAGATCAAGGAGAAGATGATGGCTGACATAGGCATCAAGAAGATCGATGACCTGTATGTCAACATCCCCGAGAAGCTAAAATTCAAGGGCGAGCTAGATATCCCCGGCCCCTACACGGAGCTGGAGGTCAAGAAGCTCGTCTCAGACACTCTCGAGAAAAACATGCGTCTCAAATGCGCAGCCTTCCTCGGCGGAGGAGTCTGGCCTCACTACGTGCCCAGCGTCGTGGACGAGGTCGTCAGTCGTGCCGAATTCCTCACAAGCTACACCCCCTACCAGCCCGAGATAAGCCAAGGCATACTTCAGAGCATTTTCGAGTACCAAAGCCTAATCTGCGAGCTCGTCGAGATGGCCGTCGCAAACGCGTCAATGTATGACTGGAGCAGTGCACTGGGCGAAGCGGCGCTCCTCGCCAACAGGCTCAACCACAGAGATACGGTCCTCGTACCTAGCTTCATAAGCCCTGCACGTCTCGCAGTCCTTAAAACCTACACAGGCCCAACCGGTATGAAAATCGAAAAGGTCAGCTATAACAAAGAGACAGGTTTGATGGATCTCGAGGACCTAAAGTCCAGGGTCGACGAGTCTACTGCTGCAGTCTATGTCGAGACTCCCAGTTACCTCGGCTTCGCTGAGGAGAATGTCCAAGCGATAGGCGAGATAGCACATGCCAAGAAGGCCATCTACATCACCGGAATCGATCCCATAAGCCTCGGCTTGCTCAAGGCGCCGGGAAGCTACGGCGCAGACGTCGTAGTCGGCGAGGGGCAACCGCTGGGCAACCACATGAGCTACGGTGGACCACTCCTCGGTATATTCGCCTGCAATCACGACAACGCCATCATCCGTCAGATGCCCGGCCGCATCATCGGCGTGACAGAAACAGTCGCTGACAAGCGCCGCGCTTTCGTCATGACCCTTCAGACCAGAGAGCAGCATATCCGCCGTGAGAAGGCAACGAGTAACATCTGTAGCAACGAGGCACTGTGCAGTGTCGCAGGCGCGGTCTACCTGAGCCTCCTCGGCCCAAGTGGTCTCAAGGACCTCGCAGAGACGTGCACGAGCAGGACGCAGTACGCGATAAGGAGGATTAATGACCTCACCGGCGTCAAGGCTCCCGCCTTTAACTCTTACCACTTCAAGGAATTCGTCGTAAGGTATTCGAAGAAGACAGCAGTCGAGGTCAATAAAGTACTCCTTGCACAAGGCTATCAGGGCGGCAAGCCCCTCAAGGCGGAGTTCCCCGAACTCGGCGAGTCTGCGCTCTTCTGCGTCACAGAGATGCACACTAAGAAGGACATAGATGGCTTAGTGGCTGCATTGAGGGAGGCGGCTCAGTGATGACCGTGCGCAAGTTCAGGCAGGCAGACTGGGATGAACCCCTCATTTTCGAGTTAAGCCATGAGGGCAGGTATGGCTTCCACCCTCCCGAGGCGGAGAGGGAGTTACGCGATGAGGTTAACGTCGACAGGCTCGTCCCGCAGGGCATCGCTAGGGAGGCCTCGAGTGGCTTGCCCGAGGTCAGTGAGATGGAGGTCCTCCGCCACTACATCCACTTGAGCCAGATGAACTATGGGGTAAACTCTGGTCTCATATACCCCCTCGGCAGCTGCACCATGAAGTACAACCCGATAATTAATGAGGTCCTCGCCGGCCACCCGAGTCTCACTGAGGCGCACCCAGATCAGGACCCCGCCACGGTGCAGGGCGTCCTCGAGTTCCTCTACAAGTTGAAGCAAGGCTATCTCTCAGTTACTGGGATGGATGAAGCGACGCTGCAGCCCGCGGCGGGCGCACACGGTGAGTGGACGGGCATCATGTTGATACGCGCCTACCATAGGGACCATGGCGAGGGAGCTCAGCGCACCGAGATCATAGTCCCCGATAGCGCGCACGGGACGAACCCTGCTTCCGCTGCAATGGCAGGCTACAAGATTGTTGAGGTCCCCTCGACTCCCGAGGGAACAGTTAACCTTGAAGCCCTTAGAGCAGTAGTCGGCCCCCAGACTGCCGGGCTTATGCTCACTAACCCCAACACGCTTGGCCTCTTTGACCACCAGATCGCAGAGATCGCCGAGATAGTTCACAAAGCTGGCGGACTCATGTATTACGACGGGGCGAACCTCAACGCGATCATGGGCAAGTGCCGTCCTGGAGACATGGGCTTCGATGTAGTACACGTCAACCTTCACAAGACCTTCAGTACCCCTCACGGTGGCGGCGGCCCCGGTAGCGGTCCCGTCGGATGCAAGGCAATCCTCGCCGAATACATACCGGTTCCCGACATCATCTATAAGGATGGCAAATACTCACTAGACTACGAAAAGCCGAAAAGTATCGGAAAAGTCCATGGCTACTACGGCAACGTCAACGTTATGCTCAAGGCATACACCTACATGCTGACGATGGGTCCTGACGGCCTCAGGGAGGCATCGGAGCTCGCCGTCCTAAACGCCAACTACATCTCCAAGAAGCTAATGAACACCAAGGGACTGAGCCTACCCTTCGCGCCGGAGAAGCCCCGTATGCACGAAGCGGTGTTGAGTGCGGAGAAGCTGAACGTCGACACTGGAGTTCGCGCGCTGAACGTGGCGAAAAACCTGCTCGATAGCGGGATGCACGCCTCGACCATCTACTTCCCGCTGATAGTCCACGAAGCCCTCATGGTTGAGCCGACTGAGACAGAGCCCGTGGAGGCGCTCGACGACTTCATTGAGGTTGTGAAGAGGACCTGTGAGTTAGCCTACTCGAACCCTGAGGAGGCGCTTAAAGCGCCGGTGAACACGGTTGTGGGCAAACTGGATGAGGCTAAGGCGGCTCACCCAAAGACGATTTGCCTGAGTTGGAAGAAACTCTGCCAGCTTGTGGAGGAATAGGAACAGTTTTTAATCCTAGGGCGCGGATAGGCGGATAGATCAGGGATGCTGTCCGCCCTCGTCGCCCTGGAGCTCGACTTCCTCAAGACGCCACCGTTTGCTACATATGCCATTCTCGCCATCGCGGCGGGGCTAGGTCTGCTCACTAGCTTCGTGAACGCTAGGATGACCGATCTGAAAGCCTACAGGAGGATGATGCTAGATAGTGCGCGTGCTCAGCATCAGATGATGGAGGCGGCGAAGAGTGGTAACCAGAGAGCGATCGATAAGGCTCAGAAGAAGCAGCAGGAGGTTATGGGACAGCAGAGCAAGATGAGTATGGACAGAATGAAGATCAGTCTCTTCTTCATGATTCCCTTCCTACTGATCTGGCAGCTTCTGGGCAGCTTCTTCGGGAATATAATCATCGCCTACTTCCCCTTTCAGTTCCCCTTCATTCCTGCGGAGCTGAGCGTGGCGAACTGGTATCTTCTCTGCAGCTTCGCGTCGAGTGTCTTAATTAGTCGCCTCCTCGGCCTCACGTTTGAGATCGACCCCGAGGAGAGGGCGAAGGATGAAGAATAGTCGGGGACTTGTTTTGACTGTAGCTGGGCCTCATGGCTCAGGTAGATCAACTCAGGCTTTGAAGCTCGCCGAGGCTTTCGGGCTTCGATACGTTTCTACGGGTACGCTCTTCAGGGAGAAGGCGCAGCAGCTCGGTGTCTCGCTTGAGGAGATGACGCGTATCGCTGCTGGGGACGACTCGTTTGATAGGTTCCTCGACGATAGGGCGAAAAAGGAGACGAGAAAGGGGGGCGTGGTGCTCGATGCGACTCTCTCAGGTTGGGTTGCGGTGAAGCCTGATCTCAGGCTATACCTTACCGCGCCGCTGGACGTGAGGGTGAAGCGGATAGCAGGGAGGGAGAACAGGGGGGTTAGGGAGGTCAAGAGGGAGACGCGGCTCAGGGAGAGCAATGAGCTTGAGCGGTTCAAGAAGTGCTATGGGTATGATGTCTCTGATCTGTCCATCTATGACCTCGTGTTAAACACTGAGCACTTTGACGCGGACTGCGTGGCTGATATGCTTAAGAATGTAGTCGAAGCATACATGTCAGATAGGTGAATACTGTGCCCGCATTTGATATCGGTAGGCTGTGTATGAAGACTCAGGGCAGGGACGCTGGTAGGCGCTGCGTCGTCGTCGACCTGATTGACAAGAACTTCGCTCTCGTCACGGGGCCGAAGCAGGTCACCGGGGTGCGCCGGAGGAGGGTAAACGTCAACCACCTCGTGCCGCTCGATGAGAAGATTGCTATCGAGAAAGGCGCCACCGACGAGCAGATTGTTACTCTCATAAAGTGACCGTTTATTAGGTAAGCGCCTCGTTTTGGGGTAGCTCGCATCGTCCTTCATTAAAAGAAGGGATAGTTGCCGTTTTTCTGAGAACACTAGGAT
>JBFYNQ010000105.1:0-2502 GCA_041304265.1 Candidatus Bathyarchaeota archaeon | reverse complement strand
ATGGGCATACAAGAGGCTATTGAAGCGCCGAGGTGCACGCGCGAGACTGGGCGTCTATTCATCGACAGTAGGTTCCCGCCTGAGACTCGGGACAGGCTCAGGACGATGGGCCACGACTTAGACTGGGTCGACGAGGAGCTCCGGAGCTGGGCTCGCCCCGTCGGGGTGATTAGAGATCCCGAGACCAAGCTGCTACATGGTGGTGTCACGACAACTCTCACCAATTTCGAGTCCCGCGCCGTCGGCTGCTAGATTTTCCAGTCGAGGTTGAAGCCGTTTCTCCAGATTATTACCCTGAAGAGTGTCGCGATGGATATCGTGAGCCAGAGGGGGTTATAGACTATGAAGAAGAAAGCGAACTCTGGTAGTGAGAAAGCGTAGCCGAGGCGCCGCGCGAAGTAGTAGAATACGACCGCGAATACTGAGAATACGGTGAGAAACGCCGCGAAGGCCTTGAATGTGGCGACCCCTGTGAGCATGGCGACGATTGGAGGTATGAAGAGCAGCTCCTTGCCCGCGACTAGGAGGAATACAAAACTCACAGCATTCACATAGAGTGTATCAGGGAATGCCAGCGTCGCGGCGAACATGGGCAAGCTAGGGAAGATAATGAGCAGCGCCGCGAAGAGCACCTTCGGGTGGCTGACGATGCTGTCGAGAAGCATCATATACCGGCTTGTTAGCCATTTCGCCTGTCCCGCTGCCCAACGCCTCCTCTGCCTGACCCAGACGCGCCAACTCGGAGAGACCTTGTTATAGACTTCAATCGCTTCTGCGTAGCCGAAGCGTAGTCCCCCGATGTAGGCGCGAGTCGCCATGTCGAGGTCCTCACATATCTCCTTACCGAAGCCGTTTAGGTTCCCCCACGCCTCCCTCCTTATGGCGAAGGCGGAGCCGTTGAAGCCAAGGCATCTTCCCAGGTATTTTGAGAAGACGAGGTTCGTAAAGTTGGCGCTTAGGTAGTCATAGTTCACTATCCGTGCCACGAAGGAGTCCCTAATGATCTTCTTCTTTATCTCGATGAGGTCGAAGTCGTTCATCTTCTCGACGACGCGTCCGATGAAGCCCTCCTGGCGGACCTCGATGTCGCTGTCTAGGAATACGATGATGTCGCAGGGGTGCTCAGCGACCGCGGCGTTCAACGCGTTGACTTTGCCGAGCCTTTCTGCGCTAACCCTCCATACGATGCCCCCCGTCTCGGCGATAAGCGTCCGGGTCCTTTCCGTGGGCTCGTCTGCGCAGACAACTATCTCCTTATTCTGGTATGGGTCGGCTATTAGAGCCTTGAGCAGGGGCTTAAGTTGCTCAGACTCTTTATAGACGGGTACGAAAACGCCGACCTTCATAATGACCCTCGTGTGGTAGATGATAGGGATACGCGTCGCCAATATATTGCATTCGCAATGCCCACGTGTTAACCCCGGCACACAAATGCCCCTCAACCGCCGCCCCTTTTTTTAACACCCAACTACATATACATCCATGGCTCCTAGAAGCTACCAATCACTAACAAAGGACGAGACGGCGCATGCCGAGGCGCTGCACCGGGAGAGTATAGTAATTGATGCTAGTATCGTCGCCTTCATCGAGGGTGTCGGCGAGGACATGATGCTTGAGGACCTGCTGAAGGGTGGCGTCACCGCGAGTAACGCGACGGTCTGCATGCAGAGGAACCTCAGCGAGGCTATGAGGGAGGTAGCCGACGTCCACGAGTGGGCTGAGAAGAAGAAGTCGAAGACACTCGTAGTCCGCAAGGCGGAAGACATTGAGAAGGCGAAGAAGGAGGGGAAAACCGCCCTCATCCTCGGCCCTCAGGACAGCATGTTCCTCGAGGCGAAGACAGCCTTTCTAGAGATCGCCTGGGAGATGGGCATCCGCATCATACAGCTCAGCTACCTCCGCAGCGATGCCGCTGACGGGTGCTGGGATCGCGTAGATGGCGGGCTCACTAACTTCGGAGTGGACCTCGTTGAGGCCATGAATAAGCGTGGTATGCTCATCGACCTCAGTCACGTCGGCGACAAGAGCACCATGGAGACGATAGAACTCTCGAAGCAACCCGTTAGCTTCACGCATGTTATCCCACGCGCCACAACGCCTCGCGACCTCAGCCCTTACGCGAAGTGGGCGGGGAGTGAAAAGTTTGTGAAGCTAGCACTCGGGCGCGGGCGCACCGACGAGGCTCTGAAAGCCTGCACCGAGAAGGGCGGTATGGTAGGAGTCACACCATTCTTCGCTAAGACTGGTAAACCCACAACCCTTACCGACGACCTCATGGACCAAGTCGACTACGTCGTCAACCTAGTCGGCGCCGAGCATGTCGGCTTCGGAAGCGACCTCGACTATCGCAACTCCGTAACCCGCGGCTGCTACATCTGGAAATACCCCGAGCGGGTTGACGTCACATACCATACGGCGATGGATAAGACGTGGGGATACGGCTGGCTTGAAAATATGCCCAACTTCACAAAGGGGTTAGTCGCCCGTAGCTACTCCGATAAT
>JBFYNQ010000104.1:0-5845 GCA_041304265.1 Candidatus Bathyarchaeota archaeon | reverse complement strand
CGGTGTGTTCTTGGCAGTCCCGAAGTTGGTTGATGGGGAGCAGCGGGTCTACTTCAAGGCGGGTGGGGAGTGGTGCTACCTCTGGACGCCGAAGGCTTTCAAGGTCGGCGGGAAGACGCCTGTGCTGATGCACCACCATGGGGCGAACGGGTGGGTGCGTGAGGGGTCGGCGGACTGGCCCGATACTGAGTCGAAGGCCGCCTTTCTCAAGGCGATTATGACCAACGGGATAGCGGTGGCGGGGAGTCACGCCTGCGGCAATCACTGGGGTAACCCTTGCGCAGTCGATGCGAACGCCGCTTTACTCGAGGAGCTAGATGGCGTGAAGGGGTTGGATACATCGCGCCTTGGCTTGATGGGTGGTGGGCTTGGCGGGACGCTCATCTGGAACTCGGTCCTAGGCCCCCTCGCTGGTAGGGCGAAGCTCGCAGCTGTCCTGCAGGCGGTCGCAAACTTAGACGCAACGATTAAGGAGAACAAGTTCAGGGACGTTACTCTCCAGGCTTATGGCTTTCCGCCGGAGACGTCAGATGCGGAGGCGTACAAGGTGATCAAGCCAAGCGACCCGATGCCGAAGCTTAAGGCGATGAAGAAGGGCGTGAAGCTGCCTCACGTCGCCATCTTCCACGGGTCGAAGGACAACAACATTCCTGCGGAGACGAACGCGATCCCGCTAGCCGAGGCTCTGCGTAGAGCCGGAGGTGAGGTTGAGCTGAACGTCTTCCCGAGCGTCGAGCATAACGTTTACGCGATGGGAAAGGAGATGGAGGAGCGGCTCAGGGTCTTCTTCTCAGCCCTTTAGCTTGTCGCGGTACTTCTTCTCCAACTTCTCTATCTTCGGGGCGATAACGAATTGAGCGTAGCCCGTGCCCCGGTTCCGCTCGTAGTACTTCTCGTGGTACTCCTCGGCGGGGTAGAACGCCTTGAAGGGTTCGACCCTTGTGATGATGAGGGTGTCGAAGGTCTTCTTCTCTCTGAGCTCATTGATGTACGTCTCGGCCTCGCGGCGTTGTTCATCGGTGTGGTAGAAGATGACGCTGCGGTACTGTGTGCCAACGTCGGCGCCCTGCCTGTTGAGGGTCGTCGGGTCATGTGTCGCGAAGAATATCTCGAGGAGCTGACGGAAGGAGATCACGTCGGGGTCGTATGTGAGATGCGTCACCTCGGCGTGGCCCGTCCTCCCGGTCGACACTTGCTCGTAGGTCGGGTTCTCGACGCTGCCGCCGCTGTAGCCGGGGAAGGCGCTCGTGACGCCTTTCAATCTGGCGAATACAGCCTCTGTGCACCAGAAGCAGCCTCCACCCAGGGTCGCTGTCTCCTCTCGTCCGTCCATGTGGCAGCGTAGGGAACCGGCGTTGTTATAGGTTCCCTAGCCTCGGCGCTTCTTGGCCTGAGGTGTGAGATAGTAGTCGGGGAGGAAATTGGGCTCCTGGTCGACGCCGCCGAAGGGGATTGGTGTAGGGAGGAGGTGCTTTGTCTTCTCGAATCCCTCGATGACGGCGGGGAGGGAGGAGTATGGGATGGTTATGGATAGCTCTTGGTCCTGGACAATGCTTGAGACGCGTTCGCCGCGGCATGGGAAGCCGACGGCGGGCTTGCCGGTGACGTATGCTTGCGCCATACCCTCGACGCAAACGCCGTATTTGGCGCAGGTCGTGATTGTGAAGCGGGGCTCCTCAGCGTAGACGTAGCCCTGTATGAGCTTGAGCATCTGGAGGGGGTTGCCGTAGACGATGACTTGGTCTGGCTTGAGGTCCATCTTGTCGAGAGGGGCGAATGCGATGGCTTTGACTTCGCCGAAGGGGACGCGTGGGAGCGTCTGGAACATCTCTTCGCAGCACTGGGGGGTCTTTCTTACGCCGTCCTTCTTCGCGATCTCGCCGTGCTCCATATCCTCGTCGAACGGGTAGGCGCCTGTGACGAGTGCGCCGATGTTGCAGACCTGGTCTTCGGCGGTGGCGACAACCTTCCTGCCGTGGTGGCGTGCTTGGCCGACGAATTGGCAGACATTGAGCGGCGCTTTGGGGCGGTAATACCCCTTGTCGGCGAGCGCCCACTCCTCGTCCTCGCTCCACTCTCTGAGGTACTTGACGGCGACCGGCGGAGTCTGAAGGCCCAGCGTCCTAATGAGCCACTCGTTCTGCTGCTTGGCGTCCATGCATGCCCTCTTGTCGTTGAATGATTTATTCCTTACCAGTTTTAGCGTGCAAAGTGTTTTAAAGGCGCGGGGCGTGCCTCTCGTTCACACACGGGGAGTTGAACGTGAGGGAGTATCGCTTTATCGAGTCTCTCATGGAGGGGTAAGACATGGGGTATTGTTTTATTAGTTAAGCAAACAAGCTTCGTTGACTTCTCAGGCGTTTGCCTGACATCTCAAGTAGAGTCGCGGGAGGCCTCGCCGCTTGGCTGACCTCGCGCCGCCAACGCTTCTGGACGTCATTGCCGCACGTAAGCGGATCGCGCCCTATCTGCTCAAGACGCCACTCACCTACTACCACGGCCTCTCAAGCCACCTCAGCTGCGAGGTCTGGGTGAAGCACGAGAACCACCAGCCATTCGGGGCCTTCAAGGTGAGGGGTGGCATTAACCTGCTCAGTCGTATGAGCGAGGAGGATCGCGCGAGGGGGGTGATAACCGCTTCGACGGGGAACCATGGGCAGAGCATCGCCTACGCGTCTCGCCTATTTGGAGTAAAGGCGACGGTTTGCGTCCAGAGGGGTGCCAATCCTGACAAGGTCACGGCTATGAGGGCGCTGGGTGCGGACATCGTTGAGGGGCAGGGCGACTTCGACGAAGCGGTGCTTCTTGCCGTCGAGCTCGCGAAGGAGAGGAGGCTACGCTACGTGCACACGGCGAACGAGCCTGACCTTATAGCAGGTGTGGGGACGCTCGCCCTTGAGATGGTGGAGGACCGTCCCGACCTCGACGTGGTCATAGTCGCCGCGGGTGCTGGAACACTTAGTAGCGGTGTATCCATAGTCTACAAAGCGCTTAGCCGTAAGACGCGGGTCGTCGCCGTCCAGACGGAGGCTGCCCCGAGCCTTTCCATGAGCTGGAGGAGCGGTGTTGTCGAGCATACCAACTCGGCGAACACACTCGCTGATGGCCTCGCGGTCAAGCAGAGCTTTGAGCTACCTGTCAAGATCGTGCACGAGCTTGTGGACGACTTCAGGCTCGTCTCCGAGGAGGAGCTTCGCTCTGCGATCAAGCTCTATGTTGAGAAGGCGCACACGATCGCGGAGGGCGCCGGTGCGGCTCCTCTGGCGGCGGCGATTAAAATGAGGGAGGAGCTCGCGGGGAAGAAGGTGGGACTCGTCCTGAGCGGGGGGAACCTGACGGCCTCGATGCTTAGGCAGATACTCGCTTAGCCGACTTTTTAGATCTAAGGCAGCAGCTTTTCTCTGCGTATTAGCTTTGGAGCGGAGAGAACGGCGAGCAATGAAACAATGAAAACTGCCACCGCCATGACGAGTTGTGCGGTGGCTGCCATCGCGGGGAGGAGCATAGGTATGAACATGAACCCCAGAAGGATGAAGGCGCCGATGGCGATCCCGAGGGGCTGGTTCATCCCGATAGGCTGCCTCTGCAGCGAGGCGAAGGACATCATCAGGACGTTGACCAGGCAGATCACGGAGAGCCCCATGAAGATGGATAATGTGAGTGAGGCCAGAACAGTAGCGCTGAACACCCCGACGTAAAGCATAGCAAAAACTATGCCAATAGCGCTTAGGGCGAGCATGACGCCCCCGACGGCGAGTGAGGCTAGAAGGTACCCCATGAATATGTCCACCTGATCCATCCCGAGGGAGAGCAGGTACTCGAGCGTCCCGTTCTCGCGATCGTGCACGAATAGGAGCATGACGGGGATCGTGCCGAGAAGACCGACTATGCCCATCAGCGAGAGTGACTGGGTGACAAATATGCTGCTTAGCCTCGCCTGTAGGGGTACGATGATATTTATGGCGAGGACAAAAAGCCCGATGCCTATGTACGTCTTCCCGACGCTGACGCTCCGCTTTGCTATCGTTAAGCTGAACATTTCATCATTCCTTGAATAGGTCCTCGAGCGGGTTGTCCAGCTCCTTGACCTCTGTGACCGTGATGCCCTCTGCGATGAGTTTCTTGAGTATGTCGCCGACCTCCTCGCGACCCTTGACCGTTATGATGTAGAGGCCGTTCTCGCTGACGGCGGGGATGACACTTGATACGTCACCCGTGGCCCTTATGCCCACCCGGTACTCATTGGGTCTCAGGTTCTCTATCCTATCGAAGAAGCGGACGGCGCCGTCCCTGATCAGTATAAGGTAGGTACCTATCTCCCTCGCCTCGTAGAGGTTATGGGATGAGTATAGTACGATCTTCCTCTTGCTCAGGTCGAGAAGCATGTCCCTTATCTGTCTCGCCGTCGTGGGGTCAAGATTGCTCGTCGGCTCGTCGAGGAGGTAGAGGTCCCGTTCGCTAAAGAGGACCTTGGCGATGGCGACACGCTTCTTCTGGCCCTGGGATAGATCAGCGACCTTTCGGTCACGTAGCTCCCCGAGTGAGAGCTTCTCGATGACGCCCTCCACGTCTCCTCCTTCGATGTCTGAGAAAAACCTTAGGGCGTTGTATACTGTCATCTCCTCGGGGAGCGCGTTGTAGTGGGAGAGGTAACATACCTTTCTTCGCGTCTCCTTGGAGGTGTTTAGGTCCACGCCTCCGAAACTCACCGAACCACTTAGCGGCTCTAGTATGCTTCCGACCGTCCTGAGCAGGGTAGTCTTCCCCGCCCCATTAGGGCCGAGGACGACGTAGATGGATGGCTCAGAGATGGTGAGATTGATGTCTTTGAGAACGGCTTTCCCGTTGTACCCGGAGCTGACACCTCGAAGTTCCAGCTTTGTTCCATCCATGCCCCAGAACTCCTTTAACGGTCATATAAGGCGACTGGAGTAGCCAATCGAGTGGTTTTCCAGGTGCTACTTCTGCTGCTTGCGGAAGTAGGTGACCCAGTCGGGGAGGATGGTGAAAAGGCTGGAGATTACCTTCTTCGTCGCCTCGAACCAGGCGGTGGCTGAACCGTCGTATGCTTCGCCGCCACTCTTGTCGACGAGGTCGCTGACACCGCGTAGGATGAGCGTCTTTGTGTTGTTGCGGGCGCAGACCCAGGCGGTAGGGGCGGATTCGTAATCGTTGACCATGCCGTTGAACTTCTCTCGTAGGCGGGGGATGTCCTCGGGGATGAGGTCCCTGTCGCCGCTGAGGATGTGGACGCGTTTAACGGGGGTCGGGGGCTTTTTGACCCAGCCGAGGTCGATCTCCGTTGTGAACTTCTTTATTCCTTCGTCGGGTGGCCCGATGAGGCTGACGAAGTCGTATACTATAGCCTTCTCGACGAGTACGATGTCGAATCGGTTGACCCGGCCTTTGAAGCCGCCGCATGTGCCGAAGTTTACGACTAGGTCGGGGTGCCATTTCTCGATGACGTACTCCGTCGAGGCGGCGGAGTGCACTTTGCCCCAGCCGCCGTGAAAGACGATGAGCTCCTCGCCGGCGACGGGAATGGTGAACCACTCTCCAAGTGGCGTGTTGTTCATCTTGGCGTTCGGAAAGAGGGGGGTGGTGGCTCTCCACTCGCCGTCGGCTGAGACAATGACGACTATGCAGCCCATTTCAGTTCAGGTTTCCATGTGCCAGAGGGAGGGATAAGCGTTGGCTCCATGGATTACTTATATTTTGGTTCATCCATTGATGAGACTCATCAGGTGTCTTCCTTGGACGTCTCAACCTCCGCCCTATCCGCGATCGTCAGGGGCTGGGTAGATTTCCTAAGGAAGCAAGAGAGCCCCTTCAAGGTCAACATCAT
>JBFYNQ010000103.1:0-13912 GCA_041304265.1 Candidatus Bathyarchaeota archaeon | reverse complement strand
CCGGGGGTCCTCGATGAGGTCGATCAGGCTCTTATCCCTCAGGTTCCCGAGCAGGTGATCCCCGTCTACAAAGTGGTCGCATGAGTAGAAGTCGCCGTTGTGCTCGAGGACGGGTATGTCGCCGCAAATGGGCCTGAAGATGCAGAGTGAGTGCTCCTGCCCGAAGGCCGTCCTCAGAGCCTCCTCGAATATCTGCACCTTCACCCCGCCAATGTCCTCCCTGACCCACTCGTCGAACACCGAACAGAGGAAACGCCCCCAGGCCTCCGGTGGCACGCTCCTCTCGCTGACGCGGTTTTTCACCCCTGGCTCGACGAGGGGCAGGAACGTGATGTTTCGGGCGCCGAGCTGCTTGAAGTACCTGTACACGCTGAGGGGGTTCTGGGCGCTGCGCGCGTTGACCACACAGAGAATCTCCGGCTGGACGCCGTGCCCCTGCAGAAGCCTGTAGCCGCGGACTGCGTCGCGGTGCGTCGGCCCACCGTCTCTCGTGTGCCTGTACTCGTCGTGGATGTCCTCGGGGCCATCCAGGCTTATCCCGATGTAGAACCTGTTCTCGGCGAGGAATCGGCACCAGCCCTCGTCGAGGAGCGTGCCGTTCGTCTGCACGCCGTTGACCATTCTCTTTCCAGCTTGGTTGTGCTTGCGCTGCAGGTCTATTATCCTCTCGAAGTAGCTCCGCCCGAGTACAGTGGGCTCCCCGCCGTGCCACGAGAAGAAGACCGTCTCCGAGGGGCATGCCTCGATGTGCTGAGCGATGTAGGCGTCGAGGAGGTCGTCGGACATCTTAAACGACTTCTCTTCGGGGTAGAGGCGCCCCTTCTCGAGGTAGTAGCAGTACTGGCAGCCGAGATTACAACTAGCTCCCCCCGGCTTGACGAATACCTGGTACTCGCGCGAGGCTACGGGCATCCTGGGTTACTTATACACGGCCGCGATAAAATACGTGCGTACTAAACCCCCCGCGAAGAAACATGTAACGCAAATCCCCACTAAATACCATCTCAAGCCCCTGAAACCCTAAAAAAATTACCCCAACCACATAACCCCCACCCCCCTCAGCTCCGCTCCCTCACGCGAGACTATCCCTTAAATCCCAGCGCCACACACCAACCACCCCGTGAACACCACGAGGCTCCAACTCACAATGGCGGCGACCGTCGCCACAATCATCGCCGTCACAACACTCGGCCTGACCGGCATCCTCTGGTACCTAGAAGCATTAAACCTCACAACTCTTATCGCCACAGTCGCCATTTTCAACCTCGCCCAGTGGCTCCTAGCCCCTTATATTGTCAACGCGATGTACGGTGTTAAGAAGGCAGACAACCCCCAGCTACAGAGCAGCCTCGAAGCTATCTCAAAGAACAGCGGCATTAAGACACCTACCCTAATGCTAAGCAAGCTAACCATCCCAAACGCCTTCGCCTACGGTTCACCCCTAACCGGCAACATGGTCGCAGTCACCGAGGGACTAATCTCAACCCTCCAACCCGACGAAGTCGAAGCAGTCATCGCCCACGAGGTAGGACACCTCAAACACAGAGACACCCAGATAATGATGGTCGCAAGCCTACTCCCAAGTCTCTTTTACATAGCCGCCAGAAGCCTACTATACAGCAGCTGGTTCGGAGGAAAAGACCGGAAAAGCGAGGGTGGAGCAGCACTCGCCGCGGTGGGAGGCATCAGTATGCTCGTCTACTTCATCCTGACCCTTCTAAACCTCAGCCTCAGCCGCCAACGCGAATACTACGCCGACAAACACGCCGCCTCAGTAATACCCGACGGCGCCCGAAAACTCAGCGAGGGCCTCGCAAAGATAAGCACAAGCACTTGGACACAGCAGCGCCGAGGGGAGAAAATCGCGGAGAGCGGCTTCAAGAGCCTATTCATCGCCGACCCCGACAGGGCAGGCATAGACGTCGCCGAGCTACAGACGGCGAGGGGCGGCGAACCCGACCAACGCCTAGTCGACGACATACTCAGCCGCCGAGTCACAGGTATCGACAGCTTCCTCGAGCTTTTCAGCACCCACCCCAACATAGTCAAGAGGCTGCAGGCCCTAAAGTAGGGCAGCAAGCGATTTCATATCGGCCTCCAGCTCCCCTAACAGCTTCCTGTTATAGATCGCAGCCGCCGGATGGTAGAGCGGGAAGACTATAACCCTCCCCCAGGGCATCTTGACCTCCATCGGCTTCCCGTGAACATCTCCTATCACCGCCTCCCCGAGTCTATACTTCTCGAAAAGGAACTCAACGGCGCTGTTCCCCATCGGCGCAACGACCCGAGGCGCAATGATCCCCAACAGCCTCTCTATGTAGCACGAGCACGCCTCGACCTCAGACCGCTTCGGTCTTCGATTACCCGGGGGACGGCACCTCACGACGTTCGATATGAAGACCCTGTCCCTGCTAAGCCCAGCGCCCGCGAGGAGCCTGTCGAGGAGCTTTCCCGCCGAACCGACGAAGGGGCGACCTGACTCGTCCTCTCTCCGTCCCGGCGCCTCACCCACGAAGACGACGCGTGAGTCTAGATCGCCCTCTCCGTTCACCCTGTTTTTGGCCCCCTCGCAGAGTCCGCAGCCATGACAACCCGCGACGTCTTCGACAAGCTCTGCGAAAAGCCTCACTTTATCCAAACCTTTCACCAGACGGGAACACACGAAATAGGCCCCAATTGGCGTTTTAACCCCACCGCCCAAGTTACATTTTTATATATCGCTACAATGTCCTGTAGCTGACTCCGTTGATCGCCGACATAAAGATCATCAAGGACCCAGAGGTTGCCAAGCTGCTCGCCGACGACACCCGACGACGCATACTACACATGCTAAGGCACAAGGAGATGTCCCCAGCCGACCTCGCCAAGGCTCTCGACAAGAACTTCTCAAGCATACAGCACCACCTCAACCAGCTCATCAGCGCGGGGCTCGTGGCGCAGACGCGCGAGGAGAAGGTCAGAAACATGATACAACCCTACTACCACGCCACAGCCCACCGCTTCATAATCTCTTACTCCCTCAGCGAGAGCCTCCAAAAGGACGACGAGTACGCCCAGTACCAGGACGCAGTTCTGAGGAAGATGATACCCGGGCTCGGCATCTTCAGCGTCGATGTCCCGGATGCGAAGAAAGCGCGTGCCCTATCCCTGATACGAAAATGCGTCGACGCTGAGCGCCGGGCCTTCGAGGAGGTAGTTGAACGCCAGACCGACCCGGGGACCCTTGAAAAACAGGTTCAACGCCCCCTCCTACAGCTGCTGACCCATATCACCCTCGCCAAGGACCGTGAACACGCAGCGGCGATCCAGGAACTCACCCAGCTGCTGGACATCTAGGTGATGCGTATGTCGGCAGAACGGCGGGGCAACCAGCGGGGCAACTTCAGGCGCATGATGGACTACGTCACCGGTTTCTGGCAGCTCAAGGCCGTCGTCGCCCTCATACTCGTATCCACGTTCCTAGACGTTCAGATGCCTATGATGATAGGCGACATCATTGACCTCATAAGCAGCGTATCCGCCGGGGGGAGCCTCTCAGGCTGGGACGGCGGACTCATGGGCATACTGCTGCTACCTGCCTCGCGGTGGGTCGCCTCCAGCCTCAGCTACGACCCGAGCTACGCAACCCTGGTCACCTACATTTTCAGCCTCATACTAGTGGCGGGCGGCGTAGCGTTGCTGAATTACGCTGTACGCTACGGCGGCGCGTGGATCAGTCAGCGTGGCACATACGGTCTCCGTAGCGACATGTACAACAGTCTCCTCGAGCAGAGCTTCAGCTTCTACGACAAGCAGAGGACTGGGCAGCTCATGGCTCGCGCCACGGGGGACATAGACCAGATAGACAGGTGGTTCGACGTCGGGCTCAGGATGAGTATTTCAACGATACTCCTGATCGCCCTCGTCTTCTATAACCTCTGGAACACGGATGCCTCACTCACCCTGATCACGCTCATAGTGCTCCCCTTCCTCTTCGTCACGATGCTCGCCTTCGGGCGCAAGTCCTTCCCCGTAACACAGAGGATGCGCCAACAGTACGGCGAGATAACGAGCATCTTCCAGGAGAACCTCATGGGGCTACGCGTAGTCCGCGGCTTCGCCCAGGAGAAGCAAGAAGAGGCCAAGATTGAGCGCGAGCTCACGAAGTACTTTGATCTCCACATAATGACGGCGAAGTACCGCGCCTTCTTCCTACCCCTCGCGACCATGATCACGAGCGCAGGTTTCGTCCTCATACTCTGGTACGGCGGCAACCAGGTGATAGCCGGCGTCCTCAGCATAGGCAGCGTGATCGCCTTCTACCTCTACTTGACACGCATCGCCCAGCCCGTTAGAATGCTAGGGAATATCTCCAACCTGCTCCTCAGGGCTGACGCAGCGGCGGGGCGCGTCTTCGAAACGATAGACGCCAAGATAGCGGTGCACGACAAGCCAGACGCCGTCGACATAACCCAACTAATCGGTCACGTCGAGTTCAACCACGTCAACTTCATGTACGACGAGAAGAACCTCGTGCTGCGCGACGTGAACCTCAATGTCAAGCCAGGTATGACGGTGGCGATACTCGGAGCAACCGGCAGCGGCAAGAGCAGCATAATCAACCTCATCCCAAGATTCTACGACGTAACAGCGGGCTCAATCAAGATAGATGGGCGTGATATCCGTGACTATAAAATCAAGTCGCTCCGAGAACACATAGGGATAGTCCGCCAGGACCCCTTCATCTTCAGCACAACCTTCAGGGAGAACATCGCTTATGGAGTTGAGAATGCGAAGCTTGAGGACATAGAAGTGGCGGCGAAGCGTGCGAAGATACACGACTACATAGCCTCTACGCCGAAGGGCTACAATACCCCGGTCGGGGAGCGCGGGGTCACCATCTCGGGAGGCCAGAAACAACGCATCGCGATCGCGCGTGCCCTCCTAAAGAATCCGAAAATTCTCATTCTCGACGACTCAACGAGCAGCGTCGACACTCAAACCGAGCACGATATCCAACAAGCGCTCGACGAGTTGCTCGCCGACAGGACCACTTTCATCATCACTCAGCGCCTGAGCAGCATCAAGAAGGCAGACTACATCGTCGTCCTTGACGACGGCGCCGTGACTGAGGAGGGCACACACGAGCAACTCATGGAGCGGGACGGCATCTACCGGAAGCTATACGAGACGCAGGTCTCAGGCTCCGATAGGAAAGGAGGCGATTAACATGGGAATGCGCGGTGGAGGAGGTGGCGGCGGAGGCTTCCACGGCATAGTAGTTGACGAGGAAGAAAACGCCTTCCGACAGGTACCAGACTCCGTACTAGCCATTCGAATGTTTAGGTACATCCTCAAGTACAAACGACGCGCCGCCCTGATGTTCGTAACCGTCGTAGCCACCACGGGGCTCAACCTCCTACCAACACTACTCTATGGGATGGCGATAGACACATACATCCCCGGCCTAGATGCCGCAGGGCTTGCGCTAGTCGCCGCCGGATACGTCGTCGTCGCTGTCTCGACGTACGCCGCCCAGTCAACGCAGAACTATATCATTGAGTGGCTATTCGGCAGGATGGAATACGACCTTAGGAAGGACGTCTTCGACCACCTACAGAGGCTTCCCCTAAGCTACTTCGCGGATAAGGAGCCGGGCAGTCTAGTCAGCCGCGCCACGAACGACATCGACAAACTTTCTGAGCTTATAAGCTCGGGGATAATCACAGCGGCAGCCGACTTGCTGACCATCGCTGGCATCGTCGTCATTATGTTCTCCATCAACCCACAGCTTAGCCTCATCAGCTTCGCCATAATTCCGGTCATGCTCATCTGGATGATCGTCTGGGGCAAGCGTGTGCGAACGGTCTACCGCGAGACCCGTAAGTCGATCGCCAGCGTCTCCGCCCAGATGGAGGAGTCGGTCAGCGGGATACGTGAGATACAGAGCTTCAGCAAAGAGGACGAAACTAGACGCGAGTTCCGAAACGTGAACGAGTCAAACCGCGCCGCGAACACGGAGGCTGGACGCGTCATGTCTGCCTTCTTCCCGACCGTCACGTTCTTCACCTCAGTCGGACAGGCGTTGGTGCTCTGGTTTGGCGGCATGGCTGTCATACAACACACCGTTACGGTCGGCACGCTTTTTATCTTCATGAGCTACATCACCCGCTTCTTCATGCCCATACAGGAGCTGAGCAACATCTGGACGAGTATACAGTCCGCTTTTGCGGCGGCGGAGAGAGTATTCAACATAGTGGACGCTCCTATCGGAATAGAGGACTCATCCGACTCGGAGCCCATCATAACAATCAGAGGCGAGATAGTCTACGACCATATGACCTTCGGCTACAATAATGACAGCCGAATCCTACACGATATAAACCTCAGAATAGAGCCCAACACCACCGTCGCCTTCGTCGGCCCGACTGGCGTCGGAAAAACGACGATGATCAACCTCCTCTACCGCTTCTACGACCCGACTGAAGGCCGGATATTGATCGACGGCAGAGACCTGAGGAGAATACGCATAGAGCCCCTCAGGAGGCAGATGGGCATTGTGCTACAGGATCCATTCCTCTTCAGCGGCACGATAATGGAGAACATAAGATACAGCCGCTCTGGGGCAACGGATGAGGAGGTTATAGCCGTCTCCAAGGCAGTGGGGGCGCATGAGTTCATAGTGAGGCTTCCCGAGGGATACCAGACAGAGGTCAAGGAGCGCGGCGGGAGACTCAGCGTCGGCCAGAGACAACTCGTTTCCTTAGCGAGGGCACTAATTGCGAACCCGCGCATACTCGTCATGGATGAGGCGACGAGCAGCATCGACGCCTACACGGAGCTGCTAATCCAGAAGGCGATGGATAAGATACTGAAAGGGAGGACAGCTGTAGTCATAGCACACCGTCTCTCCACAGTGCGAAACGCGGACAAGATCGTTGTCATCGAGAATGGGGTCATAGCTGAGGCTGGGAAACACGATGAACTCATCGCCAAAGATGGGCTCTACAAGAGGCTCTACGAGATGCAGTTCAAGACCGAGTCCGAGAAGCCCTAGCCCTGAAAAAGCATTTCAACGTAGTACACCCTTTCTCCAACATGGAGCACAGCAAGCCTCATCCCGCCTTTAAGGTCTGGATGGAGACAGAGGACGGCTACGTCTTCGGCCCCGGAGTATACAGCCTCTTAAAGAAGGTCATGGATGTGGGCACCCTAAAGGAGGCGTCGACTGAGCTCGGCATGAGCTACAGATACGCGTGGGGGCTCATCCGGAAGGCAGAGGAGAAGCTCGGTGAACCTCTTCTTTCAGCTCATAAGGGCGGAAAATCCGGGGGTGGCGGCGCAGAACTCACAACACGTGGTAAAACGTTTCTCATAGAGTTCGAGAACCTAAGGGAGCAGATGAGGCGGGCGTTAAAATCGCCGCCCCAACTCTTCATCTCTGGTACCGTGAAAGACTTCAAGAAAGGTCAACGTGAGGTAGAGCTCACGATACGCCTAACCTCAGATGAGAATGTGTCGCTCAGGAAAGGTGACCGCGTCAGTATCGTGAAGGGTGAGTAACCCCTTCAATCTGTCTTCATTATGTCAATATATTGTCTATACCTAGCCTTTAGAGAGAGTCCCACATCCGTGATGTCGTAGAAGCACCTGCCGTCGACCTCGTCTCCCCTTGAGACATATTTGAGGGAGCAGAGGTCGTTGAGGTGGTGGTAGACGTTGCCTATGTCATTATCGTCGAGGTATATGTGAAACTGGTTCTTCATGGTCTTCCAGATGTCGTATCCGTAGGATTCCTGCCTGTTTTCTGAGTTGTTAGAGATTATGGCGAGGATCTTCATCTTCGTGGCGCCGCAGGTACCCCGTGGTTTAGGCAATTTATACCAGAAGACTTATAAGCGCCACCGGTATATATAACTTACGTATATGTAAATTATACCCTTCTCAGGGCTAACGCACCATGAGAAGACGAAGAAGGGTGAGAGAGTATGAAAATGCAAGAAGACACGAGGAAGTGCCCGAAGTGCGGGAACGCGAACATCATCAGCGACCCTGAAAATGGTGAACGCGTCTGCAGCCAGTGTGGACTAGTCTTAGAGGAGACGCCGATAGACATGGGTCCCGAGTGGAGGGCATTCACGGTCGACGAGAAAAGCAGCCGAAGCCGCACGGGGCTAGGGGCGACCCTGACCCTGTACGATAAGGGGCTCTCGACCGTGTTCAGGGGAGACCGGGACGCCTCGGGTAAGAGGTTGTCTGGTGAGGCGCGCCACAAGATGGACCGCCTGAGACGATACGATAATAGGACCAAGTTCGACGAGACGACGCGCAGAAACCTAAGCACAGCAATGGCGGAACTCGACAGAATAGCTGCTCTACTACACCTCACGAGTCCAGTGAGGGAGCAGGCGGCGCTGGTCTACCGTAAGGCCCTAAAGGCTGATCTGATACGTGGTAGGAGCATCGATGCCTTCGTAGCGGCATCCGTTTACGCCGCATGCAGGTCATCCCAGGTGCCGCGTCCGATCAAGAAGGTATCCGAGGCGAGTACGAGGACTCACGACGAGGTCGCGAGGACTTACAGGCTGCTCATTAAAGAGCTTAAGCTACGTATGCCCGTCGACGAGCCGACAAAGTTCGTTCCCAGTATAGCCGCGAAGCTACGGCTCAGACACGACACAGAAATCAAGGCAATCAACATACTAAGATCGGCGAAGCTGAGACAGGGCTTAACAGGCAAGGACCCACGCGGTCTAGCTGCTGCAGCACTGTATATGGCATGCCTGAAGAACGACGATAGGCGCATCCAAAAAGAAGTCGCAAACGCGGCAGGGACAACGGAGGTCACGCTGAGGAACAGGCTCCGCGGCCTCGTAGAGGCAACAGCGCCATTAGATTCGATGTCGCAGACATTCGACATGCCCGTCTCGGCTCCAGTCTCGGTCTAGGCTAACCCTTTTTAACGCCTCGGGCTTCCTTCTGCTTCGATAAACATGGCCGAGCGCAGAAACCCCGATAAAAAACTGACGCTCGAGGAAACTATGCGGAGGATACGCCCCCTCTTCATCCTAATGATGTTTTTCCCGCTCACTGGTATGATAGCCGCCATGATCATCATCTACATGATTCAGCCGAGGAACCTCATACTCATCGAGGCGCTGATACTCCTTTCTATGGTATTTTTCCTCGTGACGACCTACCTCGTATTCAAGAGAATGGGGCAACTGAGCCCCAAACCCGAGTCAAAGTCGACTGGATAAGGCGCAGAACATATATTCGCCCTAAGGTTTTTAATGGGAAGAACCGCATTAAGGTGAGTCGCCTTGATGAAAAAAGTCACAATCATCACCTTCCCGGAGTACGAGAGCCTTGTCCTCGACTCCCTCGGCGCGGCGGGCGTGACACAGTTGACAGAGGTCACAGGCCCCGACTACGACGAGTATAAGAAGGAGGTCAAGGGGCCAGAGTACAAGACTCTATACGACGAGGTCGCACCCCGCTACAAGGAGCTCAAGAAACTTATTAACTTCGAGATCGAGGTGACCACGCCACTACTCGACGTGCTCCGCGATTACACCCGGAACCCCGAGGTCAGGACAAAGCAAGCCATTCAGCATCTCGACCGGGTTATCGGTAAACTCAAAGATGTCAGGGAGGCTCAAGCCAACGAGTCTGAGCGCCTTTCAAAGGAGTATGATGAGAAGATAAGTAGGGGAAGCGCACTCTTCCACGAGAAGAGGCGGAGCCTCGTCGAGCAACATGCCCGCTGGGACACGAAGATCGAGCTCATTAAGGCCCTTGGCACAGAGGATCTGAAGAACAGCCTAGCATACGGCATAATCAACACAGAGTTCCTGAAACGCTTGGAACAGCACCTCGCGAAGCAGCCGGAGGTAAAGATCAAGGCGAACTCGATAAACGCCTCCGAGAGTTTCATCTTAGTGTCTGGACCTGAGTCGACAAGAAAAACCGTATTAGACCACTTCCTTGTCTTTGAGGTCTATGATCTCTCCGTCGTCCTCGGTGAGGAAGCCAAGGCGATAATCGACCCATATAATAGAGGCAAAATGCTCGAAAAGTTCCAGAGCGAAATGGGGGTTTGGATTAAAAGCATAGAGGCACCTGGCGAGACCTTCGATGAAAAACTCGCTGTCCTAGAAACAGAGCACCAAAGCGATATCAAGCGCATCGAAGAGGAGAAGACCGCTAAGCTACAGACCGCGACCGAGTCGGTGAAGGAGCGTTACGCGAACGTCCTAGCCGACGTTAAAGTGAGTGAGATGGCGGCACTTAGCGAGGCGACGTTCTGCTACACCATGCTACGCTTAGCCACGGACTCTCGCGCCCCTGTCATGAGGACGAAGGTCTTCAGCATCCTTCAGGGATGGACGCCAGCGGAGAACATAGGTGAATTCAACGAGGCGATCAAGGAAGTCGAACAAAAGACGGGCGAGAAGATCATCTATGAAGTAGACGATGTCAACCCCGGCGATAGAGGTGTCCCGACTCCCGCGCCTGTGATGCACCCCAGCTTCCTTCAGTCAAACTGGAAACTCACGACGCTGCGTGGTTACCCTAATAGCAACGAGTTCAACCCCGCTTATCTCAGCATTATAGTCTTCGCATTCCAGTTTGGCCTCATGTACGGAGATGTAGGCCAAGGCCTACTCATTCTCCTGATAGGCATCTTCCTATCACGCAAGTACACGCGGGGGATGCTCAAGTACCTCGGTGGGCTCTTCCTACCGATGGGCGTATCAGCCATCATCTTCGGCTTCCTTTACGGATCCATATTCCTCAACGAGGAGTTCCTACACCACCTCTACCAACCAATAATGCCCAACCCCATACATGATACTACTTCGCTGTTGAAGCTAGTTTTCCTGATAGCTGCCATTGAAGTAATAATTGGTCTCATGATTGGCGCATACAATCAGATAAAGAAGGGCAACCCAGTCGGCGCACTGGGCGAGCACGGCTTGGGTATGATCCTCTACGTTGGTGGTCTGTACCTGACGGCGATGTACTTCATCAGCATCGGCATGAACTTCATGCAAGCGCTGAGTTACTGGGGCTTCTACGTAATGATTCTCGGAATGCTGCTTAGTTTCGCCGAGCCTGTGATTCACAGCATACAGCACGGTCACGGAGTCGGCATGGAGAGCATCGGCGAGGGCATCGGTGGTCTGCTGATGACTTTCGTCGAGGGTCTCGCCAACCTCTTCAGTTTCTTACGTATCGCGGCATTTGCACTAGCACATGCGAGTCTCGCAATCGCCGCTGAGGCACTGAACGAGGCAATCGTCCTGCCGGTACCAATACCGATAGGACTCCTGATCATGAACATCGTAGCTATGAGCTTTGAGCTCATCTCGAGCACAGTGCAGAGCCTGAGGCTCCTCTACTACGAGTTCATGGGTAAGTTCTTCGACGGGTCGGGTGTGCCGTTTAAACCGTTCACGGTTCCCCGGGAGAGGAAAATGTCTCAATGACCCCGCCGGAAAAGGTTATAAACGGAACGGTGGACGTATAGGAGAAAAAGGAGAAGAATTAGAATGATTCCGCTGCTAGTCGCCGCCGAAACGGCGCAAGTGGACATGCTTCCCTCCGCGATCATCATAGGCATCACGATTCTCGCGGCTGCCTGGGCGATGATCCAAGGCTCGACGATCAACGCATCTGCCGAGGTCGAGGGGAAGAGCACTGTCTGGGGCGCGTCTTTAAACGCGTTCGGCGCTTTCTTGGTGGTGCTGAGTGTCTTCTTTGCGCTAATAGTAATCCTTGGAGGAGGAGAAGGAATGATACCTGAAACAGCGTGGCCCCTACTGTCTGGTGCGCTCACGATGATCGGTGCCGGCTTCGCCGCCGCGCTCTGTATCATGGTCGCCGCCAAGGCAGGGTCCGAGATGCTGAGGGAGAGGCCAGAGCTCTCTATATGGGCTCTGCTCTTCGTCGCTCTCGGTGAGGGTCTCGCCATCTACGGTCTGATTGTCACCATCCTGATGGTGAACAAGTAGACGGTAGGGCGAGCGCCCAACCCCCACCCTTTCTCTTCTTCACTTTTCGGAGCAAAAGAACGCCTCATTGGATAACATGGATGTGTTAATCTTGCTTGGAAATCCTTTTAATAATTAACTCATTTCTTTACCCCAAGGGCTTTTAGCCCTACCGTGGATGGAATAGGCATGAAGTTCAAAGCCTCAGTCTACGTCACTCTCAAGGCGGGGTACAGCGACCCCGAGGGAGAGACGACTGCCCATGCCCTAAGGGGGCTAGGCTACATGGTTGATGACGTGCGCTCGAGCAAGGCGTACGAAGTAGCTTTCGAGGCCGCTAACAAGGCGAAGGCGGAGAAACTCATCAACGAGATGTGCCGCCGCCTCCTCACAAATCCCACGAAGGACGATTACCGCTTCGAGATAAGTGAGTTGAAATGAGTAGGATCATCCGGGGCAAGCAGGCCTTCGAGCACTTCGAGGTAGACCTGCTGAACACGAAAGACGACGAGCTAAAGGAGATAGGTAAAACCCTTGGGCTCGGCCTTAGCATTGAGGAGCTCAGGTACATAAGGGATCACTACCTGCTCCGCGAGAGGACGGCTACGGACATCGAGTTACAGACTTACGATCAGACATTCAGCGAGCACTGTAGTCATAAGACCTTCCGAGGCGTCGTTGAGACTCAAAGGGGTAAGGTCGATGGTCTCCTCAAGACATACATCCGGAGTGTAGTGGAGGAGCTGAAGCCGTCTTGGTGTTTCAGCGTTTTCGAGGACAACGCGGGTATTGTAGACCTCGAGGGGGACTACAAGGTTGCCATCAAGGTCGAGACCCATAACCACCCATCAGCAATCGAGCCATTCGGCGGTGCCGCTACTGGTCTAGGTGGTGTCATAAGGGATATCCTCGGCGTCTGGGCTGACCCTATAGCCTGTACAGATGTGCTCTGCTTTGGTCCCCTCGACTATCCGTGGGGGAAGCTGCCCGAGGGCGTGAAGCACCCGTCCTATCTTTTTAATGGCGTAGTCGACGGCATTGGTAGCTACGGTAATAGTATAGGTATTCCAACGGTGAATGGTGCAGTCCTATTCGCGGATGAATACATTGGCAACGTAGTCGTCTACGCGGGATGTGTTGGCGTCCTCAAGGCTGACCAGTATATCCACCGCGCGAAGGCGGGTGATTACTGCGTCCTCGCCGGGGGGCGGACGGGGCTCGATGGTATACATGGAGTCACTTTCGCCTCGGCTGAGCTGACAAAGGAGTCGGAGCAGGTCAGCCGACCTGCGGTGCAGATCGCTAACCCCATCGAGGAGGAGAAACTCAAGCGCGCCATACAGCAGATCAGCGAGCTGCGCTTAGGATCCGCTATCACCGATATAGGCGGCGGAGGGCTCAGCTGCGGAGTCTGCGAGACCGCCGAGAAGTATGGTTTGGGCATAGACGTTGATCTCGATAAGATCCCGCTCAAGGCGTCGAAGATGGCTCCTTGGGAGATTTGGATCTCTGAGAGCCAGGAGCGGATGCTCCTCGTCGTGCCCCCAGAGAACCTCAATCGCGTACTCACGATTTTCAGGGACGAGCAGACCGAGGCGAACGCAATTGGTCGCTATAACGACTCGGGTCTCGCCAAGCTCACCTACCAGGGCGTGAAGGTCGCTGACATCCACCTCAAGTCCCTCTTCAATCCACCGAAGACGACGAGGAAAGCGGAGTGGACGGACCCCAAGCTCGAGGAGCCGAAGTTCGACGCACCCAAAGACCTCGGTGCCGTGCTCCTCAAACTCCTCTCCTCATACAACATCTCGAGCAAGGAGAAGGTTGTACGCCGCTACGACCAGGAAGTTAAAGGACAGACCGTCGTCAAGCCTATGCAGGGCTGGAATGCGGGCCCTAGCGACGGCGCCGACGTCAAACCCCTCGTCGACTCCATG